>JAJDNJ010000026.1 GCA_022340705.1 Betaproteobacteria bacterium
ATCTTGAGCGCGAGCGGCGCCCAGGGCGTCTGGTACTGCACGCCGCCGAAGGCCTTCGCCGGGCCGCTGAAGTAGGCGCCGAAGTTGAAGTTGCCGACCTGCCCCTGCGACGCGGTCTTCGGATCGCGCGCGTCGACCCGCCCGGCGATGTAGCCCCAGCCCACGCCGAGCGTCCAGTCGAACGGGCCGGTGCGCTTCGACGCGGCGAGGAACTCGCCCGAGAAGAGCCCCGTGCCGACGAAGTCGCGAAAGCCGAGCGCGACCTGCGGCAGCCAGTAGGATTCCTTCCACAGGCGGAATTTGACGTCGAAACCCTTGTCCTTGTAGCCCTGGTCGCTCGCGTAGGAGGGATCGCCGTAGGCGCGGTTGCGGATGTCGATGTAGCGAAAGCCGGCTTCGATCCAGTCGATCGGCTGCGCGAAGACGTTGCCGCGCATATACGGGTTGGCGTAGCTCAGCGTCGCCGAAAAATCGCCCGCCGGCCGCATGCGCGCGGTGGGCATCTGCATCAGGCCGATCATTCCCCAGTCGCTCGCCGACAGCCTCAGCCCTTGGCCGCTGCGCGCGGGCGGGGTTGGCGGAAGGCGCGCTTCTCGCGCTTCGCGCTCAGGCGGCGGATCGGGCGCCGGCCCCTGCGTGGCGAGAAAGCGAATCAGGTCAGAGCCGACCGCTTCGCGCCAGCCACTCGATCTCGACGGGCCCCAGATCCACGCGCCGGGCGCGGGCTCGTCCTGCTTGCCGCCGTTCCAGATCGCGATGCCGAAGCGCTGCACGCTGCCATCGGGCTGCGCGATCCACGCCCAGTCGGCGGAACCCGCGTGCTCGGGGTCGCAGGCTTCGAGGTACGCGCGCGCCTCGTAGCCGGCCGCGTGCGGCACGCTGCAGCGCAGGCCGGCCTGGGTGACGACGGTGACCGTATGCGGGCGCTGCGGAAGGACGACCGTGTCGTTCGGCGCGATCACCGGATCGCGCTTCGGATTGGCCTGCAGCCAGCGCGCGTCCGCAATCGCCACCGGCACGCGCCCGGTGACCGGCAGCGTCACGATCCAGTCGCGCAGGCGCGCCGCGGCAGCCGGGTCGGCCTCGTTGCTCGCGCCGATCGCCGCGAGCAGGTCGCGGCGCAGCGCGAGCTGCGCGGCGACTTCGCCCGGCACGCGCCAGCTCAGACCAAGGGGATACGCGTTCGGATCGACCGGCTGCGCGAGCAGCCATTCGCTCAGTCGCTTTCCGGCCGCCGGTGTTTTCTCCGCACTCTGCGCAAGCGCGTGGTTGTGAGCGAGGACGAGTGCAGCGACGAACAGTGCGACTAGCGGCGCCAGAAGCTTTCGCCGATGCCTCATCGCGCACCGGCCGTCGTTTGCGCGACCGGCCAGCGCTGCCAGGCAAAGCACAGGTCTTTCGTCAGGCAGGCTTCGCCGTAGACGACCGGCTCGGCGATCGCGCGCAGGTCGAGCGCATAGCGCACGGTGGGCAGCGCTTCCTCGCCCGGCGAGGGCGTATCGGTCTCCTCGAACCAGGTCAGGCTCGCCGGGTCGATACCGATGAGACGGCTGTTGTCGACCGGCGCGATGCGCTTGAGCGTCAGGCGGTCCTCGACGCCGTAGCGGTAGCCCGGCATCACGTCGCGCGTGCGCGTCCAGTGCAGCGGCTCGCTGGATGCGACGAGGTCGCCCCAGTCGGGCAGCACGGGCAGCACGACGCCCCGCCATTCGGTGGTCAGGCCAAGCGCGCCGACCAGGCGGCCGTTCTGCAGCTTGAGAACCTCGCGCTCGGCGCTGTACCAGACTTCGATCGGGCCCTGCGGGTGCGGCTCGATGTAGCCGAGGACGAGCAGCGCGACCTGCCCCTGGACCGCGACGCGCAGGTAACGATAGTTCGGGTTGACCTTCGCGGTGTCGGGCGAGGTGCGGCGCATGCTGAGCGCGGTGTCGAGCACCGCATCTGAGCCCGTCGAGCAGCCCGCCACGACGCTGACCACCAGCAGTGTGGCCGCCAGTAATCGAACCATTCGCTTCACGATCAATGCCGGGACCGCGCCGGAGGCGCGATCCGCCCCCTCCCTCCGAATCGGCCGTTCATTCTATTGATCACGGAAGGGGTACCCAAAACAAAAGGCCCTGGCAAAACGACCAGGGCCTTTCGACTGAGCGGGTACGGCGCGACTTAGGGCGCGGTGGTGCCCGTCGTTCCTGTGGTTCCCGTGGTTCCCGTCGTGCCGCCGTCGCCACCGCCGCCCGCAGCGATCGCGGCGCCGATCGCGATCGCCGCGACAACCGCGGCCGTCGCCCCCGTACCGACGCCGCCCGAAGCGGCGTCCTTGGCGCCGTCTGCCCCCGCGCCTCCGCCGCCCTTTGCGTTCTTGTTCGCTGTGCCTGACTGCGCGAGGCGAAGCCTCTGGTGCTCCACGGAAACGTTGTTCGACGGCTTGATCGACTGAGCAAGCAGTTGGCCGCCCGACATGGGAAATGCAGCGGCGATCAGGGTCACAACGAGACGTTTCATGACGGACTCCCAGTCGCTTCGACGGGAGGGCAACGGACGTCGCCTCCTCACGACGCATTGTTGGGAAATTGTTCACACGCCGTCAATTCCCATAAATTGGGTAGTTACAATTTCAGGACAGTCGGAGTAGCGCACCGCAGCAAAAGAGCATTCCATCGGGCGCTGCTTTACCGTTTTGTCTCGCGGTTGGGCGGCGCGCTGGGGGGCGCAAAGCGCGACGGGGTTTTTGCGAAAATGCGCCCTGACAGCGCCACGCGACTGAGGAGGAACCGATGGGCACGGTCGAAGAAGGCAGCCTGCGCACCATGCGCCTGGCGCTCTCCTACCAGAGCGGCTTCTGGAACCTGCATTCGAGCGAGGCGATCGCCGGCGCACTGCCGCAGGAGCAGAACTCGCCGCAGAAGACGCCGCTCGGGCTCTACCCCGAGGTGATCTCGGGCACCGCGTTCACCGCGCCGCGCGCGGAGAACCTGTCGACCTGGATGTACCGGCTGCGGCCCTCGGCGATGCACGCGCCGTTCCGCCGCGCCGACGACGGCCTTTTGCGCT
>JAJDNJ010000050.1 GCA_022340705.1 Betaproteobacteria bacterium
GCCAAGCTGCGTGGCAAGCCAATCACCGACGACGAGCTGCGCGCCTCGATTGCGGTTTACAACGACAACCGCGCGGCAATCGCTGAGCTCTACGCGTACCGCGCGCAGGCGCCCTGGCAGGCGCCGACCTCGGAGGTTTACCTGGTGCTGCGCGCCGGGTTGGTGCTGCCTCCGGAGGAGCACACACAGCTCGTGCGTGACTACCTTGCCGCGGTCCGCGCGCAGGAGCGCCCGAAGAAGGACAACGCGCGCGTCGTGCTCACCGGTGCGTTCTGCGAGCAGCCGCCGTTGTCGCTCATCAAGTCGATCGAGATGGCCGGCTGCTACGTGGTCGACGACGATTTCGTGCTCGTATCGCGCTGGCTGCGCGACCCGGTATCGACCAACGGCGATCCTCTGCAGGCGTTGTCCAAGGCCTTTCTGCACCATTCGGTGCAGTCCTCGCCGAAGTACGACGAAAGGCGCGAGGACAAGGGCAAGTTCCTGCTGCACCAGGTCAAGAGCCGCGGCGCCGAGGGCGTGATCTTCGCCGCGCCCTCGTTCTGCGACCCGGCGCTGCTCGAGCGCCCGATGCTGCAGGAGGTGCTTGCCAAGCACAAGGTTCCGTACACCGCGTTCAAATACGCGGAGAACACCGGGCAGATGGCGCCGATCCGCGAGCAGGCAGGCACCTTCGCCGATTCGATCAAACTTTGGAGTGCTGCATAACGGGGTCAGACCCCTGTGGATAACTTCGTTCGATGACACCGGAAAGTCGGCGACCCCAGGAAAAGTGATCCACAGGGGTCTGACCCCAAGGAGAAGCGCATGGCGACGATTCAGATGCCGCAGAGCCAGAAAAAGCCGCAGAACGTCCAGAAAGAGGATGCGATGCTGCTGCAAAAGGAGATGATCAACCGCAACTACCACGAGCTCGCCACCGCGCACGAAAACGGGCGCAAGGTGTCGGCAACCTTCGTGCCGGGCAATCTGAACGAGCTGCTGATGTGTTTCGACTTTGCGCGCAGCCTGCCCGAGACCAATGCGCTGCAGAACGGCATGCGCAAGAAGTCCGGCAAGATGATCATGGATGCGGAGCGCGACGGACATTCGGAAGACGTCTGCACCTACGTCAAGGCCGATCTCGGCATGATGCTCCAGGGCGAGGTTGGCCCGACCGGCGAGAAGCTGCCGCGCCCGGACGTGCTGCTGCTGTCGTACACGGGCTGCTTCACGTTCATGAAGTGGTTCGAGCTGGTGCGCCAGAAGTACGACTGCGAGACGGTGATGCTGCACGTGCCCTACCAAGGCGATGGTCACATCTCGCCCAACATGCGCGACTATGTCGTCAAGCAGCTCAAGGAGAAAGTCATCCCGACACTCGAGCGTGTGTCGGGCGTGAAATTCGATATCGATCGCCTGCGCGAGTACATGAAGGAGTCGACCAAGGCGGAGGAAGACCTCGTCGCCGTGCTCCATTCGGCGAAGAACCGACCGAGTCCGATCGATGGCTATTTCGGCGGCGTGTACTACATCGGCCCGATCTTCACCGCGTTTCGCGGTGCGCCAGAAGCGACCGAGTATTACCGCGTGCTGCGCGCGGAGATCGAGGAGCGGGTGCGGGAGAAGAAAGGCCCGGTCACTCCGGAGGGCGAGTTGGAGGACGAGAAGTATCGCCTGGTGGTCGAAGGCCCGCCCAACTGGACGCATTTCCGCGACTTCTGGAAGATGTTCTACGAGGAGGGTGCGGTCGTCGTCGCCTCGACTTACTCGAAAGTCGGCGGAGTGTACGACTTCGGCTTCCGTCACGATCCGGATCATCCGCTCGAGTCGCTCGCCGAATATTGCCTTGGCTGCTACACCAACCTCAACTTTCCTCAGCGCATCGACATGATCTGCAAGTACCTGGACGAGTACCAAGCCGACGGGCTGCTGATCAACTCGATCAAGAGCTGTAACAGCTTCTCGGCCGGTCAGTTGCTCATGCTGCGCGAGGTGGAAAAGCGTACCGGAAAGCCAGCGGCGTTCATCGAGTCGGATCTGGTCGACCCGCGCTATTTCTCGGCGGCGAATATCAAGAATCGCCTCGAGAGCTATTTTCAGATGATCAAGCAAAAGCGCGCCGCGAGCGCCAAAGCGCACTAGGAGAGCGGATCATGCGTTGCTTCATCGGCATCGATCTCGGCTCGACCACCACCAAATCGGTGGTGATCGACGAGCAGCGGCACATCCTCGGGCGCGGCATTACGAATTCGCGCTCGAACTACGACACGGCAGCGAACATCGCCAAGCAGGAGGCATTGGTGAACGCGCGCTTTCATCTGTTTCGCGGCGCGCTCAAGCAAACTGGTGCGTTGAACGGTGGCCTAGACGAATTCGTCGGTCAACTCGAGCGCGACTTCCGGCTCGAGCAGTTCGTCGAGCAGCTTGACGACCTGGAGGCGGTCTGCCGGCGCAATGTCGACGGCGGCAAGTTTGGCGATTTCACCAAACCCGTGATTGCCGCGCTGGAGGAAACTTTCCGCCGCCTGAAGCTCGAGGCGCCCGAGCTGTTCGCGCCTGGCGCGAAGCGCAAGAGCGACTTCTTCCGCGACGTCGCGGGCAGTCGTTACCTGGCGATCGGCGAGGAAGTCGCCAAAGCGGCAGAGCTGCGCTACGACTTTCTGCTCAACATCTTCGACCGCTCGATCATCGAGGTCGAGAACCGGGAGTACGGCGATTCGATTTCGAAGAACCTGCTCGCCGCGCTCGAGCGCACCTTCCGCGTGCTGCCTGAGGCGGCCAAGCGCGGCGCGGCGATCCGTGCGCCGATTCAGGGCGTGATCGACACGCCGCTCGAGGAAAGCTATGTCATTGGCACTGGCTACGGCCGCGCCCGCCTGCCGTTCTCCAAGGAGCACATCCGCTCTGAGATTCTCTGCCACGGGCTCGGCGCGCACGTCATGTACCCGAGCACGGCGACTGTGCTCGACATTGGCGGGCAGGACACGAAGGCGATCCAAGTCGACAAGCAAGGCATCGTCGAGTCGTTCCAGATGAACGACCGATGCGCGGCGGGCTGCGGACGCTACCTCGGCTACATCGCCGATGAGATGAACATGGGGCTGCACGAGCTGGGTCCGCTGGCGATGAAGGCGACCAAGACCGTGCGCATCAACTCGACCTGCACCGTGTTTGCCGGCGCCGAGCTGAGAGACCGCCTGTCGCTCGGCGAGAAGCGCGAGGACATCATGGCGGGACTGCACCGCGCGATTATCCTGCGCGCAATGTCGATCCTGGCGCGCTCGGGCGGCATCCGCAACGAATTCACCTTTACTGGCGGAGTGGCCAAAAATGAGGCCGCAGTCAAGGCGTTGCGCGATCTGGTGACGGAAAACTACGGCGAATTGACGCTCAACATCGACCCGGATTCGATCTTCACCGGGGCGCTCGGCGGCGCGACTTTCGCCTGGCGTGCGGTCGAAGAGGAAGGCAAGGTCGCGGAGGCACGCGCATGACGGCAATCCATACTATCGGCATCGACATCGGCTCGGGCGCGGTCAAAACGGCACTGTTCGCCAACGATGGCGACAACCATACCTGGGTCGCGAACCGGGTCGAGCGCATCCGGCGGCGCGACCCGATGGAGCTCGCCAAGCAGGGCTACGACGACGTATTGGCCGAGGCCAAGCTCGCGCCCAATGACATCGCCTACGTGGCGACGACGGGCGAGGGCGAGAACGTCAAGTTCGCCACCGGCCACTTCTACTCGATGACCACGCATGCGCGTGGCGGCGTCTATCTCAATCCCGAAGCGCGCGCGGTGGTCGACATCGGCGCACTCAACGGGCGCGCCATCTATATCGATGAACGCGGCAAGGTGTTGTCCTACAAAATGACCAGCCAGTGCGCCTCGGGCTCGGGACAGTTCCTCGAAAACATCTCGCGCTATCTGGGCGTCGCGGTCGAGGAGATCGGTGCGCTGTCGAAGACCTCGCAGAACCCGGAAAAGGTGAGCTCGATCTGCGCGGTGCTCGCGGAAACCGACGTCATCAACATGGTCTCGCGCGGCATCGCCACGGCCGACATCCTGAAGGGCATTCACCTGTCTATGGCCTCGCGCCTCGCCAAGCTGCTCAAGGTCACCGGGATCACGAAGGGGACCGTGCTGCTGACCGGAGGTTTGGCACTGGACGAGGGGTTGCTGGCGGCGTTGCAAGAGGAGCTCGTCAACGAGAAAATCACCGGACTGACGGCGGTGAGCCACCCGGACTCGATTTTCGCCGGCGCCATCGGCGCCGCGCTGTGGGGTGCGTTCCGTCACGGCAAACTCAAGGAGCTCGAGTCGCGCGCGGCGGCCTGAGTACGGGAGATCACGATGGCTTTGATGATCAATGACAACTGCACCGCCTGCGATGCCTGCAAGCCGGTGTGCCCGAACGAGGCGATCTCGGTCGGCGATCCGATCTACGTGATCGATCCGTTCCGCTGTACGGAATGCGTAGGGGCGGAGGACGAGCCGCAGTGCAAGCTCGTGTGCCCGGCCGATTGCATCGAGGTCAATCCGGACTACCAGGAGACCCCTGAACAACTGATGGAGAAGTTTCAAAGCCTACACGGCTGAGCGGCGCGGGCCGCTACAATTGCAGGGGTTACCCGTTTGCGGGAGTACCCCATGTCCGATTCAAATCCGACGCGCGTGCGGCTCCTCGAAAAGGGCCAGGCCGACGCCTCGCTCGGCCCCTTGTACGATCGCGCCGATGCCGTGTCGCAGGGCAGCACACTGCCCGGCCCGACGCTGTTCGGAAACCAGGTGCGGGCGCTCGCGCACAATCCCGCGCTGCTGAGATCGCTATTCGGCGTATACGAGGCGTTTGCAGCCGAGCCGTCGATCGACCGCAAATTGACCGAACTCGGCATCCTCGTCGTCTCGCGCGTCAACGCTTGCCGTTACTGCGTGCAGCACCATGCCCCGCTCGCGCAGGGCGCAGGACTCAAAAAGGCGCAGCTGCAGGCAATTCAGAACGACGCCTGGTCCGACCATAGGCTTTGGTCGAAGGAGGAGTGGCTCGTCGTGCGCTACGCCGAAGCACTTGCGAGCGTGCCGCAGCGCGTCGACGACGCGCTGTTTGCCGAGCTGAGAGGATGCTTTTCCGAACGCCAAATCGTCGATCTCACGATGCGCCTCGCGTTGTGCGCGGCGTGGAACAAATTCAACGACGCCCTCGGGCTGGATACGGAGAGCGCATTTCAGCACGCCTTCTCGGAGCTCGGACTCGGCGCGGGTGCCGAGAAGGTCAGCGTCTGAATCGGACGACCCGCTGGAGAGCAGCGCGTGACGATTGCGCCCGACGGGCGACCGCCTTTTCGCGCCGATCACATCGGCAGCTTGCTGCGTCCGCCGGCCTTGCGCAAGGCGTTTCGCGAGCATGCCGCGGGCACGCTCTCCGAGGAGGGCTTCAGGGCTGCGCAGGATGCCGCGATCCGCGACGTCCTCAGGCTGCAGGCCGACTGC
>JAJDNJ010000052.1 GCA_022340705.1 Betaproteobacteria bacterium
AAACGTTGAAATTGCCTCCGTAGACCGTCTTCAACGCCGGCACGATCTCGCGCTCGATGCGCTTGCTGATCGCGGCTTCGAGTCCCGGCAGGAGGTCGCGCGTCGTCACGGCCACCACCTGATCGTTGAACGTTGCGCCGGGCTTGCTGGTGACGAAGCTGCTATCCGCCGGACTGCTCGCGTTCTCGCACTCGAGGTAATCGCGAAAGTCGGGCGCCAGAGCATTGCGCACCTGGCTGCGCGCGCTGCAGCCCGAAGAAGCCTGCACGTCCAGCGCCGGACCTGGCGCGATGATCAAGGCCACGGCCGCGTTCGCGGCGCCGTCGACGCCCAGTTGGCCAGAACTGTCGGAATTGATGGTGAGCGTCGAAACCACGGTTGGCAGCGCCCAGCCAGGGGAAACCACGTACCACAGGGGCTCGCCACTGGCGTCGAACGGCTTGGACAGCCCGAGGGTGCGCCAGGGCAGTCGGCCAACGGCGGGCAACGAGCAGTTGCCTGCGGCAATCCCTTCGTTCGACGTGCCGATGTATCCGGCCGCCTCGGGGCAAGGCAGACGTCCGGGGTTGTTCTCGCCGGCCAGCACGGCCTGACTCATGACCCACCCGAGCAATGCGTTCTTGGACTCGGCCAGAATCCGGGCATTCTCATGTCGATTTTGCGCGGTGCGGCTGGACGCCGCGTTGAGCGAGCTGACCAGCATCCACGATGCGCCCAGCGCGATGATGGTCACCATGACGAGCAGCGCGACACCGCGCTGTCGGTGCTTCGGCGAAAGGAGATGACGGCGGGCCATGCGCAGATCCCCGGTCCTGGTCAGCGCGTGGGCGTCATCGACGAGCCGGTAGCCTTCCTCGTTCCGGACACGTCAACCGAGCCCTCGCCAAGCATGTCGCGCACCTCGCCGGTGTCGCGATTCATCGTATCGCCGACTTTGAGCTCGACGCGGCGCTCGCCATCGCCAACCGCGAGCGTGACGCTGTCTGCACCGGTGGAGGTCGGGCCGACGCGCAATCCTTCGCTCTGCGCGCCTTCGCGCACCGCCACGCCGTTTACCCAGACAGTCGAGCGGCCGTCGGAACGCACCACTTGGCCGTCGACGCGCGCCGTGGGCGACTCGACGACGATCGCCGCCGGTCTGTCCGGCACGCGCGAGGCGCGGCGTACGTCGAGCGCGGTGCGCTGCGCAGGCGTGAGAAACAGGCGGCCGAGCGACTGGGCCTGCACCGCAGGTGGCAGCAGAGCGAGTGCGCCGAACAGCAGCAGAGCCCGCGCGCCGTTCACGACTTCGCTCCCTGATCGACGACGGTGATCAGATCGATGTCGCAATCGGCGTTGACCCGCGCCGCCAGGTTGGGCGCGGTCGGCGGCACGCCGGTGCGCGAAAGCGTGCAATCGCGCACCGAGTAATAGGCGTTGCCCGATGCGCGCAAATCATTGAGAAATCCGAACAGATCCTCCTCGTGCAGCAGCGCGAGGCGGACCTTCATGCTGCTTGCATAGAAGTCCACGGTCCCGGGGTTGGCGGGGATGGAGGCGAGCGGCTTCTGCGGCGCCACGCGATAGCGCAGGTCGATCAGGCCGCGCTCGGCGCGGATGCGCTTGATTGCGTCGGCCCATTCCAGCCGGCGCTCGCGTCCGAGAATGCCGAGCTTCTTGAGCTGGCGGTAAACCGCGATCTTTTCCTTGACCTCGCGCTCCTCGTCCGCGATGCGCAGCAGGCGTTCGGTATTCTGCGCGCGCTCCGCGCTGACCGCGGCAAGCTGCCTTTGCGCGCCGACGAGTACCTGCTTGGACCACCAGATCAGTGCGACGCCCGAGCCGACCAGCAGCGCGAACGCGAGGATCGGCAGCACGAGGCGCTTGAGTTCGGGCGAGGTCGGGTTCACGGCAGCCTCCGCGCGATCTCGACGGTGAAGCGGGGTGCCTCGCCGGTCTCACGCGTACCGATGTCTCCGGTCAGCGTTCCCTCCGAGGCGATGTCGAACGGCAGACGCGTACGGACGACTCGGTAGTTCGAGTTCCGGCCGAGCGCCTCGGCGAAGCGTTCGACCTTCTCGGTGATTTCACGGTAGTCGGAGCGCTGCGCGGCGTTCACGCGCCCGTTGACCTCAAGTAGCTCGGCGCGTGCATCGGCCGACGTCCTCGGCTTCGCCCCCTTGGCGCTCGCCCGGGCTTCGCCGCCCGAGTCAGTCTTGCCGACACGCCAGCTCAGGCTGTCGAGCTCGATTTCCGGGAACTGCTCGAGCACCGACGAGAGGTGCACGAGCGCGCCCTCCGGCGAAGCCGTGCTCGTGGCGATCTTGCGGAACTCGTTCACCGTCGCCTTGAGGTTGTCGGTCGTTGTCTGCGTCACCGGGAAGGTGCGCGTGATGCGCGCATACCGCTCGGCCGCCTGGCGCGACTCGCGTTGCTGGGTGAGGGTCGCGTCGTGCACGCGCAGGATGTCGATCCAGATGGCGCCCGCGTACAGGCCGCAGGCGACCAGGCCGGCGACGCCGGCCGCAGTGACCGCGCGCTGCAGCTGCCAGATCAGAAAGCCGCGTCGCTCTTCCACCTTCGCGAACTGATCCTTCGGCGGATTGCGCGCAGCGAGATGCAGGTAAAGCGTCTCCGCGAAGCCGTCGTCGGGCGCGCTGCGCAGTCCGACGCGGCTCAGCGCCTCGGGGAGCTCGAGCGTGACGAACTCGAGCCATTCGTCCGAGACCAGGGCCTGCTCGAAACGCGCCCGCTCCCCGCGCGGCGCGACGACGTACACCTTGAGCGGTGCGCCGTCGCGCGGGATTGCGCGCAGCGTGCCGAGGTATTGGGCGAGGCGCGCCGTTTCGGAGCGTACGAACAGCGCGAGCGACTCGGGCGCCAGATTGACTGTCGGTTCGAGGCGCGCGAAGCGCAGCCGGCCGTTGTCGACGTAGCTCTGACGCAGCCCCGCGCGGTTGACGCTGACGACGATGCAACGCTCCTGGCGCGCGCCGAGTCGTGCTGCGAGGGCGGGCGCCAGCATCGGCACGGAGAACACGCCCGCGAGCTTGGTGCCGGCTTCGGCGAGTGCGTCGAGCCAGGGCGCGAACTGCTGCGCGTTGGTGAACGACGCGAGCAGCAGCCTTTCGTTGCGCCGCTCGTCGCGCACGATCCCGAGCGAGACGGCCGCGGCCAGGCGCGTGTCGCGGTAGCGCTGCGCCAGGCGCCGTTCGATGACAGCGCGCCGCTCGGCGCCGCGCAGGAAGGGAACCTGGTCCTCGTGGAAATCCTCCCCTGCGAGGTCCGCAACGACGTAGAACAGCGCACCGCGATGGCGGGTGAGGAAGTTCCGGAACGACTCGATTCCCGCTTCGTCCACGCTAAAACGGGCCTCGGACTCCAGCGTCGACCGTGAGCGCCGGTAGACCCGGAGCTCGCTCGCGGTGAAATAAATGAGGCGCTTGGTGGCCATTTCCGGTCAGCTGCCGCTCAGAATTTCATCTTGGAAATCGTGTCGTAAACCGGGCCGAGCACGGCGAGCATCACCCAGCCAAGAATCACGCCCAGGACAAGCGTCAGTGCCGGCTCGATCATCGCCTGGACCTTGCCGATCGACTCGCGCACCTCTCGGTTGTAGAAGTAGCTCACGTTGAGCAAGGCGGTATCGAGCGCGCCGGTGTTCTCGCCAATCCTCAGCATCCGGATTACAAGAGGCGGAAACAGGTCGACGTCCTGGAATGCCACCGTCAGGTTCTTGCCTTCGGCAATCTGCTGGCCGGCGACCCGCAGCGCGTTCTCCAGCGGCTTGGTGCCGACGATCTGCTCGCAGGCCCGGATCGCGTCGAGCACCGTGATGCCCGAGCTGTACATCATCGCGAAGCTCGATGCGAAGCGCGAGAGCGTGATCTTGCGCAGAATCGGCCCGATCAGGGGCATGCGCAGCTTGTAGTCGTCGATGGCGTACTCGATCGACGGATAGCTGCGCGCGGCGAGCTTGAGGCCGAACCACAGAATGAAGGGCGTTGCGATGATCGCCCACCAGTAGCTCACGAAGAAATCCGAGACCGCGATGAGGATCTGTGTCTGCAGCGGAATCGCCTGGCCCATGTTGCGTAGGAACCCGGTCATTTGCGGCACCAGGTAGGTCATCAGAAAGAACGTGACCAGCACGACGATGCCGCCAACGAAGGCCGGGTACATCATGAGCTTCTTGGTCTGCGCGGCGAGCTCGTCCTCCCATTTGAGGGACTCGGTCAGGCTTCTCAGCACGTCCGGCAGGCGCCCGGTCTGTTCGCCGGAGCGCACCAGGCTGACGAACACGCGGCCGAAGACTTCCGGGTAATCGGCGAGCGCCTGCGAAACGCTGTCACCGCCCTCGATCGATTCGATCAGCCCGGATACCACTTCTCGAAAGCGCGGATTGTCGACGCTGTCACGCAGGTCGGTCAGGCCTTCGACGATCGGGACGCCCGCGCTCGTCAACTGCTCGAGATGGAAGCAGAAATTGATCAGGTCCTGGCGCGTGACCTTGCCGCGCCCGATTATCCGGCTCCGCTGGCTGCTCTGCGCCCCGTTGACCAGGTCGAGCCCCATGCGCGACAGGCGCTGCTCGAGATCGAACACATTGGCGGCATCGATCCGCCCGAGCACCGCTTTGCCGGAGGCATCGATCGCCTTGTAGGTGAATAGCGCCATCGTGAGCTATGCCAGGTCTACTGGTTTGTTGCGCCTCGTCTGGTCGCCGCGCTGTGCGATCGCGCGCAGTTCAGCCCATCCTTTCGGTCAGGTCGACGACGCGCATCAGCTCGTCGATGCTCGTCACCCCACCGCGCACCAGCCGTGCACCATCGTCGGCGAGCGATCGAAACCCCCGCGTGCGCGCCGCGGTGAGAATCTCGCTGATCGTCGCGCGCCGTGCGATCAGCTCGTCGATGCCCCCGTCGATGCGCAGCATCTCCAGGATTCCGGTGCGCCCGCGAAAGCCCTGGTAGTCGCACTGTTCGCAGCCGACGGCGCGGTACAGCGTCGCCTTGTCGTTCGGCTTTAGTCCCACCAACCTGCGCTCGCGCGCGTCCGGCTCGTAGGATTGGCGGCAGGTGTGGCAGAGCTTGCGCACCAGGCGCTGCGCGAGGATGCCGATAATGTTGCCGGCCATGATGTCGGGCGCGATGCCGATATCGAGCAGCCGCGGGATCGCGCCGACCGCCGAGTTCGTGTGCAGCGTCGAATACACCTGGTGGCCCGTCATCGCCGCGCGGAAGGCCATCTCCGCCGTGTCGGTGTCGCGGATCTCGCCGACCAGGATCGCATCCGGGTCCTGGCGCATCATGGCGCGGATCCCGTTGGCGAAATCCAGCTTCGCCGCCTCGGCGACCGAGGTCTGGCGGATCAGCGTCATCGGATACTCGACCGGATCCTCCAGGGTCATGATGTTGATCCCGTCCGAATTGATGTGGTTGAGGATCGAGTAGAGGGTCGTCGTCTTGCCGCTGCCCGTCGGGCCGGTCACCATGATGATCCCCTCGGGTCGCGCGATCATGCGCTTGAGGATCTCGAGCTGGCTCTCCTCGATTCCCAGCTTGTCGAGCGGCACGATGCCTTTTTGCCGATCGAGGATGCGCAGCACAATGTTCTCGCCGTGCGTGGTCGGCAGACTGGAGACCCGGAAGTCGATTCCGCGCCCCGAGAGCGTCGCCGAGATGCGCCCGTCCTGGGGTGCCCGCGTCTCGGCAATGTTCATTTTCGCCATGACCTTGAGCCGCACCGCCATTGCCGGCCAGTAGGTCTTGTGCAGGCTGCGGATCTGGCGCAGCACGCCGTCGATCCGGTAGCGGATGCGCAGGAAATTCTGTTCGGGTTCGAAGTGAATGTCGGAGGCGCTGCGTTCGACCGCGTCCGCGAGCAGCGCCGAGATGAGTCGCACCACTGGCTGGCTGTACTCGTCGCCTTCGGCGATCGAGGTGTAGTCGACTTCGCCCGTCTCGATCTCGCGCAAGATGCCGTCGATCGAGAATTCGTGGCCGTAGTAATGCTCGATTGCCCGCTCGATCTCGATGTCGCCGGCCAGGCGCAGCTCGATCTCCAGGTCGCCCTTCAGATGGACGCGCAGCTGATCGATCGCGGCGATGTTGTTGGTGTCGGCGAGCGCTACGATCAGGCGCTTGGCCGCGCGGTCGAGCGCCACCGGGAACATCCGGTAGCGGCGCGCAAGCTCGCGCGGCAGTGCATTCAACGCCGTCGGGTCGACGATGATGTGCGCGAGGTCGACCGACTGCAGGCCGAGCTTCTCGGAGAGCGCGTCGCGCAGCGTCGCTTCGGACACGAATCCGAGCTGCACCAGCAGGCGGCCGACGGGCAGATGCGATTTCATCTGCTCGAGGAGCGCGATGCGCAGCTGATCCTCGGTCAGGATCCCTTGGTCGATCAGGATCTGTCCGAGGTGCCGCTTTGCTTGTGGATTTGTGGGCGAATTCATCCAGGTTCGATCTTACCCGGCGCCCACGGACGCCCGGGCGTCAGAATCTGTCAGTGTGCGAGCTGCGCAATGCGCGCGCGCACCATGTTGACGTCGAAGCCGGCGCCACGGGTCTCTGCCAGTTTGAGTGCCAGACGGTAGTGCTGCAGTGCCGGATTGACCTGTCTCAGATGATCCAGGCTGACGGCGAGGTTGTAGGCGAAATCCGCGTTCTTCGGGTCTGCGGCGAGCGCCTTGAAATAGGCCTGCTGCGCTTCGTTCCAGCGACCCTGCTGCGCGTACTGGTTGCCGAGGGTGAACTGTAGCGTCTCGGCGCCCGGCTCGCTCGCCATCAGGTTCTTCACCTGGCTTTCCGCGGCGACCGGGTTGACCTGCCGATTGCGCAGCGCAAGCATCCCCGCGTTTGCGTACGGGTTGCGCGGATCCAGACGCAGAACCCGGCGGTAGTAGTGGTCCGCCGCGGCAAATTTGCCGGCGCGCAGTTCGACGGCCGCCATGCCGAGGAGTGCATCAATGTTGCGCGGCTCGCCGCGCAGCGCCTGCTGATAGCCGCGTCCCGCGGCCGCGAGGTCGCCCGCCTCGTAGGCCGCATAACCCGCGGCGACGCCCGGATTGACGCGGGCGACGCTGCGTCGCCCGAACGGCGGCGTCGACGTCGCGCGCGGCTGCGGCGATGTGCGCGAGATGCCGGCCGAAGCCGAGGGTGCAGGTCGGGAAGCGGTCGCTGCCGGACTCGGCGCGGGCGTCTCGGGTGGGGACTTGGGTGTTTGTGCAGCTGGCGCTGTCGCTTGCGCCGAGGCCGGAGCGATCTCTCGCGGAGCGCTCTGCGCGGCCGACGCCGGCTGCGGGCCGGGCGCGGTCGCGGGCTGAACGCTCGGTGCCGCGCTTGGAAGCCCGGGAATCGTTTGTCCGGAGGGCGCGCGCGGCGTTGGCGCGCGTGAAGTTGGCGCCGCGGGCGCCTCCTGAGCCATTTGAACCTGCTCGCCGCTCGGCTGCGGATTGGCGTTGACCAGCGGTGGTCTCGGGCGGAGCTGAATGTAGAAGTACACCACGGTGCCTATTGCGAACACGCCGAGCACGCCGAGCGAGATGTAGAACGGCACCTTAGGGTTCGGCTCCTTGAATTTCGCCTGCAGCATGCTCTGCGCGGCAGCGCGCCGCGCCGCAGGGTCGCCCGATCCGCTACCTCCCGGGGGTCGCGCCGACCTTCCAGCGCCAGAAACAGCCGCGGAATCGGGCGGAGTCGCCGACGCTGCGAGCTGAGCGGCGCTTTCCATGGGCGGCACGGCCGACTGGCGCGGCGCGAGGTCTTCGCTGCCGATCTCCAGCGGTGCCGAGATGTCGGGAAGATTGTCACGCGTCATCACGCGCTTCGCTTCCTCGACGGCGGGCTCGAGGCTGAGGCCGCCTTCGCTCGGCGCCCTGGGCTTGGCGCCGCCCTTGGCGGCCTCCTTGGCTTTTTCGGCCTTGCGCAGCGCGTCGAGCAGCAGGCTCATTGCGCCCGCTCCTCTTTCAGGTTGCGCGGCGGAACCGGCGGCGCGATCTGCTGCGGGTTCGGCTCGTTCAGGAAGCTGTCGGTCGGCAGATAGCTGCGGTAGCCGCGATAGTCGCCGTCGATGCTTGCATCGCGGATGATGGTCGGGCGCAGGAAGATCACCAGTTCGCTTTTCTTCGCGCTTTCGTCCTGGTTCGCGAGAATCTGGCCGATTCCGGGAATCTGGCGCACACCCGGGATGCCACCTTCGCTCGATGCGCGCTGATCCTGCATCAGCCCGCCGAGCACGCCGATCTCGCCCTCCTGCAGGCGCATGACGGACTCCATCTCGCGCGTGCGGATCTCTGGAATCAGGTTCTGAACGTTCGTGAGCGCCGGGTTTGGGTCTGGGACGAATCGCACGACTCGCGTGATCGATGGCCGCACGAGCAGCGCGATCGTGCCCCCTTCGCTGATCTGCGGCACGATGCTCATCGTCAGGCCCACCGGCACCGTCCTGGGCGTCGTGTCATAGGTCGCGAGCACGCCCGCGTTGGCTTGCTGGCTCTGCTGCGCCTTGACCTCGAAGTAGACGATGTTGTCGACGACTTTGAGGGTCGCGATCTGGTTGTTCAGCGCGCTGATGCTCGGACTGGAAAGCACGCGCACGCTGCCGAACTGCTCGAGCAGGCGAAGGTTTACGAGCAGCGATGCGCTGGAATAGCCGATCGCGAGCCCACCGGCTGCCCCGGGAACGTTCAGTCCGTTAAAGGGAAATGTCGACTGGCTCTGGCCGATGTTCCACGGGCCGTTCATGAAGCTCCAGTCGATGCCGCGCTGATAGTTGTTGCTGAGCTCGACTTCGACCACAGTGGCTTCGATCTGCACCTGGCGGCGCGCGCTGACCATCACCCGGTCGAGAAACTCCTGGATCTTCTCGTGCTGGCGCGAGGTCGCGCGCACCGAGAGTACGCCGGCTTCGCGGTTGGAGATGACCGACGCTGCTTCGCGATAAACGACCCCCGGACTGGTGCTCGCGACCTGCGTCGCCTGCGCCCCAGCCGCCGGCTTGGCGCTTGTTGTAGACGCGGCCGAAACGGTCGACGCGGATGCCGGGACGATTTTGTCCGTCTCGCGCAGGATCTCCTTCACGTTCTGCTCGAGCGAGTCCCAGAACTTGTTCTTCGACTCGGCCTTGATCGTCGCCAGCGAATTCGACTGATCCGCGCCGCCGCCCGAAGCGCCCGCGACGACGCTACCGGTCACCTGCGACGACAGGGTTCCGGTGACGCTGCCCTCGCGCGACAGATTGACGTAATCGATCCGATAGACGCGCAGGAACGGCGTGTCGCGCTGCACGACCAGCGTGCCGGCCTTGACCTCGTAGCGCATGTCGACCTGGCGCGCGATACGCGCGAGCAGCTGCGGCAGGGTCTGGTCGATCGCGTTCAGCGTGACGTTGCCCGTGACGTCGGAGTGGATGTCGATCTGGACCCGTGCGTCGCGCGCCAGCGCGAACAGCAGGTCCTGCACCGGCACGTTGTGCACCACGACGCTGTAGGTTTCGGCGCGCGTCGTGGGCTTGGGCTCGGGCAGCAGCGGGGCCACCTGGACCGGCGGGGGAATCGCGCCCTCGGCCGGCTTGCTCGGTGCACGCAGATGCGCTTCCGACGGCTGCTGCGGCGGAAGGCCACAGCCGGCCAGAAGCCCGAGCGCGAACGCGAGCGTGCTGACTATTCGAAACGTCATCAGGATCCCCGGAGCAAGCCTAGGCCGTCAAAGCATATCACGTTGTTAACTTTAGAAAAGTCCGCTAACTCCCTGACTTGCGGAAAAATTCCGGACCCTCAGATTGTCCTACGCACCTCCCCGAATTCCCGAAAGACCGGCTGAAAGTCCTTGTGGTACTGCTCGGGCAGGCGCCGAAAGGCCTCTTCGGCCTCAGCGCGCGTCGCGAAAACGCCGTAGACGACCCAGATCCGGGTCGGCGCGGGCCGGGTGAGCGGGATGACGTAGATCCCGGGCAGGGTTTTCAGGCTCCGCGCCCGGTCCAGGAAGCGCTCGACGCGGCCCGGGTCCGTATTCAGGGTGCGGTAGAGCTGGATCGTCACCGCCCCGTCGGGCGCGGTCTGCAGCACTTCGCGCGTCGCCGCGATGCGCTCGCCCAGCAGAGTCATGCCGCGTGTGTCGTATGCCTCCATGCGTTCGATCTGCGCCGGCAGGAGCCGTGCCGGCACCGGGGTCGACGCTTTCGCCGGCTCCGGCTCTGCAGCCTTCGCCGCCAGCGGCGTCTGCGCGACTGACGGCATGGCCCGCGGCGTGGGTTTTTGATTCGAAGTCGCGGGTACAGGCGCGGGCTTCTCGGCAACCGGCGCGACTGTCGAAGGCTGGGTCCCGGGAGTCGGGGTTCGCGCGGCGGACACAGGAGGTTTGTCCGCGGGCGTTTTGTCTGGTGCTGGAGCGCTGGCCTGAGGCGGCGGCTCGGGCTTCTGTCGCTTCGGCGCAACAGCCTTGGGCGCGGGGGTCCGAGCGGCCTCTGGCGCCGGTGACCTCGCGGGCGATGCCGCGACCTTTGCTGCGTCCGGTGCACTCGGCACCGCTTTCGCCTTGGCGGGGGCCTCGCGCGCGCCGCCGTCCGCGAAGAACCAGTGCAGCAGGACGCCGAGCACGGCGCCCGCGACCAGTGCCGCAGCGACATAAGCGAATGGCCGCTTCGCGCTCGCAAACGGCGGAAGCTCCGAGTCTGCGATCGCGCGCTGCACATGACGCTCGTCGACCGCATGGGTGTCGAGCGCGAACGCGGACAGCAGCGCCTTGTCGGCCAGGATGTTGATCCGCCGCGTCAGCCCGGACGAAGCCCGCGTCAGCAGCGCGATCGCATTCCGGGTGAACAGGGGCGGACCGCGGTAGCCAGCGGCGCGCAGGCGGAAGTTGACGTAGCGGATCACTTCTTCCTGAGTGAGCGGGCGCATCTGGAAGCTGTGCGTGATTCGGTCGCGCAGCTGGCGCAGCGACGTCGAGGCGAGCATCTGGTCGAGCTCGGGCTGCCCGAACAGCACGATCTGCAGCAGCTTGTGGCGGCTGGTCTCGAGGTTCGACAGCAAGCGCACCTGCTCGAGCGAATCCTCGGGCATTGCATGCGCCTCGTCGATCAGAATGACGACGCGCCGCCCGCGCGCGTGCGACTCGATCAGGTGCTCCTGAAGCTCGCGCATCAGGACGCGCGCACTGTCCCCGGCGGTCTCGATCTTCAGATCTTCCGCGATCGCGCGCAGGATTTCGTCTCGCGTGAGCGAGGGATTGGCAAGGTAGATGGTCTCGACGTTCTCTGGCAGCCGCTCCATCAGGACACGGCAGAGCATCGTCTTGCCGCTGCCGACTTCGCCCGACACCTTGACGATCCCCTCGTCGTGCTGGATCGCGTAGAGCAGTCCTTCTAGCGTCGTTCCGCGATCCGCTCCGTCGAAGAAAAAGTCAGTGTGCGGTGTGATACGGAAGGGCTGCTCGTCCAGCCCGAAATGATCCAGGTACATCGCGCGCTACTTGTCTGCTCGTGGGGGAGGGGTTGCAGGGGAATCGCCTTGAGGTTCCCCTGCGTCCGAATGCATGCGGCTGTAAAGCGTCGTGCGGTTGATCCCCAGCAGTTTCGCGGCCTGACTCACATTGCCGTGAGTGAGCTTGAGCGCCGCGTCGACATAGGCTCGCTCCCAGGCCTTGAGCGCCTGGTCCAGGCTGAAGCCGTGCGTGCGTCCCAGCGTCTCGAGCGCGGTCGCCGCACGATTCGCCTGGCCGTCACCACCGGGCGCCGCAAGCTGCGCCTCGAGATCGAACTCCGGCTCCAATTCTTCGATACCCAACTTCTGTCCGGGGTGCTTGGTCGTCAGGCGAATCACGATGTTGCGCAGCTCGCGCACGTTGCCCGGGAACGGGTACGCGATCCAGCGCCGTTCGGCTGCTGCATCGAGCTCAAAAGGCTGCGCGCCGGATTGCGACGCGTAGACCGCACGGAAATGTTCTAGCAGGGCGAGCTTGTCGCGGCCGAGCTCGCGCAAGGCGGGCACCGACAGGGTCAGAACCGACAGGCGGTGATAGAGGTCCGCACGGAACGCGCCTCGCCGGATTTCCTGGCGCAGATCGCGGTTGGTCGCCGCAACCACCCGCGCGCGCGAGACGCGGCGCAGCGTCTCACCGACGCGCTGGTACTCACCGTTTTCCAGCACGCGCAGCAGCTTGGCCTGCATTTCGAGCGGCAGTTCGCCGATTTCGTCTAGAAACAACGTGCCCTCGCCGGCGTCCTCGAAGTAGCCCGATTTATTGCTGTCCGCGCCGGTGAAGGCGCCCTTCACGTAGCCGAACAGCGTCGGCTCGACGAGCGTCGGTGCGATCGCGGCGCAGTTGAGCGCAAGAAACGGCTTGTCATTGCGCTGCGAAAGCCGGTGCAGGCTTTGCGCCACCAGCTCCTTGCCGCTTCCCGACTCGCCTTCGATCAAGACAGGAAACGGCGACTGGGCGAACTGCGCGATCTGGTCTCTCAGCTTGCGGATCGCCGGGCTGTCACCCATGAGTCCTTCGGGCTGCACCTGCTGACGCTGCAGCTCGGCTTGGCGCACGTCGAGCGCACGCAGTAGCGAGCGCCGAAGCAGGGCCGGCTCGCAGGGCTTGGAAATGAACTCGACTGCGCCCAGCGCACGCGCGTGGCGCGCATGGGCAGCCTCGTTCTGACCCGAGAGCACGAAGATCTGCATGCTTCTCGAGTGCGCCAGCAGGTCGGCGATCAGTCGAAAACCCTCGTCCGGCGCGTGCGGCGTCGGCGGCAGGCCGAGGTCGACGAGGGCGAGCTGCGGGGCCTGCGGCAACTGGCGCAGGAGCTCGACCGCGTGCGAGCGCGATTCGCAGGTGTAAACCGTGAAATCGTCTCCCAGGGCGAATCCGAGTGTGTCCGCGATCAGCGCGTCATCGTCGACGATCAACAGCGTCGGCTTGGATTCAGGCAGCGCGTGCGACTGGCTGGCCGTCATGGCGTATGCAACGCAGGAACGCACGCTCGAGGTGCGCCTCGCCGGTGCGCTCGCAAAGCTCGCCCGGTGTGCCGTGGAAGCGGATTCTGCCGCCGTCGAGCACCGCGATGGCAGCGCAAAGCTCTTCGACATCGGCCAGCACGTGCGAGGTGAAAAACAGCGTGCGTCCCTCGGCAACCAACTCTCGCAGCGCCGATTTCACCGCGATGCGGCTCGCAGGGTCAAGGCCGCTCATCGGCTCATCGAGCACGTAGAGATCACGCTCGACGAGCAGCACCGCGGCGAGCCCGAGCTTCTGGGTCATGCCTTTGGATAGCGTGCGCACGCGTCGCTCGAGCACGGCCGTGTCGAGCTCGAGCTGCGCCAGGCGTGCGGCGACGCGCGCGGCGTCGTAGCGCTTTCCCGCGAGCGCGAGCATCAAGGCTAGAAACTCGCGACCCATGAGGTAGTGCGGCGGCACGAATTGTTCGGGCAGGTAGGCGAGCCGCGCGCGTGCGCGCGGCTCGCGCGCGGGTACTCCGTACACGGCGATCGCCCCGGCATCGTGATCGCACAGGTCGAGCAGGCACTTGATCAGCGTCGTCTTGCCCGCACCGTTCAGTCCGAGCAGGCCGAATGACGCGCCCCCCGCGACCTCGAGGTCCACGCCGTCGAGCACTGCATGACGCCCGTAGCGTTTCTTCAGCTGCCACAGGCGCAGTGCCGCAACGGGCTCGGTCGCGTGCGACGGCGGTGCCTGGTCCTGCGCCATGTGCGTAACTATAGGGGAAACCGAGCCCATCTGGCCTGCATGCCTCGGCGCGTCGCGGCGGTCGAGTAAAATTCGCCGCTTTAACTCGACCCGGTGACCTTGGACGCGACCTCCCTCGTTAGCGTCGAAAACGTCTGGTACGGATACGACCCGGCGCGCCCGGTGCTGCGCGACGTCAGCCTGCAGGTTCCGCGTGGCAAGGTCGTCGGCATCATGGGGCAGTCGGGCTGTGGCAAGACCACGCTGCTGCGCATGATCGGTGCGGCGATGACACCCTCGCGTGGACGCCTGGAGGTGCTGGGCGTAGACACGCGCAGTCTCGGACGCGATGGTCTGTACGCGATGCGGCGCAAGCTCGGCATGCTGTTTCAGTTCGGCGCTCTGTTTACGGACATGACGGTCTACGACAACGTCGCCTTTCCGCTGCGCGAGCACACCGATCTGCCTGAGGTGATGGTGCGCGATCTCGTGTTGCTCAAGCTCGAGGCGGTGGGGCTGCGCGGCGCAGCGCAGCTCATGCCCTCGGAGCTCTCCGGCGGAATGGCGCGTCGCGTGGCGCTCGCCCGCGCCATCGCGCTCGACCCCCAGCTGATGCTCTACGACGAGCCGTTCACCGGTTTGGATCCGATCTCGTTCGGTGTCATCTCGCGTCTGGTGCGCAGCCTGAACGACGCGCTCGGTGCGACATCGATCATCGTCACGCACGACGTCCAGGAAACGCTCGGGGTGGTCGACTACGTGTACTTCATGTCCGACGGGCAGGTCGTCTCGCAGGGCACGCCGGAGGAGGTCGGGGTATCGGTGGAGCCGTTCGTCGACCAGTTCGTTCACGGCAAGGCCGACGGCCCGGTCCCGTTCCACTATCCGGGGACGCGCTTCGAGGCCGATCTCGGAGTGGGCGCGCGCTGATGGCGGGAGCCGCAGTGCGCGGATTGTTCGAGCGACTCGGCGCCGCGGTGACCGCGCGCGTCTGGCGGCTGGGGTTTGCGAGCCGCTTTCTCGTCTACCTGTTTCTGCATTCGGGTACGGCGCTGCAGCGTTTCGGTCTCACGATCCGCGAGATCTATTTTGCGGGCGTCCTGTCGCTGGTCATCATTCTGGTGTCGGGGCTGTTCGTTGGCATGGTGCTCGGGCTGCAGGGCTACCACACGCTGCAGCGCTACGGGTCGAGTGAAGCGCTCGGAATTCTCGTCGCGCTCTCGCTGGTGCGCGAGCTCGGCCCCGTCGTTGCCGGGCTGCTCTTTGCGAGCCGCGCGGGCAGTGCGATCACCGCGGAGATCGGCCTGATGAAGGCGACCGAGCAGATTGCCGCTATGGAAATGATGGCAGTCGATCCGATCGCGCGCGTGGTCGCGCCGCGCTTCTGGGGCGGCGTCATCTCGATGCCCATACTCGCTGCGCTGTTTTCCGCGATGGGCATTTACGGCGGCTATCTGGTGGGCGTAAAACTGATCGGCGTCGACGAGGGTGCGTTTTGGTCGCAGATGCAGGCCGCGGTCGACGTGCGCGAAGATGTTCTCAACGGGGTGATCAAGAGTTTCGTGTTTGGCATCGCGGTGTCCTGGATCGCGGTGTTCGAGGGCTACGATGCGCCTCCGACGGCCGAAGGGGTCTCGGGCGCCACCACGCGCACCGTCGTGACCTCGTCGCTCGCGATCCTGGCGCTCGATTTCATGCTCACTGCGCTCATGTTCACCGGAGGCAACGGCCTATGAATCGCACCACTCTCGACCTCTGGGTCGGCATCTTCGTCGCCGCAGGCTTCGGCGCGCTGTTGTTTTTAGCCCTCAAAGTGGGAAATTTGGCCGCGTTTTCAACGGCTCAGACATATAAGGTGGATGCTAAGTTTGCTAACATCGGTGGCCTCAAAGTACGGGCACCAATAAAAAGCGCAGGCGTCGTGGTCGGGCGGGTGACGGAAATTCGCTTCGACAACGAGACCTTCGAAGCGGTCGTCACGATGAACCTGGATGCGGATTACAAGTTTCCGCGCGATACCTCGGCCAAGATTCTCACTTCCGGGCTGCTCGGCGAGCAGTACATCGGACTCGAGGCGGGCGGCGACCGGAAGACCTTGAACGACGGGGACACGATGAGGCTCACGCAATCGGCGGTGGTGCTCGAGGACCTGATCAGCCAGTTCCTCTACAGCAAGGCTGCGGAAGGCGGAAGCGAGGCCAAGGCGCCTTCTCGGGAACGAAAGCCTTAAGTGTTTGCCGCATTTGCTCCGTGGACGGGACTGCGACCGCTGGCGCGCGCGCTCGGTGCGGTCGCGTTCTGTCTGCTCGCAGGCTGCGCAACCGTCCCGAACGGCGGTGATCCGCGCGATCCCTACGAAAGCTGGAACCGCCAGGTTTTCGAATTCAACGAGGGCTTCGACGAAGCGATTGCCAAGCCGATCGCGACCGGTTACCGGGATCTGCTGCCCTTCGAAGTCCGGGTCCGGGTGCGCAACTTCTTCTCCAACATCCAGGACCTGATGATCGGCGTGAACAACCTGCTCCAGGGCAAGCCGGCCGATGCCTGGAGCGACTGGACGCGCTTCGTGATCAACAGCACCATCGGTCTGTTCGGTTTGCACGACATTGCGAGCGAGGCCGGGCTGGAGAAGCACAACGAGGACTTCGGACAGACCTTCGCGGTCTGGGGCGCCGAGGAGGGGCCGTATCTAGTCTGGCCGTTCCTCGGCGGGGGCACCGTGCGTGACAGCTTCGGCTTCGTGGCAGACGTCGCGGCCGCGCCCACGCGCTGGATGACCAGCGATGCCGCGGTGCAATGGGGTTTGTGGGGACTGTTCCTGGTCAACGAGCGCGCCGATCTGCTCGACGCGAAGACCATTCTCGACGAGTCGGCGATCGACAAGTACGTGGCGCGGCGAGATTTCTACTATGCGCGTCGGCACGACTTGATCTTCGACGGAAATGCGCCGCGTCCGCCACGTGAACGTCCCCCGGGGCGCGACGAGCCGCGTTCCGAGGCGGCGCCGGCCGACGACGCGCCTGCATTGGGCTCGGTGGTGCGCGTGCAGTCGCAGGACGACGCGGTCTTCGCGCCGGTGCGCGAAGAGCTCCTGTGAGGCAGGCATGATTCGCCAGTTTTCGGCTCTCTTGTTCTGCGCCATGGCGCTGTTCGCGCCGCGCGCGCCGGCAGATGTGACGCCGCCCGACGAACTGGTCAAGACCGTGACGCTCGAAACCCTCGAGATCGTCTCGAAGGACCAGGAAATCCAGGCCGGAAACGTCGAAAGGATCATCGGTCTGGTCGAGGCCAAGGTCCTGCCGCATTTCAGCTTCGATAGCATGACCGCGCTCGCAATGGGCCTGAACTGGCGCAAGGCGACGCCCGAGCAGAAGGCAAAGCTGATCGAGCAATTCAAGACGCTGTTGGTGCGGACCTACGCAAGCGCGATCACCAGCTATCGCGACGAGAAGTTCGAGTTCCTGCCGCTGCGTGCGAAGCCGACCGATACCGACGTGACGGTGAACGTGCGGGTGCTCAAGTCGGGGCGCCAGCCGATCGCGCTCGATTACGACATGGAGAAGACCGCCAGCGGCTGGAAGTGCTACAACGTGTACGTGGCCGGCGTGAGCCTGGTTTTGAACTACCGCACCGAGTTTGCCAACGAAGTCCGGAAGAGCGGCATCGACGGGCTCATCGAGGTACTCGAAAAGAAGAACAAGAAGCTCGAGGCCGAAGCCAAGTGATGCGCCGCGACGGAATGCGTGCCGTCGTCAGCGGGCCGGCGACGCTTGCCAACGTGCGCGCCTTGCTCGAGGAAGGCCGTACGCAGCTCAAGTCCGGTGTGCGCACCATTGACCTCGGCGGAGTGACCGAGCTCGATTCCTCGCTTCTTGCGGTGCTGCTCGCCTGGCAGCGCGAGGCGCGCGCGGCGAACGTGACGCTTGAGGTCGAAGGCCTGCCCGAGGGTCTCGCGACGATCGCGCGCCTCTACGGCGTCGAGGAGTTCGTCTCCGGCAGCGCGCCGCGCCGCTGACGCGCGTTCGGCGCGGAAGCGAATCGAAGGTCAGGGAACGCTGGATACAGGCATGGTGACACCGGAAAGCGTGCAGAAGGGTATCGAGGCGGGCCTCGACTGCGCGCATATCGAGGTCATTGGCGATGGGCAGCATTTCCAGGCGCTCATCGTCGCGGAGGCGTTCAGCGGAAAATCGCGCGTGCAGCGCCATCAGCTGGTGTACGCGGCGCTCGGCGAGCGCATGCGGGAGGAGATTCACGCGCTTTCCATGCGTACCCTGACGCCCGAGGAGTGGTCCCAGGCGGGCGGCGCCGCGCAATAGCACGCCACAGCCGATGGAAAAACTTCTGATCCGCGGCGGCGTGCCGCTCGAGGGCGAGATCGGCATTTCCGGAGCGAAGAACGCCGCGCTGCCGATCATGTGCGCGGCGCTGCTCACGCCGGAGACGCTGCGTCTCGCCAAAGTGCCGCGGCTCATGGATGTGCGCACGATGACCGGGTTGCTTGAGCGCATGGGCGTTGCCGCACATGCGCCCGAGCCCGGCGCGCTCGAGTTGACTGCGGCGCGCATCGCCGACCCGCGCGCGCCCTACGAGCTCGTACGGACCATGCGTGCATCGGTGCTCGTTTTGGGGCCCCTGCTTGCGCGCTGCGGTGAGGCGCGCGTCGCGCTTCCCGGGGGCTGCGCGATCGGCCTGCGCCCGGTGGATCAGCACGTGAAGGGTCTCGAGGCGATGGGTGCAGAGATCCGGGTCGAGCATGGCGACATGATCGCGCGTGCCGAGCGCCTGCGCGGTGCGCGCATCGTAATGGATCTGGTCACGGTGACCGGAACCGAGAACCTGATGATGGCGGCGACCCTGGCCGACGGCACCACGGTGATCGAGAACGCGGCACGCGAGCCCGAGATCGTGGATCTTGCCGCCTGTTTGAGCGCGATGGGGGCACGCATCCGCGGGGCGGGCACGGACGTGATCCGTGTCGAGGGCGTCGCGGCGCTCGGTGGGGCCGCGCATCGCGTGATGCCCGATCGGATCGAAACCGGCACATACCTCGCCGCTGTCGCGGCCGCCGGCGGGCGGGTGCGCCTGACCGAGGCCGCGCCCGACACCCTCGATGCGACGCTCGACAAGCTGCGCGAGGCGGGCGCGCGGATAAGCGTGCAGCAGGATTCGATCGAGCTCGAGATGAATGGCAGGCCGCACGCGGTCGACTTGCGCACGGCCCCCTACCCGGGCTTCGCCACCGATATGCAGGCGCAGCTGCTCGCGCTCGACACGATCGCGCAGGGCACGGCGATGGTGACCGAAACGATCTTCGAGAACCGCTTCATGCACGCGCTCGAGCTGCAGCGTCTCGGCGCGGACATTGCGATTGAAGGCAACACCGCCGTGGTGCGCGGCGTCGAGCGCTTGCAGGGTGCCGCGGTCATGGCGACCGATCTGCGCGCCTCCGCCAGTCTCGTGATCGCCGGCCTGGTCGCGCAGGGCGAGACCTTGATCGACCGGATCTACCACCTCGACCGCGGCTACGAGGCGCTCGAGGCCAAGCTCGGCGCGCTCGGCGCGCGTGTCGAGCGCCGCCGCTGAGTTAGAATCCGGTCCCACACCGAGGCGGTTTCGGGCCCGCGCGCCGGGACGGCGCGCGCGGCGTTCGCGACCGTATTTCTCCCATGTCGACCCGCACTGTTCGCATCGCGCTCTCCAAGGGCCGCATCTACGACGAAACGGCACCGCTGCTCGCGCGCGCGGGGATTCGTGCCCAGGATGATCCGGAGACCTCGCGCCGCCTGGTGCTGGCGACCAACCGGCGTGACATCGAGCTGATCATCGTGCGCGCATCGGACACGCCGACCTACGTGCAGTACGGCGGAGCGGACCTCGGCATCGCCGGGCGCGACGTGCTGGTCGAGCATGGGGGCGAGGGCCTCTATCAGCCAGTCGATCTCGGCATCGCCGCCTGCCGCATGATGGTTGCGGCACGCAGGGACTTCGACTATGGCCTCGCGGTGCACCAGGGCGCGCGCCTGCGCGTGGCGACCAAGTACGTGCGCGCGGCGCGCGAGCACTTCGCCGAAAAGGGCGTGCACGTCGACATCATCCGGCTGTACGGTTCGATGGAGCTCGCGCCGATCGTGGGTCTCGCCGACGTGATCGTCGATCTGGTCTCGAGCGGCCAGACCCTGCACGCGAACAACCTGGTCGCGGTCGAGGAAATCATGCCCGTTTCCGCGCGCCTCGTAGTCAATCAGGCGGCACTCAAGATGAAGCGCGCGAAACTGCAGCCGCTGATCGATGCGTTCGCGGCGGCGGCGACATCCGGAGGCGCGCGCCGTCGCGCGGCGGGGCGATGAAGATGCGCCGCTTGCGCGCGCGAGATCCGGGCTTCGAGGCGGCGATCGAGGGGCTCACGCGTTACGAGGCCGCGCAGGACGACGCCGTCGAGTCCGCGGCACGCGACATCATCGCCGCGGTTCGCGCGCGCGGCGATGCGGCGCTGCTCGAGTACACCGCGCGCTTCGACCGTCTCGAGGCTGCCTCGGTCGCCGAGCTCGAGCTCGGGCCCGATGCACTGGCGGCCGCGCTCGATGCGATCGCGCCGGACGAGGCGAATGCGCTGCGCGCGGCGGCCGAGCGCATCCGCCGCTTCCACGAGCGCCAGCGCGCCGAGTCCTGGCAATACGCCGACGCCGACGGAACGCAGCTCGGCCAGCGCATTACGCCGCTCGAGCGCGTTGGCATCTACGTGCCGGGCGGGAAGGCCGCCTATCCGTCCTCGGTGCTGATGAACGCGATTCCCGCCAAGGTGGCCGGGGTTTCCGAGATCGTGATGGTCAGTCCAACACCGGGCGGTTCGCGCAATCCGCTGGTCCTGGCGGCCGCCGCGCTCGGCGGAGTCGATCGCATGTTCGCCGTCGGCGGCGCGCAAGCGGTCGCAGCGCTCGCCTACGGCACGCGATCGGTACCGCGTGTCGACAAGATCGTCGGTCCGGGCAACGCCTACGTCGCGGCTGCGAAGCGCCAGGTGTTCGGCCAGGTCGGCATCGACATGATTGCGGGTCCCTCCGAAATCCTGGTGATCGGCGACGGGTCGACGCCGGCAGACTGGGTCGCGCTCGATTTGTTCTCGCAGGCCGAGCACGACGAGATCGCGCAGGCGATCCTGGTCTCGCCCGATGCGGCCTACCTGGACGCGGTCGAGGCGGAAATCGCGCGCCTTCTGCCCACCCTTGCGCGACGCGAGGTCGTAACGGCCTCGCTCGCGGCGCGCGGCGCGCTGATCGAAGCGCGCGACCTCGATGAGGCCTGCGCGATCGCCAATCGCATCGCGCCCGAGCATCTCGAGCTTTCGGTTGCCGACCCGCACGTCTGGCTGCCGAAGCTGAAAAACGCCGGCGCGATCTTTCTCGGACGCTACAGCTCGGAGGCCATCGGCGACTATTGCGCCGGTCCGAACCACGTACTGCCCACGGCGGGCACCGCGCGCTATTCCTCGCCGCTCGGCGTCTACGACTTTCAGAAGCGCAGCAGCGTGATCGAGGTCTCTCGCGGGGGCGCTGTATCGCTCGGGCGCCTGGCCGCGACCCTTGCGCGCGGCGAAGGGCTCGACGCGCATGCGCGCTCGGCCGAGGCGCGCCTCGACGAGCGGTCCTAGCCGTGGCGCGCACCCCCGCTGAGCTGGTGCGGCCGGAGATCCTCGCGACGAAGGCCTATCAGGTTGCCGAGGCCGAGGGCATGGTCAAGCTCGACGCGATGGAGAACCCGTATCCGCTCCCCGACGATCTGCGCAAGCGGCTTGCTGATCGGCTCGCAGCGGTCGAGCTGAACCGCTATCCGGAGCCGACCGGGCGCCTGCTGCGCGAGCGCCTGGCCGAGAAGATGGCGGTTCCCCCGGGCATGGCGCTGCTGCTGGGCAACGGCTCGGACGACCTGATCCAGATCGTGACGCTCACGCTCGCGAGGCCCGGTGCGGCGGTGCTTTTTCCCGAGCCGACCTTCGCGATGTACCGCGCGAACGCGGTGCTCTCGGGCATGCGTCCGGTCGGGGTGCCGTTGCGAGACGACCTGAGCTTCGACGCGCGCGCCTTCGTCGCACGGGTCAAGGCCGAGCAGCCGGCGCTCGTCTATCTCGCCTACCCGAACAATCCCACCGGCGTGCTCTACGACGAAGCTGCGGTGCTCGAGGTGCTGCGCGCAGCCGACGGACTGGTTGTTCTCGACGAGGCCTACCACGCCTTCGCCAAGCGCTCGCTGATGCAGCGCCTGACGGAGTTCCCCAACCTGGTGGTGATGCGCACGGTGTCGAAGCTGGGTTTCGCGGGGATCCGCCTCGGCTATCTCGCCGCGCGTCCCGAGTGGGTCGCCGAGTTCAACAAGGTGCGCCAGGCCTACAACGTCAACGCACTGACCCAGACGGTGGGCCTGTTCGCGCTCGAGCACCTCGATCGCTTCGAGGCGCAGGCTGAAAGCATCCTCGCCGCGCGCGCCCCGCTCGGCGCAGCGCTCGCGCGCCTGCCCGGCGTGACCGTGTTTCCGTCGGAGGCAAACTTCCTGCTCGTGCGCGTGCCCGATGCGCACCGCAGCTACGAGGGTCTGCGCCGCCAGGGCGTGCTGGTGCGCAATTTCCACGGTGCGCACCCGCTGCTCGCGCAGTGCCTGCGCATCACCGTCGGTACGCCCGAGGAAAACCGTATACTGCTGAGAGCGCTCGAAGAGGTGCTTTGAACTCATGCGGTCGGCAGAAGTACGGCGGGATACCAAGGAAACGCAGATCCGGGTGCGCGTGAACCTGGACGGCGCGGGCGCGGCCAAGCTCGCGACGGGAATTCCCTTCCTCGAGCACATGCTCGACCAGCTTGCGCGCCACGGCATGATCGACCTCGAGGTCGAGGCCAAGGGCGACCTGCACATCGACGCGCACCACACGGTCGAGGACATCGGCATCACGCTCGGCCAGGCGGTGGCCAAGGCGCTCGGCGACAAGGCTGGCATCCGGCGCTACGGTCACGCCTATGTCCCGCTCGACGAAGCGCTCTCGCGCGTCGTGGTGGACTTCTCCGGCCGCCCCGGGCTCGAGTATCACGTGCCGTATACGCGCGGTCTGATCGGCGAGTTCGACGTCGACCTGGTGCACGAGTTCTTCCAGGGCTTCGTCAATCATGCGCAGGCGACGCTGCACATCGACAACCTGCGCGGGGTCAACGCGCACCATCAGTGCGAGACGGTGTTCAAGGCATTCGCGCGCGCGCTGCGCATGGCGGTGGAGCCCGATCCCCGTGCCGCGGGCGTCGTGCCGTCCACCAAGGGGACCCTGTAGGAAGCTCTGCGGTCCCGGCGCATACGCGCACGGCACAACCAACGATCCGAGCCACCGGTGAAAATCGCGGTCGTAGACTACGGGATGGGCAATCTGCGCTCGGTGTCGAAGGCGCTCGAGCACGTGGCACCGGAGGCCGATGTGCGGGTCACCGCGCGGCCCGAGGCGATACTCGGCGCCGAACGTGTCGTGGTGCCCGGTCAGGGTGCGCTGCCCGATTGCATGCGCCAGCTCGCGGCGAGCGGAGCGCGCGACGCGGTCGTCGAAGCGACAGGCAGGAAACCCTTTCTGGGTATCTGCGTCGGGATGCAGATGCTGTTCGAGCACGGCGAGGAGGGCGATACCCCCGGGCTCGGTCTGCTACCCGGCGAGGTGCCCCATTTCCCGCTTGCGCGCATGCGCGGACACGATGGTGCCACGCTCAAGGTGCCGCACATGGGATGGAACGAGGTCGCGCAGGCGCGCCCGCACGCCCTCTGGCAGGGCATTGCCTCTGGCACGCGCTTTTATTTCGTTCACAGCTACTATCCGGCCCCCGCGGACGACGCGCTTACGGTGGGTCGCTGCACCTACGGCGTGACCTTTGCCTGCGCGGTTGCGCGCGACAACATATTTGCCGTACAGTTTCACCCGGAAAAGAGCCAGGCCGCAGGCTTGCAACTGCTACGCAATTTCGTTGACTGGCGTCCCTGATCCGCCACACCCCACGCGCTGCCACGCGCGTCGTGTTCCCGCACCCGACCCGCTCATTCACTCCTGCTCGATCACTGCCTGACCGCGCTACGTGCGCGCAGGCGCTCCGTCGCACGACGTCCCATCCAGAGCATGCTCATCATTCCCGCGATTGATCTGAAGGACGGCCACTGCGTGCGCCTCAGGCAGGGCGACATGAAGACCGCGACCGTGTTCTCCGACGACCCGGGCGCGATGGCCAAGCACTGGGCCGCGCAGGGCGCGCGACGCCTGCACGTCGTCGACCTGAACGGTGCCGCCGCGGGCCGGCCGAAGAACGAGAAGTCGATCCGGGCGATCGTCAAGGCCGCCGGCGACGAGCTGCCGGTGCAGCTGGGCGGCGGAATCCGCGACCTCGACACCATCGAGACCTACCTGGACGCCGGCGTTACCTACATCGTGATCGGCACTGCGGCGGTCAAAAACCCCGGCTTCCTGTCGGATGCCTGCTACGCCTTTCCTGGCCACATCGTCGCGGGGCTCGATGCGCGCGAGGGCAAGGTCGCAGTCGAGGGCTGGTCGAAGATGACCGGCCACGACGTCATCGATCTGGCCAAGAAGTTCGAGGACTACGGCGTCGAGGCGCTCATCTACACCGACATCGGGCGCGACGGCATGATGCAGGGGGTAAACATCGAGGCGACTCTCAAGCTCGCGCAGTCGATCAAGACCCCGGTGATCGCGAGCGGCGGTCTGACCAGCCTGAAGGACGTCGAAGTTCTGTGCGCGAAGCTGGGGCCGGAGGGCGTGATCGGCGCGATCGCCGGACGCGCGCTTTACGAGGGCAAGCTCGATCTGAAGCAGGCGCAGGCCGCGGCCGACAAGGCGAGCGGCAAGACCTGAGCATGGGCCTCGCGAAGCGCGTCATCCCCTGCCTCGACGTGACCGCGGGGCGGGTGGTGAAGGGCGTGAACTTCGTCGGCCTGCGTGATGCAGGCGACCCGGTCGAAATCGCCGCGCGCTACGATCGCGAAGGTGCCGACGAACTCGCTTTCCTCGACATCACGGCGAGCTCGGACGACCGCGACATCATCCTGCACGTGATTGAATCCGTGGCCGAGCGCGTGTTCATCCCGCTCACCGTGGGCGGTGGCGTGCGCAGGGTCGAGGACGTGCGGCGTCTGCTGAACGCGGGCGCCGACAAGGTGTCGATCAATACCGCCGCTGTGCAGAACCCGCAGCTCGTCACAGACGCGGCCGACAAGGTCGGCTGCCAATGCATCGTCGTGGCGATCGACGCCAAGCGGCGCGGCACGGCACCGGACGACGGTTGGGAGGTCTACACGCACGGTGGGCGGCGCCCGACCGGGATCGATGCGATTGACTGGGCGCGGCGTATGCAGCACGCGGGCGCGGGCGAGATCCTGCTGACCAGCATGGATCGCGACGGCACGCGTGAAGGCTTCGACCTCGCACTCACTCGCGCGGTGGCCGATGCGGTTGGCATCCCGGTGATCGCTTCGGGCGGGGTCGGCACGCTCGAGCATCTCGCCGAAGGCGTGCTCGAGGGGCATGCCGACGCGGTGCTCGCGGCGAGCATCTTCCATTTTTCGGAGCATGCGGTGCACGAGGCCAAGCTGCACATGCGCTCGCGCGGCGTCGAGGTGCGGCTGTGAGCGGGCAGACCGAGTGGCTGGATGTGGTGCGCTGGGACGAGCACGGCCTGGCGCCGGTCGTGACGCAGGATGCCGGAAGCGGCCGGGTGTTGACGCTTGCCTGGATGAACCGCGCGGCGCTCGCCGAGACGCTGCGCAGTGGGCAGGCCGTATACTGGTCGCGCTCGCGCGGAAAGCTCTGGCGCAAGGGCGAGGAATCCGGCAACGTGCAAAAGGTCGTCGAGCTGCGTCTCGATTGCGACGCGGACGCGATTCTGCTGCGCGTCGAGCAGGTCGGCGGAATCGCCTGCCACACGGGCCGCGAGCGATGCTTTTACCTCAAGCTGGAAAACGGCCACTGGGTCGAGACTGACCCGGTACTCAAGGACCCCGCGGAGATCTACGGCAAGAAATGAAAACCGGTATGTACGAAACGCTGGAGCGCCTCGCGACGACGATCGAGGCGCGGCGCGGCGCAGATCCGGCATCGTCCTATGTCGCCAAGCTGCTTGGATCCGACGGCGATGCCGTGCTGAAGAAGATCGGCGAGGAAGCGACCGAGACCGTGCTCGCCGCGAAGAGTGGCGATCGCCTCTCGATCGTGCGCGAAACCGCCGATCTGTGGTTTCACACGCTGGTGATGCTCGCGCGCCACGGGCTCGGTCCGCAGGACGTGCTCGCGGAGCTGCACCGGCGCGAGGGCATTTCGGGAATCGACGAGAAAGCGTCGCGCGGGAAGGCGAAGCGATGAGCGCGGAGTGCATCTTCTGCAAGATCGTGCGCGGCGAGATTCCCTCGAAAAAGATCTACGAGGACGAGGACGTTTTCGCGTTCCATGACATTCGTCCGGTCGCGCCCGTGCATTTCCTGATCGTGCCTAAACAGCACATCCCTTCGATGTACGAGGCCAACATGGTGCACCACCAGGCGCTCGGCAAGATGCTCGCGCTGGCGGGTGGGCTCGCGCAGCAGGAAGGTGCCGACGAGGGCTTCCGGACCATCATCAATACCGGGCGGGTCGGACACCAGGAGGTGTATCATGTACACATGCATGTGCTCGGCGGGCCGGAACCTCTCGGCCCGATGATCGTGCGAAAGCAAAGAGGAGCCTGACATGGGATCGTTCAGCATTTGGCACTGGCTGGTCGTCCTCGTCATCGTGATGCTGATTTTCGGCACCAAGAAGCTGCGCAATCTGGGCGCGGATCTGGGTGGCGCAGTGCGCGGTTTTAAGGACGGGATGCGCGAGGGCGGCGAAAAGTCCGCCGAATCCGGCGCGACGCCGCAGGTGACGGGAAAGACCGTCGAAGGCGAGGTGCGGGAGAAGTCGGAAACGAAGGCCTGAGCCCGCGCCGGGGACGGCCTTCGCACGGGCGCCCATCGGGCGCCCTTTTCATCTGTAGGGTCTCGTTCGCGTCATGTTCGATATCGGCTTCACCGAATTGCTGGTGATTGGCGTGGTGGCGCTGATCGTGGTCGGCCCCGAGCGCCTGCCGCGCGTCGCGCGCACTGTCGGTGCGCTGCTCGGGCGCCTGCAGCGCTACGTCGCGGACGTGAAAGCCGACATCAATCGCGAGGTCGAGCTCGAGGAGCTGCGCAAGATGAAGGACTCGGTGCAGCAGGCGGCGAGCGAGTTCGAAACCTCGATGAACGAGGATCTGCGCAAGGCAGAGTCCGATCTCAACCGCTCGGTCGCGGAAGCCGCGGGCGAGCCGGTCGCCGGGCCGGCCCCGGCAACGCCCGAGGCGACGGCGGCGCTAGACAAGCCGGACGCGCCTGAGGCGCACGGCGCGTCGCGATGAGCAGCCAGGACACCTTCATCTCGCACCTGGTCGAGCTGCGCGACCGCCTGTTGCGCGCGTTGCTCGCGGTGCTCATCGTGTTCGTTGCGCTCTTCATCTGGCCCGGCTCGGGCCCGATCTACGACGTGCTCGCCGCGCCGCTCATGCATGCGCTGCCGCAGGGCACGACGATGATCGCCACCGGCGTGGTCACGCCGTTCCTCGTTCCGGTCAAGGTAACCGCGCTGGTCGGCTTCCTGATCGTGCTGCCCTACGTGCTCTATCAGGCCTGGGCATTCGTCGCCCCGGGGCTGTACGAGCACGAGAAGAAGCTCGCCCTGCCGACCGTGGTCGCCAGCACGCTGCTCTTTCTGCTCGGGGTCGCGTTCTGTTACTTCTTCGTGTTCGGCAAGGTGTTCACATTCATCCACAACTTCGCGCCGAAATCGATCACCGTCGCGCCGGATATCGAGGCCTACTTCAGCTTCGTCATCACCATGTTCCTCGCATTCGGGATCGCCTTCGAGATTCCGATCGTGGTGGTGGTGCTCGCGCGCTTGGGCCTGGTGAGTATTGAAAAGCTGCGCGCGGCGCGGCCCTATGTCGTCGTCGGCACCTTCGTCGTCGCCGCGGTCGTCACGCCGCCCGACGTGCTCTCGCAGTTCATGCTCGCGGTGCCGATGTGCCTGCTCTACGAGATCGGGCTGTTCTTCGCGCGCCTCGCCGAGCGCAAGAAGGCGGAGGCGGAGGCGGCTGACGATGACCAGCCGATGACCGACGAGGAGATGGAGAGCGAGCTCGATCGGGCGGATCGGTAGGCGGCCCTAGCAAGCTCGGGGGTGCTTGTCATCGGATAATCCTCTCCTGATGCTGCATTGCGGCCGCTCTTTGGCCGCATTGCAGCATCAGGGGGCATCTACGACGTTCGATTGGCGTCGACGCTGATCGAAAGCAGCTTTGTCTCGTGTTCTTGCTTCATTGCCGAAGAGGCACCGGCAATGAAGCAAGAACACGAGATGGAAATCCGGTGACGAGCGCCGCCGCGCGATGGAGGGCGGTAATCCGGTTAGCTACACCGTTTTCCCGTTCAGAAACCGCTCGACCAGCGCAAACTGCTCGGGCACGTTCAGCGCAGGCGCATGCCCGCAGCCGGGGATGGTCACGACGACCGCACGCGGACCGCGCTTGCGCATCTCGTCGGCGGTCTCGGCGAGCAGCAGATCGGACGATTCCCCGCGCAGGCACAGGGTCGGAATGTCGATCGCGTCCCAGGCCTCCCACTGGTCGTAGTCCTGCGGATGGTGCTCGAACTGCATGACCATGTTCGGGTCATAGTGGGGCGTGACGCTTCCATCGTCGGTGCGGCGCACGGAGCTTTCGGCGAGCCGCTGCCACTGCGCGTCGGACAAACAGCCGAAGGGCTGATAGATAGTGCGGAAGTACCGCTCGAGCTCGCTCACGCGATCGAACCGGGCGGGATTGCCGGCGTAGGTCCGGATGCGCTCGACTGCGGCCTCGCTGATCTCCGGTCCGATGTCGTTCAGCACGAGGCGCTGGATTCTTCGTTTCAGCGCGCCGGCTGCGAGGTGAATGCCGAGCGCACCGCCCATCGACGTGCCGATCCAGTGCATGCGCTCGATGCCGAGCCGGTCGACGAGCGCCTGTGCGAGCCTGGCATAGAACGCAAGGCAGTACTCGACCTGTGGCCGCGGGCTCCACTGCGAAAGCCCCCGCCCGATCGTATCCGGGCAGATCACGCGGTAGCGCGGTGCAAGATGCGCGGCGATGTCGTCCATGTCGCGCCCGGTGCGCGCGAGGCCGTGCCAGGCGATCACGGTCTCGGCGTTGCCCGCACCCCACTCGGTGTAGTGGATCTCGCGCTCGTGCAGGACGAGGTAGTTCGATGTCCCGTCCATGCGGGTGACGTCAATCGGCGCGCAGTTCTTCCGGCTTCGGCCGGCGTCCGACCGTCACGTCGGTTTCGAAATTTTTCCCCTTGCGCCGCAGCGTCAGGCGGGTGTGCGCGCCGGGGGCGAGGGCGGCGATATGGTTGAGCACGACTGCCGGATGGTTCACCGCCTCTCCATCGACCTTGATGAGGACATCGCCAGGCTTGACTCCGGCCTTGCCGGCGGGGCCGCCGCGCAGCACGCCGGCGATGAACGCGCCCTCCGCAGTGCCGAGCCCGGCCGCCTCGACCAGCTCTGGCGTGATCTGCTGAAGCTCGACCCCGATCCAGCCGCGCGTCACGCTGCCGGTTTTGATGATCTGCTCGAGCACCACGCGTGCCGTCGACGCCGGGATCGCAAAGCCGATCCCCATCGAGCCACCCGTGCGCGAGATGATCGCCGTATTGATGCCGACGAGGCGGCCCTCGACATCGACCAGCGGGCCGCCCGAGTTGCCTGGATTGATCGCCGCGTCGGTCTGGATGAAATTCTCGAACGT
>JAJDNJ010000057.1 GCA_022340705.1 Betaproteobacteria bacterium
TTCCTGGTCAAGTACTCGGGTCCGCCATGCGAACTGCGTGCCGGTGAGCTGCGCACCTCTTTGGGGCGCGGTGCCCTGCTGATCCTGAATGCCGGCGAGCGCTTCGCGATGAGCGCCGAGGACGAAACCACACCGGTTCGCCTGCTGCTCTTCCATGCCTCGCCGGACTGGCTGCGCGACGCCTTCCCCGCGGTCTCCGGCGAGTCGCCGGACAGCGCGCTCGCCACCGCGATCGAGGAGATCACGCCGCGTATCCGGCGCTTGGCCGACACGCTTGCGATCGAGGTGACCAACGACCGCTTCCTGTCGGGCGAGCGCCTCGAGTTCATGCTGCAGGAGCTGATGCTTTCGATCGTCGACACCTACCTGGCACGGCGCGAAACGTCCCCCCTGTGGCGCGGCTCGCGCTTCGAGGACTCGCGCATCCGCAAGGCCATCGGATTGCTGCGCGCGCGGCCGAACAAAGAGGTCAATATCGACGTGCTCGCGAACCGCGTCGGGCTGTCGCGCTCGCGCTTCTATCACCTGTTCCAGGTCTGCACCGGACGTTCGCCGCGCGAGTACCTCGACATGCTGTGCATCGAAACCGCGATTTCGCGGCTCGCGTCGTCGAACCAGAAAATCTCGGACCTGTCCTCGGGCCTGGGTTTCTCCGCGCAGAGCAACTTCACGCGCTTCTTCCTCAACCAGGTCGGGGTACCACCGTCGCAGTACCGGCGCGCGGCGAGCGCCGCCTCGTCGTCGGATGCGGGAACGGAAGAAGGACCGCCCGAGCAGGAACCCGAGCCGCCCGCGCCGCCGGACGCCTGAACCCGCCTTGACGCGCCCGCGCGCGTCGAGAACAATCCCGCAAGCCGCCCGCCCCGCGCATTTCCTGCGCGCGTGCGGACTTCGCGCACCGGAAATCCCCGCATTTCGATGGCCGATCGCACTTTCGGGATTGAGACCCTCTGCCTGCACGCCGGGCAGATCCCCGATCCTGCGACCGGAGCGCGCGCCGCGCCGATCTACCAGACGACCTCGTTCGTGTTCGATTCGGCGGACCACGCCGCGAGCCTGTTCAATCTTCAGACCTTTGGTAACGTCTATTCGCGCATCTCGAATCCGACCGTCGCGGTGTTCGAGGAACGCATGGCGGCAATCGAAAACGGGCGCGCCGCGGTCGCGGTGGCGAGCGGCCAGGCGGCCGAGGCCGCGGCGATCCTGACGCTGTGCGAGCAGGGCGATCACGTCGTCTCGGCATCGACCCTGTACGGCGGCACGCACACTCTGCTCGACGTCAATCTGCGCAAGCTCGGTATCGATACGACTTTCGTACACCCGGACGACCCGGACGGATTCCGCGCCGCGCTGCGCAAGAATACGAAGCTGATTTACGCCGAGACGCTCGGCAATCCGCTGATCAACCTGATCGACATCGAAGCGCTCGCGGGAATCGCCCACGACGCCGGCATTCCTCTGGTGGTCGACAACACGGTGCCCTCGCCCTACCTGTGCCGCCCGTTCGACTGGGGCGCCGACATCATCGTGCATTCGGCGACCAAGTACCTGGGTGGCCACGGCACCACGATGGGCGGCGTAGTGGTCGAATCCGGACGCTTTCCCTGGGACAACGGCAACTTTCCCGGGATGACCGAGCCGTCCAAGGGCTATCACGGGGTGCGCTTCTACGAAACTTTCGGCGACTTTGGCTACACCATGCGCCTGCGCATGGAAACGATGCGCACCTTCGGGCCGGCGCTTTCGCCGCTCAACGCCTGGCTGCTGCTGCAGGGCGTCGAGTCGCTCCCGGTGCGCATGGACCGGCATTGCAGCAACGCGCTGGCGGTGGCCAAGCATCTGCAGGCGCATCCAGGCGTCGCCTGGGTCAACTACCCCGGCCTGCCGGACAGCAAATACCATGTGCTCGCACAGAAATATTTGCCCAAGGGCGCCTCGGGCCTGCTCAACTTCGGCGTGATGGGCGGTGCCCAGGCCGGGCAGAAGTTCATTGAAGCGGCGCAGTTCATGAGCCACCTCGTCAACATCGGTGACGCGAAGACCCTGATCTCGCACCCGGCGTCGACCACGCACCGCCAGATGAGCGACGAGGAGCAGCTGAAGGCCGGTGTGACGCCCGACATGGTGCGCATGTCGGTTGGAATCGAATCGATCGATGATCTGCTGTGGGACATCGATCAGGCATTGCACGCAGCCACACACTGAGGAGGACGGACATGTTGAGCTGGGACGTCGTAGAGCATGGCAGGCCGCTGCAGAAAGTGCTGAAGGACACGCCAAAGCCCAAGGGCACCGAGGTGGTCGTTCGCGTCACACGCTCGGGCGTGTGCCATTCCGACCTGCACATCTGGGACGGCTATTTCGACCTCGGCGGCGGCAAGCGCTTCTACGTCAAGGACCGCGGCTGCGTTCCGCCCTTCACCATGGGGCACGAGCCCTTCGGCGTGGTCGAGGCAATCGGTCCGCGAGCCAAGGGCGTAAAAGTCGGACAGAAGCGCGTCGTGTTTCCCTGGATCGGCTGCGGCAAATGCCAGGTCTGCAAAGAGGGACAGGACAACTACTGCCTGGCGCAGAAATTTCTCGGCGTCTATGCGCGCGGGGGTTACGGCACGCATATTGTCATACCGCACCCGCGTTACCTGGTCGATGCCGCCGGCGTCGACGAGTCCTTCGCCGCGACACTGGCCTGCTCGGGCCTGACCGCCTACAGCGCGGCGGCCAAGCTTCCCGAGCTCGCGCCGCGCGACTGGGTCGCGGTCATGGGCTGCGGCGGCCTGGGCATGGTGGGCATCTCGGTCCTGCGCGCCAAGGGCGTGCGCAACATCATCGCCTGCGACATCGACGAATCGAAGCTCGCGGCGGCCCGCGCCCAGGGTGCGAAGCTGGTGCTCGACACACGCGCACCGGACGCCGCGCAGAAGCTCGGCACGCTGGCCAAGGGCAATCTCGCGGGCGCGATCGATTTCGTCGGCATGCCGGCAACCTTCAACGTCGCCTATCCCGCCCTGCGCAAGGGCGGGCGCTACGTGCTCTGCGGCCTGTTCGGCGGCGAAATCACCCTATCGCTGCCGCCGATCGCGCAGCGCGCGGTCGGCATCGTCGGCTCCTACGTCGGCAACCTGCAGGAGCTGAAGGAAGTGATCGCGCTCGCCAAGAAGAAAAAACTGAAATTGACGCCGGTCGAAACGCGCCCTGCGGACGAGGTCAACCGGACGCTCGACGAGCTCAAGGCCGGAAAGATCCTCGGCCGCGTGGTGCTCGACTTCGAGACGGTCTAGGGCGGCGCGCGCGCCGACGCAGCGCGATCACGACCGCCCCGACGGCGACCAGGGGCAGCAGCAGGGCGGCGAGATGATCCGGCTCAGTGAGCAGATGCAGCAGGCCTGCGCCGAGTGGACCGCCGCCCGCGTGGTTCGGGTGCGCGAGCGCGCTCTGCGCAACAAGCAGGAAGGGAACTAGCGCGGTTCGGTACATAGCATGCCCTCGGTTTCGATGAATCGGATGACGGTATCGAGGCCCTCGCCGGTCTTCAGATTGGTGAACACGAACGGCCGCTCGCCACGCATCTTCTTGGCGTCGCGCGCCATGACCTCGAGCGAGGCGCCGACCATCGGCGCGAGATCAATCTTGTTGATGACAAGCAGATCCGATTTGGTGATGCCGGGACCGCCCTTGCGCGGAATCTTGTCGCCTGCCGCGACGTCGATCACATAGAGGGTCAGGTCGGAGAGCTCCGGGCTGAAGGTCGCCGCGAGGTTGTCGCCGCCCGACTCGATGATCACCAACTCGAGATCGGGAAAGCGGCGTGCGAGGCGCGCCACCGCCTCGAGATTGATCGAGGCATCCTCGCGGATCGCGGTGTGCGGGCAGCCGCCGGTCTCCACGCCGAGGATGCGTTCGGGGGCGAGTGCCTCGTTGCGCACCAGGAATTGCGCGTCCTCCTCGGTGTAGATGTCGTTGGTGACCACCGCGATCCGGTAGCGGCCGCGCAGCGCCTTGCACAGCGCGAGCGTAAGCGCGGTCTTGCCCGAGCCTACCGGCCCGCCGATCCCGATTCGCAGTGGCGCGGCTTCGCTCACGAGCGGAACAGCCGGCTGTACTGGGTCTCGTGGCGCGCGGAGAGCAGCGCGAGTCCGGGTGCGCAGGCACCGAGATCGTCGTCCTCGAGCGCCTCCACCTCGGCGGTGATCGCTTCGAGGCGCGCGCCGAGCGAAAGCAGAACGCGCTGCCCGTCGGTCTGCCCCAGCGGTACCGCCTTCAGCGCCGCCATCACCTGGTTTTCGAGCCAGGCCCAAAGATAGGCGACGAGCGCCGCCTGCGGTGCGATTCCCCAGCGCGCCACGACATAGGCGTACGCCGCCGGAAACGAAGGCTCCTCCATCGCGACGAGCGGCGCCGCATCCTCGAGCTGGGCGAGCAGCGCGCACAGCGAATAGCCCATCTGCACCGTCTCCGCGCGCAGCTCGCTCGTTTCGCGGCTGGCGAGAAAGGTCTCGTTCCAGCGCGCCGCGCCGGCCGCGTCGTCGGTGCGCCAGGCTTCGATCAGCCGCACGAGGATCGGCGCCTCCATGCGCGCGAGCGAAAGTTCCAGCAGCTCGCCGATCCATTGCTCAGCGCTCGCGCGGTCGTGCACGACGCCCGCCTCGATCGCCGCCTCGAGTCCCTGCGAGTAGCTGAACGCGCCGACCGGAAGCGTCGGGCTGGCGAGCTGCAGCAGCCGGGCGAGCTCAGTGATCGTGCTCATGGCGCGCGCCCTTCGTACGCTGATGGTGAGGGTGATCGTGCCCGCAGCGCGCATGATCATCGTCGTGCGCATGCGCGTCGTCGCTCTCACCGTAGGCATGGATGCGCGCTGCGCCCGCCTCCTCGCCATGATGGTGATGCTGGCCGCCGTAGGCGCCAGCCTCGGGCTCGAACGGCGCCCGAATCCGCGTCAGGCTGGCACCGAGTCCCTCGAGCATGGTCTCGAGCACGTGGTCAGCGGCTAGGCGCAGAAATCCGTCACCGACCTGCACCGGCACGTGGCGGTTACCGAGGTGGTAGGCCGCACGCGCGAGTGCGGTCGCGTCGGCGCAGACCACGTGCAGGAGCTGCTCCGGCGCGGCGACGACCTCGACAATGCGGCCGTCGGCGGCGACCACCAGGTCGCCGCCACGTAGGATTTCGCCGCGTGGCAGGTTGAGCGCGACCGGTTCGCCCGATGCGAGTTGGGCACGCAGGCGGCTCTTCTGCCGCTGGTCGAAGGGCAGCTCGAGACGGCCCCTCACCTCGAGCGCATAGGCGCCGCGCCGCGTCTTCAGCTTGGCCTTGATCTCGAGCACGCTCAGAACAGGAAGTAACGCTGCGCCAGCGGCAGCACGCTCGCCGGCTCGCAGACCAGCAGCTCGCCATCGGCGCGCACCTCATAGGTCTCCGGATCGACGTCGATCTTCGGCTGCCAGTCGTTGTGCACCATGTCCTTCTTGCCGACCGCGCGCACGCCCTTGACCGGTTCCAGCGGTTTTGCCAGTCCGAGCTGCGCGAGCGTGGGATTGGCGAGCGCCGCCTGGGAGACGAAGCTGACCGATGTGCGCAGCGCCCGGCCGAAACTGCCGAACATGGGCCGGTAGTGCACCGGCTGCGGTGTCGGGATCGACGCGTTCGGGTCGCCCATCGCGGCCGCCGCGATCATGCCGCCCTTCAGGATCAGCGACGGCTTGACGCCGAAGAACGCCGGTTTCCACAGCACGAGATCGGCGAGCTTCCCGACTTCGATCGAACCCACGGCGTGCCCCACGCCATGCGCGATCGCCGGATTGATCGTGTACTTCGCCACATAGCGCTTGACGCGTGCATTGTCGTGCGTCTTCGGATCGCCTTTCAGCGAACCGCGCTGCAGCTTCATTTTGTGCGCGGTCTGCCAGGTGCGGATGATCACCTCGCCCACGCGTCCCATGGCCTGCGAATCCGACGACATCATCGAGAAGGCGCCGAGGTCGTGCAGGATGTCCTCGGCCGCGATCGTTTCCTTGCGGATGCGCGATTCGGCGAACGCGACGTCCTCGGCGATCGCCGGGTCCAGGTGATGGCAGACCATCAGCATGTCGAGGTGCTCGGCGACCGTGTTCACGGTGTACGGCATCGTGGGATTGGTCGACGAAGGCAGCACGTTCGGCTCGCCACAGACCCGGATGATGTCCGGCGCGTGGCCGCCGCCCGCGCCCTCGGTATGGAAGGTCGAGATCGATCGGCCCTTGAACGCCGCGACCGAGGTTTCCACGAAGCCGGACTCGTTCAGCGTGTCGGTGTGGATCGCGACCTGAACATCGTACTGCTCGGCCACGCCGAGGCAGCAGTCGATCGCCGCGGGGGTCGTACCCCAATCCTCGTGCAACTTGAGGCCCATCGCGCCGGCCTCGACCTGCTCACGCAGCGCCTCTGGGCGGCTCGCGTTGCCCTTGCCGAGGAAGCCCAGGTTCATCGGAAAGGCCTCGGCGGCCGCGAGCATCGAAGCAATATGCCAGGGGCCCGGCGTACAGGTCGTCGCCAGCGTTCCGGTGGCCGGACCCGTGCCGCCGCCGAGCATCGTGGTGACGCCCGACATCAGTGCTTCTTCGATCTGCTGAGGACAGATGAAGTGGATGTGCGCATCGATGCCGCCCGCGGTGAGGATCATGCCCTCGCCCGCGATTGCCTCCGTGCCCGGACCGATCGGGATCGTGACCGCGGGCTGGATGTCCGGATTGCCCGCCTTGCCGATCTTCCAGATGCGGCCGGCCTTGATTCCGACGTCGGCCTTGACGATTCCCCAGTGATCGACGATCAGCGCGTTGGTGATCACGCTGTCTGCGACCTCGCCCGAAACGCGCTGGCTCTGCCCCATTCCGTCGCGGATCACCTTGCCGCCGCCGAACTTCACCTCTTCGCCGTAGGTGGTGTAGTCCTTCTCGACCTCGATCCACAGCTCGGTGTCGGCGAGGCGCACCCGATCCCCGACCGTGGGGCCGAACATTTCCGCATATGCCTGGCGCGAGATTCTCACTTCAATTTCCCCATGACCTTCGCATTGAAGCCGTACACCGTGCGCGCGCCGGCGAGCGCGACCAGCTCCACGGTGCGTGACTGGCCAGGCTCGAAGCGCACCGCGGTGCCGGCGGCGATGTTGAGACGATAGCCGCGCGTCTTGGCGCGCTCGAATTTCAATGCCGCGTTGGTTTCGTAGAAGTGGTAGTGCGAGCCGACCTGCACCGGCCGGTCGCCGCTGTTGGTGACCTCGAGCGTCAGCGTCTGGCGCCCGACATTGAGCTCGAGCTCGCCCGGCGCGGTCTGGATTTCGCCTGGAATCATCGCGTCCTCAGGGAATCGGGTTGTGCACGGTGACGAGCTTGGTGCCGTCGGGAAACGTCGCCTCGACCTGGATCTCGGGGATCATTTCCGGCACGCCTTCCATCACGTCGTCGCGCGCGAGCAGCGTCGCGCCCCAGCCCATCAGCTCGGCGACGCTGCGCCCTTCGCGCGCGCCCTCCATGATCGCTGCGCTGATGTAGGCCACCGCTTCCGGGTAGTTGAGCTTCAGCCCTTTCGCCTTGCGCCGCTCGGCGAGCAGCGCAGCGGTGAACACCAGCAGCTTGTCCTTTTCCCGCGGGGTGAGTTCCATACGATGACCAGCCTGCAAGAAAGATGCCCATGCTGCCCGGCGTCGCGCCGGGCGGGCGCCGCGCCATTCTGCACCAAAAGGGACTTCGCGATTCGTCCAAGCACCGGATCGGTGCGACGGCGCCGGAGACTCAGGTGCGCCAGATCCTCGGCTCTTGCGCTTCGCGTCCAGCGAGCGCCGGACGCAAGATGCTCCACAGGGCGGTGAAGTAGCGCCGCGCCGCCTCGCTCGAATCGCCGAGGTAGCGCGCGACCAGCAGCTGGGGAAGGCGCGTGACGGCGCCCTCGCCGCGCAGCGGCGCCTGCTGCCGGCAGGCGCCGAGCAGCGCGTCGTCGATTTCCGGCGCGACCGCCAGCAGCGTTCCGGTTACCGGCTGACCACGCAGGCCGGCGGACGACGCAAGCAGCTTGCCGCCACCGTCGAAATGCCCGCGCTCGAGCCAGATCGGCCGCCCGTCGCGGAAAACCGCGTTCGACAGCCGGCAGCTGCCGCGCGTGAAGCGCTCACCCGATCCGCTGCGTCCGAAACAGATCAGTTCCCAGCCGATGAAGCGCGCATCACCGGAAAGATGCACCTCGCTCGACAGCCTCGCGCGCGCCGCATCGAAGACGATCGACTCCTGCGGCAGCCACTCGAGCACCGCGCCCGGCGCAACCCGCAGCGCAAGCGTCTGCCGCGCCCAGGCGCCCGCCGAGCGGTACCACTTCGCCGCGCCGGGTGTGGTCAGCAGGGCATGTCCCCCGCGACCGACTTCGACATCGAGCTGCAAGCTGTCGCCGCCCGCGATGCCACCCGGCGGGTGCACGACGATCGTGTGACACACCGCCTCGCCTTCCGGGTAAAGCGGCTTCTGCACCACGAGAGGACCGTCGTGGCGCCGCGTCACAAGCACCGTGCGCGCGCCGCGGCGCTGGAAGCCGAGCACCAGCTCGGCCTGCCATCCCGCCGTCGCGACCGGGTCTTCGAGGCGCATGCGGCGATCATACCGCCGGGTCCCTCGGGCGCCCGGCATCGCGCCCAGTCGCAGAACGTGCGGCTCCGGCGTACACTGTCGAGGAGCGATTCGGTGCAGTCCCACAACAAGAGCCCCGCACCGGCGCGGGGCAGACGAACTCGGGGGCGCCTATGATCGACGTACTCGATTGGGTGAAAAAGCGGGCCGGGGTGGCGAATACCCCGAAGCCCGAGCCGCGACCGGCAGACGCAATGCTGCCCGATCTTCGGGACAGCGATCCGGTGATCGCCTTGAACGAGCTGGGCGGTTGGCTCGAACCGTCGCGCGACCAGGCGGCTGCGGATCCGAAAGCGCGCGGTGACATCCTGTCCCAGGTGCAGGACGCGGGTCGCGCGCATGTGGCGGCGCTGGTCGGGCAATACCTGGAAGGCGCAGCGCAAAAGCAGGCAGCGCGCGAATCGGTCTGGAAGTCGCTGGTCCAGTATCAGGCACGACTCACGCATGCGCTCGGCGTCTGCGCCAAGGCGCTGCTCGGCGCCAGCTACGAGGACGCGACGCTGCTTGCCGATGCGGAAGTGTGCGCTGCGCGAGCGCTCCAGAGCGGCCGCGCGCTCGCGAAAATCTGTCTCCTGCACTACACGGGCGTTCCGGGCGGCGTATGGCGCCTCGCCTACGCACTGTACTCGGGTGCGGAAGAGATCGGCAGCGCGACGAGCCCGGTCAAGGCAGAGGCCGACCCCAAGAAAGTGACCACCGTAGAGCAGGAGTTTCTGCGCCTACTCATGCTGCGCGCGAGCGAGCCGGACATGCTGGCGCCCGAGCAGATCGAGGTCGCCGATCGCGTGCTCGAGCAGCTCGGAGAGAGCTTCACACTGCGCCCGCCTGGCGTCGCCGACAATCCGTTCTGCTTCGACCCCCAGGGTGACTTGCCTCCGCGACGCGCGAACACAGAACCGCCGGGCGCGTCCACGCGCTACTTCGGCCCGGGCATGGGTTTCGATGCGCTGGAGCGAATTCAGCGCCAGCTGGGCGCGGCGCGGCTCGAAGACGTCAAGGTCTTCGGCGCCGACCTCACACCCGCCGCGCAGCTCGACGCCGTCGAGCACCTGCTAGCAATCTGGCGCGCGAACCCCGACCCCGACCATGCCCCACCGGTACGTAATCCAGCGCAGGGAACCCTGCAGATCCACCACGGCTATGGGCAGGTCTGGCGGCAGCTAAACGACGCCCAGCACGGCGCGGGCGAGTTGTCTCTCGCCGATCCGGACGATCTCGGACCCCAGCCGCCGGAAACCTGGACACTGCGCGAGGCCTCCGATGCGGAGCTCGCTGCGACGTTCGCGCAGCCGGGCGCGGGCTGGGCGCGGTGCGGTGCGGTGCTCGCAGTGACGCCGCAATCCGGCGGCGAGTGCTGGGTCGGCGTGATCCATCGCATGCATTGCGAGCCCAATCAGGAGGCTCAGGTCGATATCGCGCTCCTCAGCCGCAAGCCGCAGGCGCTGCAGCTGCGTGAGGTACGCGCAAAAGGCGAAGAGAGCGCGGTTTCCGAGGCCGCGTCGCGCCAGTTCGACTCCGCGTCGGTGCGCGCCATCGTCCTCTCGGACGCGGCCGACGGCCCGTCCGGGTCGAGTCTGCTGCTGCCCGCGGCAAGCTGGAAGCCGGGGCGGATCTACGAGACTGCGGACGACCCGGTGCGCCGGCTGCGTGCCGTGCAGGCAATTCGCTACGGCGATGATTACGTGCGCGCCAAGTTCGAGTGGCTGCCCGGCGCGGCCTAGCGCGCTCGGCGCGCTGCACCGACGCAATCAGACCGCGAGCAGGCTCTTCACCCCGTCGCGGTCCATGTCCGCGCCCTGCCCGCGTGCGATCAGCTCGCCGCGCTCCATGACGAGATACTGGTCGGCCAGCGACTTCGCGAAATCGTAGTACTGCTCGACCAGCAGGATCGCCATCTCGCCGGTGGCCGCAAGACTGCGGATCGCGCGCTCGATGTCCTTGATGATCGATGGCTGGATGCCCTCGGTTGGCTCGTCGAGGATCAGCAGCCCCGGCCACATCGCGAGCGCACGTCCGATCGCGAGTTGCTGCTGCTGGCCACCGGAGAGATCGCCGCCGCGCCGCCCGAGCATCTGTTTGAGCACCGGGAACATCTCATAGATCCGGCCCGGCAGCGGCGTGCGGCGCGGCCTCGACGCAAGGCCCATGCGCAGGTTCTCCTCGACCGTCAGGCGCGGGAAAATCTCGCGTCCCTGCGGGACGTAGCCGATTCCCGCGCGCACGCGCTCGTAGGGCGGTGCCTTGCTGAGATCGCGCTCGCCGAAGCGCACCGTTCCGGTCGCCGCCGGCACCAGCCCCATCAGCGTCCTGAGCAGCGTCGATTTGCCGACGCCGTTGCGCCCGAGAAGTACGGTCACCTTGCCCGCTGGCACCGCGAACGAGACGTCGCGCAGGATGTGCGAGCCGCCGTAATACTGGTTGAGGTTCGATACCGCGAGCATCGATCAACGTCCCAGATAAACCTCGATGACGCGCGGATCGTTCTGCACGTCCTCGAGCGCGCCTTCGGCGAGCACGCTGCCTTCGTGCAGCACCGTGACCTTACGCGCGATCGTGCCGACGAATGCCATGTCGTGCTCGACGACGACGAGCGAATGCTTGCCTGCAAGCGACAGAAACAGCTCGGCGGTGCGCTCGGTCTCGTCGTCGCTCATGCCCGCGACCGGCTCGTCGAGCAGGAGCAGCTTCGGGTTCTGCATGAGCAGCATGCCGATCTCGAGCCATTGCTTCTGGCCATGCGAGAGCAGCCCCGCCTCGCGGTCGGCAAGCTCGGTCAGACGAATGAGGCGCAGCGTCTCGGCGATCCGGTCGCGCTCGGCCGACGAGAGCCGGGCAAACAGCGTGCTGCGCACCCGCTTGTCCGCCTTCATCGCGAGCTCGAGATTTTCGAAGGTGCTCAGGCGCTCGAAGATCGTCGGTTTCTGGAACTTGCGTCCAATGCCGGCATGCGCGATCTCGGCCTCGGTCAAGCGCGTGAGGTCGATTGACTGGCCAAAGAACACGGTGCCGCTGTCGGGGCGCGTCTTGCCGGTGATCACGTCCATCATGGTCGTTTTGCCAGCCCCGTTCGGACCGATGACACAGCGCAGCTCGCCAACGTCGATCGCGAGCGACAGCCGATTCAACGCCTTGAAGCCATCGAAACGCACCGAGATGTCGTCGAGATAGAGGACGACGCCGTGCGAGGCGTCGAGCTCTTCGCTCGCGATGTGGCCGACGACGGGATCGCCCGCGTTCAGCCCGCCGATGGCCCGGATGCTGGCGCTCATGCCGCCACTCGCCTGCGCGGTTTGAGTAGCCCGACTACCCCGTTCGGCAGAAACAGCGTCACCAGAATAAAGAGCAGGCCAAGGAAGTAGAGCCAGTACTCGGGAAAGGCAACGGTAAACACGCTCTTCGCCGCATTGACGATGCCCGCGCCGGCGATCGCGCCGACCAGCGTACCGCGCCCGCCGACCGCGACCCAGATCGCCACTTCGATCGAGTTCGCGGGCGACATTTCGCTCGGGTTGATGATGCCGACCTGGGGCACATAGAGCGCGCCAGCGATACCGCAGAGGATCGCCGACAGCGTCCAGATGAACAGCTTGTAGTGCAGCGTGTTGTAGCCACAGAACATGATGCGCGTCTCGGCATCGCGGATCGCGGCCAGCACCCG
>JAJDNJ010000067.1 GCA_022340705.1 Betaproteobacteria bacterium
CGCGACGTCGTCGAAGCGCTCGAGAAGCTCCTGCCGCAGGACTGGGAGCTGGTGAACTCCTCGGGTCACTGCTCCTGGTTTTTCGCCCAGATGCCCTCGCGCGCGCAGGCGCGCTTTCTCACCATCCGCGAGTTCGGCGCGATCGGCAACGGCATCTCCTTCGCGATGGGCGTGGCGGCGGCGCGACCGAAGCAACGCGTGGTCTTGTTTGACGGCGACGGCAGCTTGCTCATGCACGTGCAGGAGCTGGAGACCATCCGGCGCCATGGCATGAACATCCTCATCGTGGTGATGAACGACGGCGCCTACGGCTCGGAGGTGCACAAGTTCCGCGCCGAAGGCATGCCCGAGGACGGCGCGGTATTCGGCTACACCGATCTTGCCGGCATTGCGCGCGGCTTCGGAATTGCCGGAGAAACCATCCGCTCCCTCGACGACCTGCCGCGGCTGGTGTCCGGCCTCGCGTCAAACGAGGGCGCCGCGGTCTGGGACGTCCAGGTCTCGGACAAGGTCGTCTCGCGCTCGATGCGGCGCGCGCATCCGGGCGGGAAGAAGAAGGGCTGAGCGACCTCGGCTCAGCTCGGATTGGCCGGGCGAAACGAGCCCGGTAGCCGCTCAGCTTTGCGCGGCTTTTCCTTCACTGTCCGTGCTACGGGCGCCATGCGCACCGTGGCCCGGGTCGCGTGCGCGCTTCTGGGCGAACAGGTAAACACCGCCCGCAATGAACATGATCACGACGATCGCAAAAATCGAGAGCAAATAGGTTGAATCCATAGCACCTCCTGAACAGGGACTATCGACAGGGTTGCGTGGAATCGACAGGACATCAAAGTCCATCCGGCAGGCATTGCCGGCCGGCGCAGGCGCTGCGGTCAGATCACCAAGAACAAGCGCCTACCCAGTTTGGCAGCGCCGCAGAAAATATGTTCCCGGGCAATTCGGATCGTCAGCCGTGCGAGGCCGACAACCGGTGGTGGCGGCGGTGCCAATCCCGCTTTTCGCTTGTCTAAGGACCATGAGGATCCGCCTTCGCCCGGCGGCCGCGCTGGACGTGGGCGCCGGACCCCTCGCAACCAGTCCATTCAGATTTCAGAAGGAACGCGCGATGAACATCATTCGAGCAGCACTCCTGCTGGCGCTTCTGAGCGTGGCTGCAGAGCCCGCCTTCGCACAGCATATCTACAAGTATCGGATGCCCGACGGCAGCATGCTGTACACGGACAGCCAGACCGGATTCACCGACCAGTACATCAAGGGCAAGCTCGAAGAGACAATCGCCGAGCCGCCGCCCGCGCCGGAGCAGGTGAACGCGGCGATGCGCGCACGCAGCGAGGCGCGCGCGCGCAACGCAGACGAAGCGGCCAAGGCGGCAGCAAGCGGCGTGAACGCGGCCTACGCGATGGTGGTCGCAGCCAGAGAGCAGCTGCAGCAGGCCGAGCGGGCGCTGCAGGCCGGGCTGGGGCCGCTGCCCGGGGAGCGACTTGGCATCGTCGATGGGCATACGCGCCTGAGACCTGCGTACTGGGCACGGATCGACAAGCTGCGCGTGGCCGTGGAGGACGCACAGGACAGGCTCGAGCGCGCGACCAACGCCTGGATCGAGGTGAGCTGAATGCGGCGGCCTTAGACGCGGCCGGGCGCGGGCGAATCCGTGTAGCATCCTTGCCCCGCAGAGGAGGGCTCCGATTGACCTGGGACATCATCATCGTCGGCGCGGGGTCGGCCGGCTGCGTGCTCGCCAACCGCCTGAGCGCGGACCCGGGCACGCGCGTGCTGCTGCTCGAGGCGGGCGGCGAGGCGAAGAGCCCGTGGATCGCGATCCCCGCGGGCTTTCAGAAGCTGATCGACCACCCGGCCTACAACTGGCGCTTCGAGACCGAGCCGGAGGACGGCACGTTCGGCCGGCGCATCCCGATTCCGCGCGGGCGCGTCGTCGGCGGCTCGAGCGCGATCAATGGCATGCTGCAGGTGCGCGGCCAGCCGCTCGACTACGACGGTTGGCAGCGGCGCGGCAACCGCGGCTGGTCGTGGGACGAGGTGCTGCCCTACTTCAGGAAGGCTGAGCGCTTCGCGCGCGGCGCGGACCTGCTGCGCGGCGGCGACGGCCCGCTCCACGTCGCCGACATGCGCGAGCGCCACGAACTGGTCGACGCGTTCATCGCCGCGGGCGTTGAATGCGGCCACCCGCGCAACCCGGACTACAACGGCGCGCGCCAGGACGGTGTCGGCTACTACCAGGTCACGCAGAAGAACGGCCGGCGCGTGAGCGCGGCGGACGCCTACCTCGATCCGGTGCGGGGGCGGCCGAACCTCGCGTTGCGCACCGGCGCGCAGGTGCAGCGCGTGTTGTTCGATGGCCGACGCGCGGTCGGCGTCGAGTTCGAGCGCGGCGGAAAGATCGAGATCGCGCGCGCGTCGCGCTCGGTCATCCTGAGCGCGGGCGCGGTGAAATCGCCCCAGCTGCTCGAAGTCTCGGGCATCGGCGCACCCGAGCTGCTGCGCGCGCACGGCATCGCCGTGCGCCACGCGCTGCCCGGCGTGGGCGAGAACTACCGCGACCACTATTGCGCGCGCATCGCCTGGCGCGTGACGCGCCCGATGACCCTGAACGACGACACGCGCGGCTGGCGCCTCGCGCGCGAGGTGCTGAGGTATTTTCTATTTCGTCGCGGCGTGCTCACCTGGACCGCGGGCATCGGCCATGGCTTCGTGCGCAGCCGCCCCGAGCTCGAGACGCCGGACTGCCAGATGTTCTTCGCGCACGGCAGCTTCGACGCCAATACGCGCAAGTTCGAGCGCGAGCCCGGCATGACGATCGGCGTCTACCAGTGCCGGCCCGAAAGCCGCGGCAGCATCCACATCGGATCGCGCGATCCCTTCGCGGCGCCTCGGATCCGGCCCAATTTTCTGGGGGAAGCGGCGGATTGCGAGGCGCTCGTCGGCGGCATGCGCGCCGCGCGAAAGATCGGCGAAGCCGCCGCGCTCGCGCCCTACCGCGGCGCCGAGTTCAAGCCCGGGGCGGATTGCCGGAGCGACGACGAGCTGATCGATTACGCGCGGCGCACCGGCTCGACCACCTACCACGTCATGGGCACCTGCGCGATGGGGCCGGAGAGCGATCGAATGGCGGTGGTGGACGAGCGGCTTGCGGTGCGCGGGTTGGCGGGACTGCGCGTGGTCGATGCCTCGGTCATGCCGACCATGCCTTCGGGCAACATCAACGCCGCGGTGATGATGGTGGCCGAGAAGGCCGCGGACATGATCCTCGAGGATGCGGCGACGGCCTAGCCTCGCGGTGTCGCCAGGGCGCACCGCGAACGTCCGCATCGAACTTTGCGGCTCCGTCAGCTACCGCTCCGGCGTCGTAAAGCCGAACCAGTTACCCGACCCACTGGCCCAACCGACGACGAAGAACACGAAGTAGCCGGTCGTCGACCAGGTCGACACGGTGTCGCCGCTGCGCAAACGCACCGACCATTCATACTGCTTGTTCGCTTCGAGCGGCTTCGGGACCTGATAGGAGGCCTCTCGCAGCCCCTCGGCGTACAGCACAAGCGCGCCGCGCATGCGCTTCAGGCCGACCGTGGGCGCGCTGATCGATTCGTACACCGCGACGTCGTAGGTCAGCCCTTCACGACGGACCGGCGACCAAGCAAGTCGCGGCGCCAGGCTCTCGGCCCTGGGATGCGGCAGCGGGTCGCCCTCCGGACTCAGCGGCTTGACACCGGCGTTGGAATGGTCGCACTCGAGACCCCACACATCCGTGGCACAGATGCTCTTCATGTGCCGAAACGTTCCAGGCGAAGCCTCCGCCTTCATCAGCTCAACTTTCGGCTTCAAGCCCTCGCTGCGCAATGCCTCTTTGAAGTCCTTTTCGGCCTCCGCATAGGCGTTCCGTACAGCCCATCGATAGTGCGCCGCGGTGAAAGCAATGTGCAGGTCGCCGATATAGACCGCCTCTCCGCGCCCCGGAACGGTGAAGGTCAGCCACAGGCGACCGTATTGGTTGAGATGGAAATACGCGACGATCACATACTCACCGGGATCAAGAGCCCAGCTGAATGTCCCGCGCTCGTCGGTGATGTCCATCTTCTCGATCTCGCCCGTGCGTTGCGATCGAACGAAGAGCAGCAGGCGGCTGAAAAATCCCAGCTCGATCTTCTCGCCCTTGTAGTAGAGCCGCGCCCGCCCGAAGGCCCGGCTCGACGCGGCGGCGGGCTTGGACGCGGTGGGTTCGGCGGGACGCACGGTCACGTCCCCGCAGGACGCGAGCCCGATCACCAAGCCCCAGGCGGCGAACGACGCGGCAATCAGGTCCCGGGCACCGACGACAACCCGGCGAACTGAAATTCGGCTCATGTGCCCCCCGGATGAGCCTTGCGCATTGCCAGACAAAACTAGATCAGCCGCGAACCGACGTGTTGATCTCGGTCAGCAAGCCGAAGATTTGCGCGAGACCGCCTGCCCACCCACGGGCGCCGCCGTCACCGCGGGCGGACTATGGCGCCATCAGGCTCTGGTCGAGATCGCGAACAAACTTCTGGATGGCCGACGACAAGGCGAGCGCCAAAGACTGGGCATACGATTCTTCGGTCGCCGCCCAGGCAAGCCCGGCCGATCCTTCGCCCGCATAGTGCTTGTTCAGGAGTTCCTTGCCGTCCCTCTTGACCCGAACGAGCAGGGAAACTTGCCCCGTGTACTCCAGGTACATGTCGCAAAATACATTGAGAACTTCTCCCGAGATGATGGCGCTCCGGCTTGCCGGGCCTTCGTCCCCGGGTGTTCGCCCCTGCACGACGTACCCGTCGTTCTGCAGTTCCGTCTTGAGGGCTTGCGTCACCCAATCAGGAACGCTGTTCTTGGGTATGACGTCGGCCATCTTCATCCCGTAGGCGTTGCGGGTCGTCCCTACGACCTTCTTGTCACTCCGCTGGTCGGCGAACGGGACGAGAACGACGTGGACAGTCTTCGTCACGGGTTTCGCCGCGGCCTGTGCGGCCGGGACCGCATCCGCCTCGGCCTTGGGCGGGTAGTACAAGGTGGGCTCTCGGGTCCCCAGGACACAGCCCGAAAGCGAAGCTGCCGACAAGACCAGAGCGGAAACCGCCAATGTCCGATGGATCGAGGTCATCGCCTTCCTCCCTCAGCGTGCCCGCTCGAGTCGCTTTCGAGACTCGGCCTGACCGTTCGGACCAGGGCTCGATTGCGACGAACAAGGTGGCCGCATTCGCCCAAAAGACTTCGCGATATTTAGCACCCGGCGAAGACCTGCGACTTGACGCAAGTCAGGCGCGTCGCACTCCGCGGTCACGCGGATTGACGCGGCGCGTCAAGACACAATGGCTTAATCTCGGCAATCGGAACATTCCGCGTCGCGGCCGCCTTCGACGATCGCCACCTCATGCCGAAACCAATTCTCATTCTGCAGATCCGGCCCGAAGACGACACCTCCGACAACGAGTTCGCGGCGATCCTCAAGTACGGCGGGCTCGAGGCCCGGGACGTTCGGCGGCTGCGCATCGAGGAGACGGGGATCCCCGAGGGTCTGCGTTTGGACGACTACTGTGCGTTGATCGTCGGTGGCAGCCCCTTCGACATCAGCACGCCGCAGGACAGGAAGTTAGCGATCCAGAACAAGATCGAGCGTGACTTCAATCGCTTGTTCGACGAGCTCGTTGCGCGCGATTTCCCGTTCCTGGGCGCGTGCTCCGGCAACAGCCTGCTCGGCGCGTACCTGGGAACGTCGATCTCCACACGCTATGGCGAGCCGGTTGGGCACGCAATGCTCGATCTCACCGAGGCCGGCAAGCGAGACCCTCTGCTCGCCGGATTTCCCGATCGGATCGCCGTACTGCTCGGACACAAGGAAGCCTGCGATGCGCTCCCAGCGGGCGCAACCCTGCTGCTGACCGAGGCACACTGTCCGGTGCAAATGTTTCGCGTCGGCCAGAACGTGTATGCGACGCAGTTCCACCCCGAAGGTGACGCCGAAGGCTTTACGCTCCGGATTCACGCCTACAAGAACCACGGCTATTTCGAGCCCCACGAGGCCGAGCGCCTGATCGAGGTCGTCAGCGCGCAGCAGACGCCACACGCACAGGAAATCCTGAAGCGATTCGTCGCGCGCTACCGCACGAGAAGCTAGGCCGCGCTAACTCCCGCCGCCCCGCCTGCGATAGAGGATCGTCGCCTCCATCTCCATGACCGTCTCGCCGCGCTGGTTCAGCACGGTGCGCGCGAACTTCACCACGCCGCGATCGGCCTTCGAGGTTTCCTTCTTCTCGATCACCTTCTGCACCATGCGGATGGTGTCGCCATGCTTGGTCGGCAGCAGGATGCGCCAC
>JAJDNJ010000086.1 GCA_022340705.1 Betaproteobacteria bacterium
GAGCAGGCCTTCGTCGCCTCGCTGGCGTCCTGCCACATGCTCTGGTTCCTGCATCTGGCCTGCCGCGCGGGGCACATCGTCGAGCGCTATGTCGACGAGGCGAGTGGCGTCCTCGCCAAAGGCACGAATGGCCGCATGGCGATGACGCGCGTCACGCTCTATCCGGTCGTCGCATTCTCCGGCACGGCGCCGAGCCCGGAGGTGCACGCCGCGCTGCACGACAAGGCGCACGCGCACTGCTTCATCGCCAATTCGGTGACCACCGAGGTCGTGGTGCAACCGAGGATCGCCTGACCATGGCCGAGCCGCTTCTCGTCGAGACCCACGACGGCATCGCGACGCTGACGCTCAACCGGCCCGAGCTGCGCAACGCCTTCGACGATGCACAGATCGAGCGCCTGACGCGCGCGCTGCACGCCGCGGAGGCGGATACCGCGGTGCGCGTCGTGGTCATCGCGGGAACCGGCACGGCGTTTTGCGCCGGCGCCGACCTGAACTGGATGAAGCGCATGGCGGGCTACAGCTACGAGCAGAACCTCGCCGATGCACAATCGCTCGCCGAGATGCTGAAGACGCTCGACCGCATGACGAAGCCAACCGTCGCGCGCGTGCATGGGCCGGCCTTCGCCGGAGGCACGGGACTGGTGGCGGCATGCGACATCGCGCTCGGCACAGCGGAGGCCAAGTTCTGCCTGTCGGAGGCGAAGCTCGGGCTTTCGCCTGCGACGATCAGCCCCTACGTGGTGCGCGCGATGGGCGTGCGCATGGCGCGGCGCTATTTCCTGACGGCCGAGGTGTTCGATGCGCAGGAGGCCTATCGCATCGGGTTGCTCTCGGCGCTGGTGCCCGCGGGCGATCTCGACAGCGCGCTCGACGGCCTGGTCAAGCACCTACTCGCGGGCGGACCGCAGGCGCTCGCCAAGATCAAGGACCTGATTCGCGCGGTGAGCGCGGCTGTGGTCGACGATCCGCTGATCGCAGACACTGCGCGACGCATCGCCGAGATCCGCGTCACCGAGGAAGGCCGAGAGGGCATCGCGTCGTTTCTCGAAAAACGCAAGCCCGCCTGGACGGCGCGCGAGAGCTGAACGTGTTCCGCAAGATCCTGATCGCTAACCGGGGCGAAATCGCCTGCCGCGTGATCGCCACCGCGCAGCGCATGGGCATCCGCTGCGTCGCCGTGTACTCCGACGCGGATCGGGCTGCCCGCCACGTGCACCTGGCCGACGAGGCGCGTCGCATCGGCCCTGCCGCCGCGCGCGAGAGCTACCTCTCGGCCGAGGCGATTCTCGCCGCGACGCGTGCCACCGGCGCGGAAGCGATCCACCCCGGCTACGGCTTTCTCTCGGAGAATGCCGCCTTCGCCGCGGCCTGCAAGGCGGCCGGCATCGTGTTCATCGGGCCGAGCGCGGAGGCGATCGCTGCGATGGGCGACAAGGCGGCAGCCAAGCTGCGCATGGAAAAAGCCGGCGTGCCGCTGGTGCCCGGCTACCACGGGGAGAACCAGGACCCCGATTTCCTCGCCGGCGAGGCGGCGCGTGTCGGCTTTCCGGTGCTGATCAAGGCTTCCGCTGGCGGCGGCGGCAAGGGCATGCGCATCGTGACCGGCATGGACGAGTTTGCCGCGGCGCTCGCCGGCGCGAAGCGCGAGGCCGCCGCGGCCTTCGGCGACGAGCGCGTGCTGATCGAGCGCTACCTGACGCGGCCGCGGCACATCGAAATGCAGGTGTTCGGTGACCAGCACGGCAATCTCGTTCATCTGTTCGAGCGCGATTGCTCCGTGCAGCGCAGGCACCAGAAAGTGCTCGAAGAAGCACCGGCGCCCGGTATGACCGCCTCGCGCAGGAAGCAGATGGGTGCGGCAGCGATCGCCGCGGCGCGCAGCATCGGCTACACCGGCGCGGGCACGGTCGAATTCATCGCCGAGCAGGACGGGCGCTTCTATTTCATGGAGATGAACACGCGCCTTCAAGTCGAGCATCCAGTCACCGAGATGATCACCGGCCTCGATCTCGTCGAATGGCAGCTGCGCGTCGCCGCGGGAGAGCCGTTGCCGCGCAAACAAAACGAGCTTTCGATCCACGGGCACGCGATCGAGGCGCGCATCTACGCCGAAGATCCCGCGCGCAACTTTCTGCCGCAGACCGGGCGCATCGTGCACCTCGTCTTCCCGGCGGCGGCGGACGCGGTGCGCATCGACACCGGCGTGCATTCTGGGACCGAGATTTCGCCCTACTACGATCCGATGATCGCGAAGCTCGTCGTCTGGGGCAGCGATCGCGACGCGGCACTCGCGCGGCTGCGCGCCGCTCTCGGCGAAACCGAGATTGCCGGTCCGCGGACCAACGTCGAGTTCCTGCAGCGCGTCGCCTCGAGTGACGCGTTCTCGCAGGCCGCGCTCGACACCGGACTGATCGAGCGCAACCGGGAAACGCTATTCCCGATGGCGATCGGTACGCCGCGCGAGCTGCTCGCGGGCGCGGCCTACGCCGAGCTCGTGCTCGAGCAGGCTGCCGCGCACGCGCAGGCATGTGCCTCGGGCGACCCGCACTCTCCCTGGCACTCGGTCGATGGCTGGCGGTTGAACGAAGATTCGCATCACGACTTCGTCTTCCTCGAAGGCGAGGTCGCGCACACGGCGCGCGTGCGTTTTCTGCCCGAGGAGATGCGCATCGAGATCGACGGCCAGGACCACGCCTTCGGCGCGGAGCCGCTCGCGGACGGGCGCCTGCTCGTGCGGCTCGACGGCCGCGCGTTCAAGCTGCGTGCGGTGCGCGATGCCGGCGTCTGGCATCTGTTCTGCGGCGGCGAGTACCGGCGCTTCGCCTTGCGCGACGAGCTGCAGGGCCTGGACGAGGACGCTGAAAGCGGCTCGCTCGCGGCACCCATGCCGGGCAAGGTAATCGCGGTGATGGCGAAAGCCGGTGTGCGTGTCGCCAAGGGCACACCTTTGCTCGTACTCGAGGCGATGAAGATGGAGCACACGATCGCAGCGCCGGCGGACGGTCTCGTCAAGGACGTGCGCTGCGCGCCGGGCGACCAGGTGCTGGAAGGCTTCGAGCTGATCGCCTTCGAAGCCGATGCGGCCTGAGCGGCCGAGGAGGAAGCTATGGCACTGCCGCGCAAAGTGAGAATCGTCGAAGTCGGTCCGCGGGACGGGCTGCAGAATGAGCCCGGCGAGCTGCCGACGCGCATCAAGCTCGAGCTGATCGAGCGCCTCGCCGAGGCCGGACTGCCGGCGGTCGAGGCGACGGCGTTTGTTTCGCCGAAGTGGATTCCGCAGATGGCCGACCATACCGAGGTCCTCGAGGGCATTCGTCGCAAGCCTGGAGTGTCTTACCCCGTGCTGACGCCGAACCTGAAGGGCTTCGAGGCGGCACTCGCCGCGGGCGCCGCCGAAGTCGCGATTTTCGGCGCCGCGTCGGAAGCGTTCTCCAAGAAAAACATCAACTGCACGATCGCCGAGTCGCTCGAGCGCTTTGCCAAAGTGGCCGAGGCTGCGCGCGCTGCCAAGGTCAGGCTGCGCGGCTATGTTTCCTGCGTTGTCGGCTGCCCTTACGAAGGTCACGTGGCGCCGCAGTCGGTGGCGCAGGTGGCGAAAGCCCTGCACGAGATGGGCTGCTACGAGGTGTCGCTCGGCGACACGATCGGCGTCGGCACGCCGCAAAAAACGCAGGCGATGATCGAGGCCTGTGCGCAGCATGTGCCGATCGCACAGCTCGCCGGGCACTACCACGATACCTACGGTCAGGCGCTCGCCAACATCTACGCCTCGCTCGAGCTCGGCATGGCCAGCTTCGACGCCTCGGTCGCCGGTCTGGGTGGCTGCCCGTACGCGGCCGGTGCGTCGGGCAATGTCGCTACCGAGGACGTCGTCTATCTGCTGCACGGCCTGGGCATCGAAACGGGCATCGATCTCGACCGGCTCGCCGAAATCGGCCGCTGGATCTGTGGTGTGCTTGGTCGCGAATCCAGCTCGAAGGTCGGCCGCGCGCTCGCCGCGCAGCTCGAAAAGGCCAAGAACGCGGCGTGAACGCGGTTGCCTCGCCCTGCGTGAACGTCTGCGTGATGGACGACGCCACCGGGTTGTGCCGTGGCTGCTACCGTACCCTGGACGAAATCGCGCGCTGGTCGGTCATGCCCGATCGCGAGAAGCGCGCCGTCATCGTGATACTCGAGCAGCGCAAAAAGATAAAAATGGGGTCAGACCCCTGTGGATAACTTGCTGCCGGCCACGATCCGCGTGCTCGAGCGCGGGTGGCTGTCGTCGAACAACATCGTGCTGCACGATGACGCGGGTAGCGGCAGCGTGATCGACTCGGGCTATGTATCGCACGGCGCGCAGACGGTCGCGCTCGTGCGCCACGCGCTCGATGGACGCCGCCTCGAACGCTTGGTGAACACCCACTGCCACTCGGACCATATCGGCGGCAATGCCGCGCTCGCGCGCGTATTCGGCTGCACGATCACGATCCCGGCGGGCGAAGCGCGCAATGTCGCGGAATGGGACACCGAAGCGTTGCACCTCGACGGGTTCGGCCAACGCTGCGATCGCTTTTCCTTCCATTCGACGCTCGCGTCGGGCGACACGCTGACGATGGGCGGACTGCACTGGCAGGCGATTGCCGCGCCCGGCCACGACATGGACGCACTCGTTCTCTATGCGCCCGAGGCGAGGATCCTGATCTCGGCCGACGCGCTGTGGGAAAACGGCTTCGGCGTCCTGTTCCCCGAGCTCTACGGCGAGCCTGGGCTCGCCGCAACACGCGCGACGCTCGATCACATCGCCACGCTCGAAGTTGATGTCGTTATCCCCGGCCACGGGCCCGTGTTCGGAAACGTGAGCGCCGCGCTCGAGCGCGCCTACGCGCGCGTCGAGGCCTTCGAGCGCGATCCCGAGCGCGTGACGCGCAACGCCTTCCGCGCGCTGCTGGTGTTCTATCTCCTCGATCGCCAGGCCGCGGGTTTCGACGAGCTTGCCGGGCTGCTGGCGCAGGCGAGCTTTTTCGCGATGCTCAATTCCCGTTCCTACCGCCTCGAACCCGGCGCCCTGGCGCAAAAGCTCGTCGGCGAGCTCGCCGCGGCGGGCGTGCTGAGAGTCGATGCGGGACTGGTGCGGCCCGCGGGCTAGGCCAGGCCATGCGCACGGTGCGCTGGTATTTCGATTTCGTCTCGCCGTTTTCGTACCTTGCGCTGTGGCGTCTCCCCGAGATCGCCGCCGAGATCGAGTATCGGCCGGTCCTGTTCGCCGGCCTGCTCGGCCAGTGGGGCCAAATGGGGCCCGCCGAGATCGCGCCAAAGCGCCTGTGGACCTACCGCTACTGCCAGTGGCAGGCGGATCAACTCGACATCCCATTCCGCTTTCCCGCGCAGCATCCCTTCAATCCCCTGCACCATCTGCGTCTCGCGATCGCGGCAGGCACGACACCCTCGGCGATCCGGCGGATCTTCGAGACACTGTGGACAAGCGGCGCGGAGCCCGCCGACCCGGCGGCGTTCGGGTCGCTTTGCGCGGAGCTGAACATTTCGGCCGACGCGATCACGTCGCCCGGGGTGAAATCCGCGTTGCGCGAGAACACGGAGCAGGCCACCGCGCGCGGCGTGTTCGGAGTGCCGACATTCGATGTCGACGGCACCCTGTTCTGGGGCGCCGACGCCATCGACTTCCTCAAGGCCTACCTCGAGGACCCCGCGATCCTGCACAGCGCCGAGATGAAGCGTCTCGAGACGCTCCCCGTCGGGGCCGCACGAAAGGCTGGCTAGAACGTCAGCGCGTCACCCGGGTTCATGGCGTGGACCTTGGTCGACGTCTTGCCCAGCGCCTTCTTGAACTCCGCGGGTGTGCCCTTCAGCGGGGGAAACGTTCCGTAGTGCATCGGAATGACGTGCTTCGGCTTGAGCAGGACGCGCGTCGCGTAGGCCGCGTGCACCGGGTCCATCGTGAAATGCCCGCCGATCGGCAGCAGCGCGAGATCGGGCTTGTAGTACTCGCCGATGAACTTCATGTCGCCGAACACGCCGGTGTCGCCCGCGTGGTAGATGGTGAAGCCGTTCTCGAGCTTGATGATGTAGCCCGCCGGCTCGCCGCCCGGGTGCACGGAGCGCTTCTTGGTCTCGGGGTCGGTGTAGACCACTTCGGAGCTGTGCTCCGCGTGGGTCATGGTGATGGTGATGCCCGGTCCGAGCGGCTGCAGGGGTCCGCTCTTGTTGAAGCGGATCATCTGCTTGCCCGGAACCAGCCCGAGCGTGTCGTACGTCGTGCCCATGTCCGCATTGAGCATCACCGGCGCGCCGGTCAGCTTGGCGAGCGCAGGCAGATCGGCCGTGTGGTCGAAGTGCCCGTGGGTGACGAGGATCAGGTCGACATGCCCGAGCGCATTCAGGTCCTTGTACTTCTCAGGCGTCTTCGGGTTCTTGGTCAGGTAGGGATCGATCACGATCACCTTGCCCTTGGGCGTGGTGATCTTGAACGCGGCCTGGCCGAGCCAGAGCACCTCGGTCTTGCCGCCCTGCGCATGCGCCGCGGCACCAGCGAGAAGAAATGCGGACGTGCAAACGAGCGCGCAGAGCGCGCGTACGAGCTTGATCATGCGTTTTCCTCCTCCTAAGGGGCCGCCAGACTAGCATGAGTCCGGCCGGGAGGGTCAATTGCGCTCAGCCGTACTTGCGCAGATCCTCGATGACCTTGCCGTCGTTGGGCAGACTGCCGGGCGCCACCAGCTCGACCTCTCCGCGCAGCTTGGTCACGTCGCGAATCGACGCGACGATCGCCTCGGCGAGCCCCTCCGCTCGGGCGGAGACCTCGCAGCGCAGCGTCATCCGGTCGTTGCCGGTCTCGCCCTCGACGACGAGGCGCGCCTTGCCGAGCTCGGGATGGCGCCTGAGCACCTCGTTCACCTGCTTGGGCGTCACGAACATCGCACGGACCTTGGTCGTCTGGTCGGCGCGTCCCATCCAGCCCTTGATCCGCGTGTTGGTGCGTCCGCAGGGGCTCGTCCCGGCGAGCACCGCGGAGAGATCACCGGTGCCAAAGCGCACCAGGGGATAGTCCTTGTTGAACGTCGTGACGACCACCTCGCCGACTTCGCCCGCGGGCACCGGATCGCCGGTTCCGGGTCGCACGATCTCGACGATCAGCTGCTCGTCGAGGATCATGCCCTCGTTGACGCTCCCGTCGGAATTGAGCGACTCGTAGGCCAGCAGGCCCAGGTCCGCCGTCGCGTAGGTCTGCGAGACCTGGATGCCCCGCGCACGCATCGCTTCGCGCAGCGCCGGCGGCAGATATTCGGCGCCTACGTGCGCCTTTTTCAGGCAGGACAGATCGACGTTCTGCTCGGTCGCCTTCTCGATGATCAGCTTGAGGAAGGACGGCGTCCCGACGAAGGCCAACGCGCCGAGGTCGCGGATCGTCGAGACCTGCATCTCGGTCTGCCCGGTGCCGGTCGGCACCACGGTGCAGCCGATCGCGCGCGCGCCCGTTTCCAGCATCGAACCCGCCGGGGTGAAGTGGTACGCGAAAGTGTTGACCACGAGGTCGCCCGCGCGAAAGCCGCCCGCGTACAGGCCGCGCGCGGTGCGCCACCAGTCCTTGCCCGACCCTTGCGGCTCGTAGACCGGCCCCGGCGAGACGAACAGCTTCTCCAGCTTGGCGATCGGCGTGGCGTTGAGTCCTCCGAGCGGGGGCAACGCCTTTTGCAGCTCGCCGAGATCCGATTTGCGCGTCACGGGCAGTCGTGCAAGCGCCGCGCGCGAGTCGATGGTCTTCGGATCGATGCCGCGCAGGATGCGCTTGAAGCCAGGTGCGCGGCGCTTGGCGAGCGCGATCTGTTTCGGCAGCGCGGCCATGAGCTGCGCCTCGCGCTCGTCCGGCGAGCGGGTTTCAAGCGTGTCGTAGTACTCGGTCATGCGTGTTACAGCCAGCGCTTGCGGCGCCGGTAGGATTTCACTCCACGGAAACTCCTGCGCTCTCCCGAGGAAAAGCCGAGATAGAACTCCTTGACGTCCTCGTTCTCGGCGAGCGACTTGCCTTCGCCGTCCATCACCACGCGGCCGTTCTCGAGGATGTAGCCGTAATCGGCGTACTTGAGCGCAATGTTGGTGTTCTGCTCGGCAAGCAGAATGCTCACGCTTTCCTTCTGATTCAGCGACTTCACAATCTCAAAAATCTCCTCGACCAGCTGCGGCGCGAGGCCCATCGACGGCTCGTCGAGCAAGATCATCTTCGGGCGCGCCATCAGCGCGCGGCCGATCGCAGTCATCTGCTGCTCGCCGCCTGAGGTATAGCCCGCCTGCGCCCTGCGGCGCTCCTTCAAGCGCGGAAAGTAGTTGTAGACCTTCTCCAGCTCGGCGTGCAGGTCGGCGCCCTTCTGCGTATACGCGCCCGTAAGCAAGTTTTCCTCGACGGTGAGGTGCTGAAAGCAATGCCGCCCTTCCATCACCTGACAGATCCCGCGCCGCACGAGCTCCGAAGGATTGAGCTGGTCGATGCGCTCGCCCTGAAACAGGATCTGGCCCTTGGTCACCTCACCACGCTCGGCGCGCAGCAGGTTGGAGATCGCCTTCAGGGTCGTCGTCTTGCCGGCACCGTTTGCGCCGAGCAGCGTGACGATCTGGCCCTCCGACACCTCGAGGCTGACCCCCCTCAACACTAGAATGACGCGGTCGTAGATGACCTCGACATTGTTGATGGCGAGGTACGCCTGGGTCTTGGGCTGCGGTACTGCGGACATCTGCAAACTCCAGACGTAAAAAGGGGGAAGGTCGCCCTTCCCCCGTTACGACTTTCCCTGCTTAGCCGCCCTTCGGGCAGTCGCGCGGGGTGATGCCTTTTTCCTTGGCGTACTTCGCGGCATCTTCCTCAATCATCGGCCGCACCAGCGCCTTGTCGGCCGTGATCCAGTCGGTGATGACCTTCCACTTGGTGCCGTCCCACTGCTGGAACTTCACCTGGCCGCCGCCTTCGTGGTCGTAGCAGGAGGTCTTCAGCGGCTGCATGAAGCCGGTCGCGCCGAGCTTCTTCAGCTCCGCCGCGCTGATGTTGAGGTGCTCGAGCCCCCACTGCACCTGCTCGCCGGTCATCGACTTGCCTTTGCCGAAATGCTCCTGCGCCTTGCGCACAGCCTCCGCTGTCACGATCCCGAACACCACGCCGCGGTTGTAGTAGATGGAGCCGATCCTGCTCTTATCCTCCATCTCGCCCTCATTCTTGGCGTAGACGTACTTTTTGATGTCCTGGATCACCGGGAAGTTCTGCCCCGAGACGTTGAAGCCGGCCGCGATGTAGCCCTTGGCGGCGCTGCCGGCCGGGATGACGTCCTCTTCCGCCCCCGACCACCACACACCGATCATGTGGTCGCGCGGGAAGCCGATCTTGGCCGCGGCCTTGATCGCGGTCGGGTTCATCACGCCCCAGCCCCAGAGGATCACCCAGTTGGGCTTGATCTGGCGGATCTGCAGCCACTGCGACTGCTGCTCGTTGCCCGGATGCGGCACCGCAAGGAGCGTCAGCTCGAAGCCGTAGCGTTCGGCCTCCTTCTTCAGCACCGCGTGCGGTTCCTTGCCGTAGGCAGAGTCGTGGTACACGAGCACGATCTTCTTGCCCTTGAGCTTGGCCGTTCCGCCTTCCTTGGAGGCGATGAACTTGATCATCGCCGTCGCTTGCGACCAGTAGGTCGTGATCAGCGGAAAGACGTAGGGAAACACGCGCCCGTCGGCCGCCGAGGTGCGGCCGTAGCCGATCGACACGATGGGAATCTTGTCTGCCGTGCCCTTCTCGATCAGCGAGTAGGTGATCCCGGTCGACAGCGGATGGATCAGGGTCGCCCCGGTGGGCGGATGCTTTTTCGAGCGCTCGTAGCACTCGACGCCCTTGCCGTTGTTGTACTCGGTCTCGCACTTTTCCCAGGTGAACTTGACCCCGTTGATGCCACCGTCCTTGTTGTTGATCATCTTGAAGTAGTCGATCATGCCGCCCGCAATCCCCGAGCCTCCAGGCGCGTAGGGCCCGACCCAGTAGAAATTGGCCGGTACGAACTGCTCTTTCGCCTGCGCAGCCGCCGTTCCCGTGTAGCCGGCCGCCGCGAGCGCAATGCAAGCCAGTGCCAAAGTGGTGCGTTTCATGTTGACTCCTCCTCCGTAACCGCCGTGGGTTTCTGTTCAAAATAGCGGAATATCGAGTATAGCCAGAATGCTCCGGGTGTCCACCCCCGGGGGATTTCGCGATCCGAGGGCCGCTCGCTCAATGCGGGAACGGCCATAGCCGCAGTTTTTCCTTGGCGATCTGCCACAGGCGGGCCAATCCATTCGGCTCGACGATCAGAAAGAAGATGATCAGCCCGCCAAAGGTGATCAGTTCCATGTTCGAGACCAGCGCATGCGAAATTTCGATATCGAACCTGTCCGAGATGAACGTCGTGCCGAGATTGAGGAAAATCGGCACCAGCGTGATAAAACCGGCGCCGAGAAACGAGCCCAGGATGGAGCCGACGCCGCCGATGATCACCATGAACAGCACGCGGAAGCTGATATCGAGCACGAAGGCCTCCGGCTCGACCGTCCCCAGGTAGCAGTACGCGTACAGCGCGCCGGCAACCCCGCAGTAGAAGGAGCTGATCGCGAAGGCCAACAGCTTGGTCTTCATCATCGGGATGCCGATGACTTCCGCGGCGACGTCCATGTCGCGCACCGCCATGAATGCGCGTCCGGTCTCGCTGCGCATCAGGTTCTTCGCCGCCAGCGCCATCAGTGCCACGATCGACAGCGTGAGCAGGTACTTCGAGGCCGGCGTATCGAAGGTGTAGCCGAGAATCTCTATCTTCTGCGCGGCAATCACGCCGGACGCGCTGTGGTTGGTGAGCCAGGGGACGCGATTGATCGTCCAGAGCACCAGGAACTGGCAGGCCAGGGTCGCCACCGCGAGATAGAACCCCTTGATGCGAAGGCTCGGCAACCCGAACACGATTCCCACTGCCGCTGCGCACAGACCGCCAATCGCGAAGGACGCGAGGATCGGAATGCCGGGAATTCGCAGCTGCGCGTTGTAGGCCATGAACGCGCCAACCGCCATGAACGCCGCCGTGCCGAGCGAGATCTGGCCCGCATAGCCGGTCAGGATATTGAGGCCCAGCGTCGCGAGCGAAAAAATTAGAAACGGGATCAGCAGCGCGGAGAACCAGTACTGGGTGGCCACCATGGGAACCACTACGAATCCGACGGCGAGCAGCAGCATCAGCGCAATCCGATCCTGGCGGATCGGGAAGATCTGCATGTCCTCGGCGTAGGTCGATCTAAACTGGCCGGCTTCCCGGTAGAGCATGGCTATACCCGATCGATGATTTTCTCGCCAAACAATCCCTGCGGACGCACCAGCAGGAACAGCAGGGCGATGACGTAGGCAAACCAGGATTCGATGCCGCCGCCGACGTAGGGCCCCAGGTACACCTCCGCCAGCTTCTCGGATGCGCCGATGATCAATCCGCCGATGATCGCACCGGGAACCGACTCGAAGCCGCCGAGAATGAGCACCGGAAGCGCTTTAAGCGCGGTAAACGTCAGCGCGTACTGCACCCCGTTGCGCACGCCCCACATCATGCCGGCGACCAGCGCAACGAACCCGGCCACCGCCCAGACGATCGCCCAGATGTGCTGCAGCGAGATGCCCACGGCGAGCGCGGCCTGGTGGTCGTCCGCCACCGCGCGCAGCGCGCGCCCGATCCGCGTCTTCTGGAAGAACAACGCGAGCGCGGCGACCAGCAGTCCCGAGACCGCCGCGGCAAACAGGTCGAACTTGCTGATATTGATGTTCCACTTCTGCGACAGCCACTCCATCGGAACGTCTGCGATGCCGAGCTCGAGGCCATGCGGCTGCGAGCCCCAGACCATCTGCGAGAGCCCTTCGAGCACAAAGGTCAGTCCGATTGTCGCCATGAACAGCGTGATCGGCGGCTGGTTGACGAGCGGTCGCAGCACGATTCGCTCGGTGAGCACGCCGACGCCGACCATCACCACCAGCGTCACCAGCAGCGCAAGCCAGAAATTCCAGTTCATTTCGAGCAACGACACGAACGTGAGCGCTGCGAGAAACACCATTGCGCCCTGGGCGAAGTTGAATACCCCCGAGGCTTTGTAGATCAACACGAACCCGAGCGCGACCAGCGAGTACATCACGCCCGCGAGAAGGCCGCCAACCAGCACTTCGATGAAGAAGGTCATGCTAGTGCGTCACCCCGAGGTAGGCATCGATCACCGCCTGATTGCCGCGAATTTCCTCCGGCGTGCCGTCGCCGATCTTGCGCCCGTAGTCGAGCACCACGACGCGGTCCGAGATGTCCATCACCACGCCCATGTCGTGCTCGATGAGCACGATCGTGGTGCCGTAATGGTCGTTTACGTCGAGGATGAATCGGCACATGTCCTGCTTTTCCTCGAGGTTCATCCCGGCCATCGGCTCGTCGAGCAGCAGGATCTTCGGCTCGGCGGCAAGTGCGCGCGCAAGCTCCACCCGCTTTTGCAGGCCGTAGGGCAGCCGGCCGACGGGCGTCTTGCGGACGTGCTGGATCTCGAGGAAATCGATGACTTCCTCGACCGCGTGACGATGCACCAGCTCCTCGCGCCGCGCGGGCCCCCACCACAGCGCCTGCTGCAGGAAATTCGAGCGCATCTTCAGATTTCGCCCGGTGAGGATGTTGTCGAGGACCGTCATGCCCTTGAACAAGGCGATGTTCTGGAAGGTCCGCGCGATCCCCATCGCAGCCGCCTCGTGCGAGACCATGTCGTGGAACGACTTGCCGCGCAGCCGGATAGTCCCCTTCTGCGGATGGTAGACGCCGTTCAGGACGTTCAGCATCGAGCTCTTGCCGGCGCCGTTCGGCCCGATGATCGCGCGGACCTCGTGCTCGCGCACGTCGAACGACACGTCGGTCAGCGCGTTCACGCCACCGAACGACAACGACACGTTCTCGACGGACAGCAGCACCTCGCCGACCGGGTGGGCGCGCGGATGCTGGTGCAGCGCGACGCTCATTGCGCGCTCAGGCCGCCTTCTTCGCCGCCGCCGGCGGGAATGTCTTCGCGCCGCGGATCTTCAAGTCGGCCGAAATCGACCCCGTGCGGCCGTCCTCGTAGCGCACCTTCGCCTCGATATGGACGCTCTCCTTGCCGCTATACAGCGCATCGATGAGCGTGGCGTACTTTTCGGCGATGAACCCGCGCCGCACCTTGCGGGTGCGCGTGAGCTCCTCATCGTCCGCATCGAGCGCCTTGTGCAACGTCAGGAAGCGGTGGATCTGGGAGTTCGCCAGCTCCGGCTCCTGCGCGAGGTCTGCGTTGACCTTCTCGACGCATTCGCGCAACAGCTCGTTCACTTCGTCGCGCGTGGCGAGGTCGACGTAGCCGGAATACGGCATGTTGCGCCGCTCGGCCCAGTTGCCGACCGCCTCCATGTCGATGTTGATGAACGCGCAGACCTCCTCGCGCTTGTCGCCGAACGCCACCGCCTCCTGGATGTAGGGGAAGAACTTCAGCTTGTTTTCCAGGTACTTCGGAGCGAACAACGTCCCGTCGGCGAGCGCACCGACGTCCTTCACCCGGTCGATGATCTTCAGATGGCCGTCGGGGTCCACGTAGCCCGCATCGCCGGTGCGGAACCAGCCTTCGGCGTCTTTCGCCTCGAGCGTCGCCTGCGGATTCTTGTAGTACTCCTTGAACAGGCCGGGCGAGCGAATGAGCAGCTCACGCTGCGGCGTGAACTTGAGCTCGACGCCCGGCACCGCCGGGCCGACCGTATCGGCCTTCACCTGGCCGTTCGGCTGGATACAGACAAACACGCTCGTCTCGGTCGAGCCGTAGAGCTGCTTCAGGTTGATGCCGATCGAGCGGTAAAACTTGAACAGGTCCGGCCCGATCGCCTCGCCCGCGGTATAGGCGACGCGCACCCGGCCCATTCCGAGCACGTTGCGAAGCGGGGCGTAGATGATGAAATCGCCGATGGCGTAGAGCAGTCGGTCCAGGGGGCCGACCGATTGCCCATCGAGCAGCGCACCGCCGACGCGCTGCGCGAGGTTCATGAACACGCGGTACAGCCAGCGCTTCACCGCGCCCGCATCCTCCATGCGGATCGACACCTGGGTGAGCAGGTTCTCGAGCACCCTCGGCGGGGCGAAGTAGTAGCTCGGGCCGATCTCGCGCATGTCGACCATCACGGTTTCCGCCGACTCGGGGCAGCAGATGCAGTAGCCCGTGACGAACGGCTGCGCGTAGGAGAAGATATTCTGGCCGATCCAGGCTGGCGGCAGGTAGGCCAGCACGACGTCGCGATCGGTCAGCCCTTCGAATTCGGCTGCCGCGCGCGAACGGTCGATCAGCGCGTGGTGCGTCAGCACGACGCCCTTGGGCACGCCCGTCGTTCCCGAAGTGAAGAACATCGCCGCGGGATCGTCGGCGACCCCCTTTGCGATCTCTCCCTCGATGAAAGCGGGATCGCGCCTGAACGACGCACGCCCCAGCTCGATCAGCCGCTCGTAGGCCATCAGCTCGGGCTGCTTGTAGTGGCGCATGCCGCGCGGATCGTCGTAATAGATGTGCCTGAGCTTCGGGCACTGCGGCAGGATCTCCAGCAGCTTGTCGACCTGCTCCTGATCTTCGGCAAGCGCGTGGGTAATTTCCGCGTTCTGGATCGGGAATGTCATCTCTGCCGCAGCCGAATCCTGGTAGAGCGCCACCGGCACCGCGCCGAGGCATTGCGTCGCGCACAGCATGGCGTAGAGCCGCGGCCGGTTGTCGCAAACGAGCGCAAGGTGGTCGCCGCGCTTGAGGCCCTGCTCGGCGAGCCCGCAGGCGAGCGCACGCACTTCGTCGGCAAAACGCTTCCAAGTCCAGGTCTGCCAGATGCCGAGATCCTTTTCGCGGATTGCCGGCCGGTCGCCGCGCGCCTTGGCGTGGTGCAGGAGAAGCTTGGGAAACGTATCCAGCGTGTCGAGCGCACTCGACGGTCCGACGCGGGTGGCCATCGGTCGGTCTCCTCCTCAGAAGTCCAACTGGCTGGACCGGCTCTCGGCCGGCCCGACGAGGGGCGAATTCTCACATAAAAACGGGGGCCTGCGTACCGGCGCGGGGTCCGGGACCCGGTGCATTCGTCCCCGCTTTGCCCGGATCGGCTCGCGCGGCGAGAATCCGCAGCGCGACGACCCGCCAACCCAGGCAGCCCAGGCACCCGTCATGACCGGCTCCGCAGGCCGCATTACCTACGAGCAGCGCGACGCGCTCGCGCTGATCGGCATCGACCGCCCGAAAAAACTCAACGGCTTTACCCCGGAGATGTACCGCGCGCTGGCCGACGCCTTCGGCACGCTCGAGCGCGACGCCGGGGTACGGGTCGGCGTGCTTTACGCGCATGGAGGGAATTTCACCGCCGGGCTGCAGCTGGACCTCTTTGCGCCGATGATGCGCAGCGGCGAGCCGATGGTTCCCGCCGACGCGATCGATCCGCTCGGGTTGCGCGCGCCGCTGCGCAGCAAGCCGGTCGTGTGCGCGGTGCAGGGCATCTGCTTCACGCTGGGCATCGAGCTGATGCTCGCGCAGGACATCGTCGTCGCGGCCGACGACTGCCGCTTCGCGCAGATCGAGGTCAAGCGCGGGGTGATTCCCACCGGCGGAGCGACGATGCGCTTTGTGGAGCGCGCCGGCTGGGGCAACGCGCAGCGCTACCTGCTGACCGGAGACGAGTTCGATGCGACGGAGGCATACCGGCTTGGCTTCGTTCAGGAAATCGTCCCGGCGGGGCGCCAGCTCGAGCGCGCGCTCGAGATCGCGGCGACGATCGCCGCGCAGGCGCCGCTCGCGGTGCGCGCTTCGCTGGCCTCCTCGCGGCGCTACGTCGAGCGCGGGCCGCTTGGCATAAAGGAAGAAATGGACGCCGTGCAGCGCAGCCTCGCGCTTACCGAAGATGCCGCGGAGGGCGTGCGCGCGTTTATCGAGCGGCGCCAGGGCCGCTTCACCGGCCGATGAGCGGGGCGTCCGAAATCCCGGTCCCGTTCGCCGAGGCACGCGCCGTCGTTCGCCCCGAGTGGATCGACTACAACGGCCACATGAACGTCGGCTATTTCAGCGTCGTGTTCGACGTCGCGGCCGACGCGTTCCTCGAGTTTCTTGGCTTCACGCAGGCATTTCGCAGCCAATACGGGTCGACCACCTTCGCGCTCGAACAGCACCTCAATTTTCTGCGCGAGGTGAACGAAGGCGATACCCTGCGCTTCGAGGCGCGCCTGCTCGATTTCGACGCCAAGCGCTTTCACTTCTACCAGGAGATGTTCCGCGTCGGAGACCATCGCCCGGCCGCGTCCTGCGAGGGATTGAGCGCGCATGTCAGCACGGCCACACGCAGGACCGCGCCGATGCCACAAGCGCTGCTCGAGCGCCTCGCGGCCATCAAGCAGGCACATGCCGCCCTCGCGCGGCCCTGGCAGATCGGGCACGTGCTTTCGGTACGCCCGCCGGCGCGCGGCTGACGCGCGTCAGCGCTCAGAGCTGCAAGGCATCGACGTGCGTGCGCTTAACGCCCGCGGCGCTCATCTCACGCCATGCCGCATCGAGGGAGCCGTTCAGGTCGATCGCGCGACAGGCGTCCTCGATCACGTTCGCCTCAAAGCCGGCTGCGCGCGCATCGAGCGTCGACCAGAGTACGCAGAAGTCGGTCGCCAGCCCGGCGAACCAAAGCCTGCGTATACCGACCTCACGCAGCCATCCCGCTAAACCGGTCGGGGTCTTGCGGTCGGCCTCGACGAACACCGAATAGCTGTCGACCTCGCGCCGATAGCCCTTGCGCACGACGAGCTGGGCGGGTGCGAGCGACAAGGCGCCGTGAAACGCCGCGCCCTCGGTTCCCTGCACGCAGTGATCGGGCCACAGCACCTGATCGCCGTAGGAGAGGCGGATTGTTTCGAAGGGCTTTTCCCCGGGGTGCACCGAAGCGAACGACGTGTGGCCAGGAGGATGCCAGTCCTGCCCTGCGACGACCCAATGAAACCGGGGCGCAATGCGGTTCACCAGCGGCACAATCTCGTCGCCCTTCGGCACGGCGAGCGCGCCGCCGGGCATGAAGTCGTTCTGGATGTCGACCAGGATTAGACAGGCATCGCTCATCGACCGCTCCGTCATGCTCGAATGCACTCGATTCTAGCGCCACAGTGCAACCGGTTCGCAGTGTCGCCCGGCTGCGCTTGCCTGCCCGGCAGGTGGTTGCTAGTCTCCGCCCTCCCCGCCTTCGGAGATTCCACATGCGACGCATCCTCATTGCCGTGCTGGCGCTCGCCCTCGTCACCCTGCCCGCGCTGTCGAATGCGCAGGACAGCGCGCTCGACAGAATCCGCGACAGTAAAACCGTGACCATGGGCTACCGCGGCGACGCCTTGCCGTTCTCGTTCAAGGGCCCCAATGGACAACCCGCCGGCTATACCGTGGAGCTGTGCAAGCGCGTCGCGGCGAGCATCGAATCGCAGCTCAAGATCCCCGACCTCAAGATCAAATGGGTCGAGGCGACGAGCCAGAACCGCTTCGAGCTGGTGGAGAAACACGAGGTCGACATGCTCTGCGGCGCGACCACCGCCACGCTCAAACGCATGGAACGGGTCGACTTTTCCAGCTATGTGTTCGTCGACAGCACCGGCGTGCTCACCCGCGTGAGCTCGGCTGTGCGCAAGTTTTCCGACCTTGCAGGCAAGCGCGTCGGGGTCATCGCCGGAACGACGAACGAGACGGCGCTCAAGAGCGCACTCAAGCGTGCGCTGATCAACGCCGAGGTAGTGACGTTCCCGAGCCGCGAGGCCGCGACCGCGGCACTCGAGCAAGGCAAGGTCGACGCGTTCGCGAGCGACAAGATTTTGCTCGAAGGCATCGCGGGCAAGGTCAAGGATGCGAGCAAGTACGCCCTCCTGCCGGACGACCTTTCGATTGAGCCCTACGCGATCATGCTGCCGCGCGGCGATTCGGCGCTGCGCCTGGAGGTCAACCGCGCCCTGTCCAGGGTGTTCAGCAGCGCGGCGATTCGCGACATCTTCATGAACACTTTCGGCAACGACATCGAGCCCACGCCGCTGCTGAGGGCGCTTTACATGATCGGCTACATTCCGGAGTAGTCGCGCGCGAAGCCCTGACGGGCTCCGGGAGGCGATTCCGTCGCGCGCGGCGGGCAGTGGCTTGCCCACTGCGACTCGGGCCGTCGGTTTGCCTTTATCCACCTGCGGTGTGGGGTTAAGCGCCCTGTCAAGGCGCCCGCGATCCGCTTAGGATTGCGTTGCATGCAGAAGGTCGTCAACTTCGTCGACGTCCACTACACGCGGTTCCGCAAGGACCTGCGCGCGCGCACGAACCTCACGTTCCGGCGCAGCGCGGTGGAGGACTATTACGCGAAACGCTACGCGGTGCCCGAGCGGCTGTACGTCGAGTGCACCAACGTCTGCAATGCGCGCTGTGTGTTCTGCTATTACCCGAAGGTCGCGGACACGCTTCCGCGCAAGTACATGGACGTGGCCGAATTCCGCCGCATTGTGCTCGAGTTCAAGGCCGCCGGAGGAATCGAAGTCGGCCTGACACCGACGGTGGGTGATCCGCTGATCGACCCGTACTTCACGGATCGAGTCAGTGTGCTGAACGAAGTCGGTCTGCCCGCTTTTTTCTACACCAACCTGATCCATGTCAGCTCAAAGATCGAACGCGCGTTGCGCGAGGTCTCCACGTTCAAATTCGCGATGAACGTGTCGGTCGCCGGCTTCGACAAGGAAGCCTACGCGCGGCTGATGGGCGTGGACCGATTCGAGAGCATGAAACGCAACCTCGAGCGCGTGCGCGCGATTGCGCGCGACAATCCGAACTTCAGCGTCGCGGTCAGGCTGCAGGATTACTACGGCAGCGACGCGGCGAAAAAGACTTTCGTCGCTTTCCTCGATTCGCTCGGCATCCCGTACACGCTGAACACGCTGGTCGACACCTGGGGCGGGCTCGTCGAGACGGACATCGACCAGGTCGGCGACCTCGAGAAAAAGCCGCGCCTGACGCGGATCGGCCCTTGCAAGATTTCTTACATCAAGCCCCTCGTTACAGTGGACCTGAAGCTCAAGCTCTGCGACTGCCGCGACGTCAGGGACGAACTGATCGTCGGCGACCTCACTCAGCAGACGCTGGCCGAGATCTGGACCGGTCCGGAGGCGAATCGCATTCGCGCGAGCATGTACGACCCCGAGCGCATGCCCGAGATCTGTCGCAAATGCGAGATGTACGTCTCGATCTACGACTACAAGGGTTAACGGGCCGCGGCCTGGCGCGGCGCCGCGGGTTCGCGCGGAAGCTCCACGCGGGTCTCCGCGGGAGACCCGATCAGCGCGAACACGTCCACCGCCTGCGACTTGCCCTTTAGCTGCAGCGATCCGACCGGCTGGAGGTTGAAATCCCCCTCGAGATGCTCGACCGTCGAGGCAGCCAGCATGATCTGGCAGTAGGGGTCGATCAACTGTTCGGGAATCTCCTTGCCGTAGCTCTCGAGGCGAGCGGCGGTATTGACCACGTCGCCAATCGTCGTGTACTTCATGCGCTGCGCGCTGCCGAGGCAGCCGGCAACGACCGACCCTGTTGCGATGCCCGCGCGCATTTTCACGCGCGGCGCGTTTTCCGCCGACCACGACGCATTGAGTTCCTCCATCGCGCGCCGCATGGCGAGCGCGCAGCGCACCGCATTCATCGCGTCCTGGCGAATCTCTTCGGGCTTCTTGCGCGGCAGGGGCACCCCGAAGTTCGACTTGATCGCATCGCCGAAATAGTCATCCACGACCCCGCCGTGCTTGATCACCAGTCCGGCCATGGTTTCCATGTAGTGATTCAGCCAGTCCATCAGTTCGGTGGGCGTCAGTCTTTCCGCGACCGGCGTGAAATTCGCCAGATCCGAGAACAACACGGTCACAGTCATCATCTGAGGCTCGAGCCGACCACCCTTGAGGAAGCTGGCGCGCTGCTTCCACATTTCGTCGGCCACTTCGGCCGATACGCTCTTCGAGAAAATGTCCATCAGGAATCGTTTCTCCTGCCGCTCGTGGCCGGAGAGGAAGGCCGTCACCAGCGCCGCCGACGTCACCCAGGCGATCGCGACCGGCGCGACCGGCAGCCACCAATGTGCAAAGAACGCGAGCAGGGTCGCGCCGACCAGCAATAACAGCCCGGACGCGGCGGCCAGCGTAAAGCGCATCGTCGAGCGCGCCACACGCCCCACAAGGGCGCCTGCAACGGCCCACAGCAGGATCCACAGGTTTTCGTAGCGGTCGGCGAGGAATCCGATCGGAGCGTCGCCGTCGAGCGCCGCGCGAATCAGCTGGCTGACCTCGTATCCGTGCACCGCGATTCCGGCAGTGGTCTGCCCGCGCCGCGTAAAACGGTCGAAGGGTGTCAGGAACTCGTCTTTCACGCTCTCGGCGTTGACCCCCACGATAACCACGTTGTCCTTGATCAAGCGCGGATCGACGCGGCCTTCAAGCACGTCGCTGATCGAGTACGTCTTGAAGCGATCGGCGCCGCCGCGGTAGTCGAGCATGTACTGGTAGCCCTGCGCATCTGCGTGCACATAGGGCCCGTCGTTCGCCTCGAAGGGCTTCAGGGTCACCGAACCGAGGCGCATGTGCGTCGGGTCGTCGCTTCCCGGCTGCGGCGTGATGCCCTTCTCGGCCAGGTAGGCAAGGGCGAGGCGCAGCGACAGCGAGAGCGAGAAATTCTTGCCGTCGTCGAGAAACAGCAGCCCGCGGCGCACGACGCCGTCCTGGTCGACCGTGATGTCGGCGAAGCCGATCTGCTCGGTCCCGCGCAACGCCGGCGGTCCGGCAACGCGCTTGCTGCTGTCCTTACCGAACTTCTCGATGAAGACAATGCGCTTGTCGCGCTTCAACAGGCTGACCAGGTCCTCGTGCCCGGGCGGCACCGGGATGTCGCGGTACAGATCCACGCCTACCACGCGCGGCTCGTAGGCGAGCAGCTTGTTCAGCACCGCAGCCATGTTGCGATCGGAAAGCGGCCATTCCGCAAGCTTCTGGATATCCGGCTCGAACGCCTGAACCAGCACCACGCGCGGCTCGGGCACGGATTTGCGCTCTTTCGCGCGCAGGTAGATGTCGTAGGTCGCCAGCTCGACGAACTGCAGCACGCCCGCGCTGCGCAGCCCGATGACCAGCAGGCCCGCGACAAGCCCAAGTGCGAGGCTGATCGCGGTCGGGGTACGCAGCTTCTCGAGCCATTTGGCGAACGCGGCCGGCATACGGCCATTGTGCAGGTGGAATCGCCCGGGGGGCAACGACGGCGCGCGGCCGGGCGCGGCCATGTGAAAATCCAACTCCTATTCCCGGCACGGAGGAAAAGCACATGCCCAAGGCATACATGGTCGTCACCTACCGCTCGATCAGCAATCCCGACGCGCTCGCGGCGTACGCGAAGATCGCCGGGCCCGCGATCCAGGCCGCCGGCGG
>JAJDNJ010000102.1 GCA_022340705.1 Betaproteobacteria bacterium
CGGCGAGCGCGACGAGCGCGAGCAGCAGCACCGCGGGCGGGCGCCCCAGATGACCCGCAGAATGCACCGCGATCAGGACGCTGCCCAGGCAGGCGCAGACGACATGGGCGTTGAACCAGGCGACGGGCCGCTGGCTGCGTCCGCCGCGCTTTGCGAGCGCGAACGCCGCCGGCACGAGGAGCAGCAGCGCGCCGGCAACGCCGGTCAGATAGAGCACGGGGCTGCCCGGCGTGCGCCACGCGGCCGACAGCGCGCCGCGCAGGAGGAACCAGCAGGCGATCGCGATCAGCATCGCGCCCGCGATAGTGACCAGCGCGGCGTTGCTCAGCTTGTAAGGCGGCATCCGGTTGGCAGGAAAGCGCACATTGGACGATTCTCGCATCGAACGCGAGGCGCAGCGGCGCAGCGCGAAGTCCCGCTACAGCGCGCCGATCGCGAGCCCGGCCGCGAACGTCGCGCCGAGCGTCTCGCAGGCCTCGATGACTGCCGGCGTCAGCGCCTTCACGCAGATGATCGCGTCGTGTGCCTTACGCAGGCGCAGGCCGGTGACGATGCGCTCGACCGAGCTGCGGGCGCCGCTGCCATCCTGTCCTGCGCCGATGAACAGGGCATAGGGCCGGCCCTCGACCTTGCCTTCGCAAGGATAGAACACGCGCTCGAGGAAGTCCTTCATCATGCCTGACATGTAGCCGAAGTTCTCCGGCGTGCCGAGGATGACGGCGTCGGCCTCGAGCAGATCCTGCGCACCGGCATCAGGGCAGCGCTTGACCACGATGCGCACGCTGTCCTGCGCCTCGGCTTCGCGCAGCGCGTCCTGCGCCCCGCGCGCAACGGCCTCCGCCATTTGCGCGGTCTTGACGCCATGCGTGTGAAACACGATGAGCAGGGTCTTCATGCCAGCGTGCGCCGCGCCGGGTCCTGGCGGTAGAACAGCCGTAGCTGGTCGTACACGTCGGGGTAGCGGCGCCGCGTCTCCTGCGGACGCTCGAAGAAGGCCTCGCTTAGGACGGCGAAAAATTCGGAAGGGTGCTCGGCGGCGTAGGGGTCCAGCCAGGTCTCGCGCCCGCGCTCGAGCGCGTCACAGAAGCCGTCGAAGGCGGCCCGGAAGGCGGCATGCCAGACCCGCCGGTCCATGTCCGCATGCAGTGGTGGCAGGCCATCGGCGTCGCCGTTTCGCATGTCGAGTTTGTGGGCGAACTCGTGTATGACGATGTTCATTTCCCTGGCATGCGCCGCACTGTCCCAGGACAGCACGACCGGCCCTCCGGGCATTGCTTCGCCTGCAAGCGCGTCATCCCATTCGTGCACGACCCCGGCGGCGTCGATGTCGTGCCGTCGCACGCGAAAATCGCCCGGATAGACGATGACCCCGACCCAATCGTCGTACCAGTCCAGGCCGAGATTGAGGATCGGCAGACAGGCCTGTGCCGCGATCGCGACGCGCATTGCGTCGTTCAGCGCGAGCCCCTGCGCGCCGCTGAACGACTTTTCCGCCAGGAAGAGCAGCGTCAGCTCGCGCAGGCGTGCCCCGTCGTCGCGTTCGAGCTCACCGAGAAAAGGCAGCCCGAACACGGTCCGGTGCCACAGGCGGTCGTCGATCGCGTGGCGCCGGAGCACGCGGCGCCGTTTCCATTGTGTCCACCAGTTCATGCGCGATCGCTAGAATAGCCGGATGGTTTCCGTGGTCCAGTTGCATCCCCAGAACGGCACCGCGGCGCTCGAGCCGCTTGCCGACGGCCTGGCGGCGGATGACCGCAGGCTGATTGCGCAGGCGCTCGAATTCGCCGAGCCGCTGTACGCGGGTCAGCGCCTGTCGACCGGCGAGCCGGTGTGGCCCCATGCGCTCGGCATCGGCGCGAACCTGGCCTCGATTGGCATGGACGCGGTGGGACGCGCGGCCGGGGTGCTGTTCGCCGCGCCGAAGCACGTGGCCGAGGAGGGCGCGCTGCAGGCCGCGTTCGGCGAGCAGATCGCGCGCCTGACGACGGGCGTCGAAAAGCTCTACCAGCTGCGCGTCGCGACACGCGCGGGCGGGCGTACCGCGGCCTCCGCGAAGCGCGACCTGCGTGCCGAGCAGTCGGAGATCCTGCGCAAGATGGTGCTCGGCATGGTCGAGGACATCCGCGTGGTGCTGATTCGTCTGGCCAGCCGCACGCAGACGCTGCGCTGGCTTGCCAAGCAGCCTTCCGAGGAGCGGCGCAGTTACGCCGAAGAAACCCTCGACATCTACGCGCCGCTCGCGAACCGGCTCGGTGTCTGGCAGCTGAAGTGGGAGATGGAGGATCTGTCGTTCCGCTTCCTCGAGCCGGAGCTCTACAAGCGCATCGCGCGCATGCTCGACGAAAAGCGCGTCGAGCGCGAGCAGTACATCGCGAACGCGATGGCGCAGCTCGGCAAGGAGCTCGAGGCCGCCGGCGTGCGCGCTGAGATCGCTGGCCGGCCGAAGCATATCTATTCGATCTGGAACAAGATGCGCACCAAGGAGCTCGATTTCGACGAGGTCTACGACGTGCGCGCGCTGCGCGTGATCGTGCCGGACGTAAAGGACTGCTACACGGTGCTCGGCGTGGTGCACAACCTGTGGCAGCCGCTGCCACGAGAGTTCGACGACTACATCTCGCGCCCGAAGGGGAACATGTATCAGTCGCTGCACACCGCGGTGATGGGGCCGAACGGGCGGACGCTGGAAGTCCAGATCCGTACGGAGGAGATGCACCGGCATGCCGAATTCGGCGTCGCGGCGCACTGGCGCTACAAGGAAGGCGGGCGCGGCACGCGCGCCGACGCCGGCTTCGACGACAAGATCGCGCTGCTGCGCCAGCTGCTCGCCTGGCGCGACGAGGTCGCAGACGGCGCGCAGTGGACCGAAAAGACGCGCGCGGCTGCGCTCGACGACACGGTGTACGTGCTCACGCCCCAGGGCAAGGTCGTCGATCTGCCCGCCGGCTCGACACCGGTGGACTTCGCTTATGCGCTGCATAGCGACCTCGGACACCATTGCCGCGGTGCGAAGGTCGATGGACGCATGGTGACGCTCGACACGCCGCTGGCCAGCGGACAGCGTGTCGAGATCGTAACGGCGAAAAGCGGGGGGCCGTCGCGCGACTGGCTGAGCGCCGAGCGCGGTTTCGTCAAGTCGCATCGCGCGCGCCAGAAGATCCGCCAGTGGTTCAACTCCCAGGCGCTCGCCGAAACCGTAGCGGCGGGCCGCGCGATCGTCGAGCGCGAATTGAAGCGCGGCGGCTCGGGACAGGCCAGCCTCGAGGCGGTCGCCGCGAAGCTCGGCTTCGGCAAATCAGACGAGCTGTTCGCCGCGGTCGGCCGCGACGAGGTCAACCTGCGCCAGCTCCAGCTTGCGCTGCGCGAGCTGAAGGGCGCTGCGCCGCAGCGCGAAGCGGCGCCGGTGCCCGCTTCGGTGGCGCCGAAGCGGCTGCGCCGGCAGGGCACGCGCGGCGGCGGGGATGGCGGAGTGCTGGTGGTCGGCATGGATCGACTGCTCACCCAGCTCGCGCGCTGCTGCAAGCCGGTTCCGCCCGACCCGGTGCGCGGTTTCGTGACTCGGGGCAAGGGGGTTACGGTGCACCGCGAGGACTGCGACAGCCTGCGGCGGCTCGCCGAGCGGCACCCGGAGCGCATGATCGACGCACAGTGGAGCGGCGCTGGCGGAAGCTACACGGTAGAGGCGCGCGTCACCGCGACCGACCGGCCGGGGCTGCTGCGCGACATCGGCGATGCGCTCGCCCGAGAGCACATCAACGTGACCGCGGTCCGCACCCAGAGCCGCGACGAGCTGGCATTCATGAACTTCACCTTCCAGGTCGCCAACCTGGACCAGCTCAAGCGCGCCTTCGGCACAATCCGCGAAGTGAGCGGGGTGATCCGGGTCGCGCGCGGCTGAGCTTCCCGTCGCGCGGCACTTTCAGCCGCCACGGGAATGTGCTATCAGTGCAGCCCGCTGCCGAATTCCCGGCCGGCCGTCCATAAGGAGGTTGCGCCATGAAGCTTTATTACCATCCCGCTTCGACCACCAGCCGCATCGTGATGATGTTTGCGGAGGAGGAGGGCGTGAAGCTCGACTACCAGGTCGTCGACCTGTTCACGGGTGAGCATCTCAAGCCCGAATTCGCCAAGATCAATCCGAACTGCCTCGTGCCGGTACTCGAGGATGGCGATTTCAGATTGACCGAAAGCTCGGCGATCATCAAATACCTCGCCGACAAAGTGGGCTCGCCCGCCTACCCGAAGGAACTCAAGGCGCGCGCCCGAGTCCACGAGGTCATGGACTGGTTCAACTCGAATTGCTACAAGGACATCGCCTACGGGCTGACCTACCCGCAGCTGTTTCCGCACCACAAGCGCCCGAGCGACGCGGTGCAGGCTGGAACGCTGGCCTGGGGCAAGGAGCGCGCGCAAGCTTGGCTGAAAATTCTCGACAAGGATTGGCTCGGCCCGGACAGGCGCTTCCTGTGCGGCGACCGGGTCACGCTTGCCGACTATATGGGCGCCGAGATGGTCACGCTCGGTGAAGTCATCCGCTGTGACTACAAGGGCTATCCGAACGTGCAGCGCTGGCTGAAAAACATGAAGGCGCTGAAGAGCTGGCCCAAGGTGCACGAGGTGATCGAGGGCTTCACCGCTTCGGTCAAGGACCAGCCGTTCGTCGCCGTTTGAGGCGCCGACAAGGCTCTGGAGGACAACGAATGATTCGCAAGCTGCACCACAACGCCTATCGCTGCCGCGATTCGGAAGCAACGCGCAAGTTCTACGAGGACTTTCTCGAAATGCGCCTCGCGGAAGCGTTCGAGATCAAGGAAACCAAGAGCGGACGCAAGACCTCGACCTTGCACAGCTTCTACGAGCTCGACGACGGTTCCTATCTCGCATTCTTCGAAGCGCCCGACATGCCGTTCGAGTTCAAGGATCAGCACGACTTCGATCTGCACATCGCGCTCGAGGTCGACATGGCCACGCTGCACCGGATGTTCGAGAAGGGCAAGGCCGCGGGCATGCAAACGCGCGGCATCTCGGACCACGGCTTCATCGACTCGATCTACTTCCGCGACCCGAACGGCTACGTCATCGAGCTGACGGCGAAAAAGCCGGGTCACGACGCGGCGATGGACCCGGCGCAGAACGGCGCGCGCGCCAAGCTCGAGCGCTGGCAGGCGGCGAAGGCCGCCGCGAGCGCGGCGCACTGAGCACCGGGCTCGCGCGATCACCCGGCGAACCGCGCGGCAGCGGTGCAGGATCTTCTTTCGCATCCGGCGGTGCAGGCCGCCGTGGTGCCGCTAATCGTCGGCCTCGCGATCGCCGGTCTGCTTCTGCCGCTGCGCCTTTCGGGACTCGCGGCGGTCGCGGGTTTCGTCGCGGCGGTTGTACTCGTCGGCAACTTCTCGTTTTCGACCCTCACCGCAACGCGCAAGCTGGTATTGCTCGCCGTCGCCGCGTCCCTGCTCGGTGCGCTCGCAGATTTCGCCTTCAAGCCGACCCGCCTCGCAGGCGTGGTCCTCGGCGCGCTGTTCGGCGCAGCGGCGCTGTGGGTGTTCTGGGCCGTGCTCGCGCAGCGCGCGCTTGCCGAGGGGCTGCCCGTCGGTGCCGCCGTGGCGGCGCTGGTGCTGTGGACCGTGGCGGCGGTGCTGCCGCTGCAGGCCGACCCGGTCCGCGCAGGAGCCGCCGGCGTCGGACTGGGTACGGGTGCCGGCGTCGGCGCGGTGCTCGGCGCCTCGGCGCTCATCGGCCAGTACGGGATCGCGCTGGGCGCCGCGTCGGGAGGGTTCGTGCTGCTCGTCATGGTGCTTGGCGGACGCGTTCGGGCGGGCGCCAGCCTGACGCTGACGGTTTCGGTGGGCGCCTCGCTGCTCGCCTGCGCCGCCGTGCTGCTCGCCCAGCTGCCCTGGGCGGCGGCGGCTCTGCTTGGCCTGGTGCCCCTCGCCGTGCGCCTGCCGCTGCCGGGGCGATCGCCGCATGGAATACAGGCGGTGATCGCCGTGTTCTACGCCCTGGTGCCTGCGCTCGGCTGCTGGGCGCTCGTCTGGACGGCGAGCCGCGCGGTCAGCTGAACCGGCCACTGGCCGACGACCCGAATCACGAACCAACCCGCCATGGGAGGAGACGCAATGAAAAGAGAACTGCTGATCGCGACGCTGACGGCCGTAGTGCCGATTTCGGCGAGCGCGGCACCCGAAACCTACGTCATCGACCCGATCCACAGCTTCGCGTATTTCGCGATCGACCACCTGGGCGTGTCGACGGTCAGGGGCCGCTTCGACAAGTCGAGCGGTAAGTTCACGCTCGATCGCGCGGCGAAGAACGGATCGCTCGAGGTCGTCATCGACACGGCGTCGATTGACACCGGAGACAGGGAGCGGGGCGCCCGTCCGCGCACGCGGGATGAACATCTGCGCAGCGCGGACTTCTTCAACGTCGCGGAATTTCCACAGATGACCTACAAGTC
>JAJDNJ010000133.1 GCA_022340705.1 Betaproteobacteria bacterium
ATGCGCTTTGCGATCGTCGGCGCAGGCGGCCTGGGCGGCTACTACGGCGCGCGCCTGGCCGAGGCGGGACACGAGGTTGCGTTCATCGCGCGCGGCGCGCACCTGGATGCGATCCGCAAGAACGGCCTCAAGGTCTTCAGCCCGCTTGGCGATACACACCTCAATGACGTCGTGGCGACGAACGATCCGCGCGATGTCGGCCTGGTCGACGTGATCGTCGTCGCGGTGAAGACCTGGCAGATCGCGGACGCGGCGCGCGCGATGCAGCCGATGATCAAGGCGGATACGATCGTCGTGCCGTTTCTAAACGGCGTCGAGGCACCCGACGAGCTTGCATCGATCGTGGGCGCCGAACATGTGGTCGGCGGCCTTTCCAAAGTGTTCAGCCTGGTCGAAGCACCCGGCGTCGTTCGCCACTTCAATCCAGGCGCTTACGTGGAGATCGGCGAGCTCGGCGGCGGCCTGTCCGAGCGTGTCGAAAAATTGCGCGCCGCGTTCGAGAGCGCTGGCTCGCAGGCAAACTCGAGCGCCGACATCCGCACCGAGCTGTGGAAGAAGCTGCTCACGGTGAGCTCCTGGGCCGGGCTCGGTGCGCTCGCGCGCAGCCCGATGGGCGTGCTGCGCGGCATGGCCGAGACCCGTGCGCTGATCGACCGCGCGATGGACGAAGGCATCGCGGTCGGCGCGCGCCGCGGCCACCCGATCACCGCCGCGTACAAGACCGAGCTGTGGAAGTTCTACGACGCGATGCCGGCCGACGCGACCGCTTCGATGCAGCGCGACCTCATGGCGGGGAAACCTTCCGAGCTCGACGCCTGGAACGGCGCGATCGTGCGCTTCGGCGCGGAAACCGGTGTCGACACGCCGGTGCAGACCTTCACCTATCATGCGTTGCTGCCGATGGAGCGGCGCGCACGCGGCCTGATTTGAAACGGAGGAGACTATGCCGAAAGCCGACTGGGTCTACAGCCTCGCCGACGACGCACGTGGCATTGCGCGCACGCTCGCGCCCGGCGTCGAAACGCGCGTCTTCGTAGGCGAAAACGTGATGCTCTCGGTGGTGCGCATGGCGCCGAACTCGGTCGGCCAGGTGCACAGCCATCCGAACGAGCAATGGGGCGTGCTGCTCGAGGGCTCGGCGACCCGCATCCAGGGCGGCGAGGAGATCGCGGTGAGTGCCGGCGAGTTCTGGCACACGCCCGGCGGCGTGCCGCACGGGATCCGCGTCGGCGCGCAGGGCGCGGTCGTGCTCGACATCTTCAGCCCGCCGCGCGAGGAGTACCGCAAGACGGGCTCGGGCTACGGCACAGCCACCAAGACCTAGTCCGCCTGCGGCGCGTGCTCGACGCCCGCGCCGAGCAGCGGGAACGCGCTGAGCACCGATGGGTCGCTCACCGCCGGCGCCGCGGTGACATGCGCCGGCGTGAGCTCGGCGAACGACGTCACGCCAAGCAGCCCGAGGCAGATGCGCACCTCTTCCTCGAGGATCTCGAGCGCGCGCACCAGACCGGCGACGCCGTCGGCGGCTAGCCCGAGACAGGCGAGACGACCGAGCCCGACGCAGCGCGCGCCGAGCGCGATGCCCTTGACCACGTCCGAGCCGCGCATGAAGCCGCCGTCGACCCAGACCTCGGCGCGGCCGGCGACCGCGGCGACCACTTCGGGCAGCACGGCGGCGCTGCCCAGGCCATGGTCGAGCTGGCGCCCGCCGTGGTTCGACACGTAGACCACCTCGACGCCATTCTCGACCGCGATCTCCGCGTCCTCGGCAGTCGCGATGCCCTTGAGGATCAGCGGCAGGTCGTGGCGGTCCTTGAAGCGCTTGACCTCGTCCCAGGACAGCGCCGACTGGTATTCCATGCCTTTGGCGGCGTCGGCGCGCCAGGGCTTGATGAAGCGCCCCACCAGGTCACGCTCGCGCCGGCTGTACATCGCGCTGTCGACCGTCAGGCAGAACGCGCGGTAGCCATGGTCTGTTGCCCGGCGCACGCAGTCGTCGACCCAGGCCGCATCGCCGCGCACGTAGAGCTGATACACGCGCAGGTTGTCGGCCGCCGCGGCAGTCGCCTCGAGGCCCGGCATGCACACCGAGGAGAGCATCTGCGGCACGCCGAACGCAGCCGAGGCACGCGCCGCGGCCGCCGCGCCGCCCTCGACGAAGGACTCCATGCCGCCGACCGGCGCGAGCAGCACCGGCAGGCGCACGCGCGCGCCGAGAAACGTGCTGCCCGCATCGATGCGGCGCATGTCGCGCAGCACGCGCGGGCGGAATGCGATCGAATCGAGCGCCTGCCGGTTGCGCCGCACGGTGGTCTCGGTTTCGGTGCCGCCGACCAGATAGCCCCAGGGCCCGGGCGCGAGGTTCTGGCGCGCCGCGGCGACGATCTCCTGCAGGGTCAGAAATCTTTCCTGAGCGGGTTCGCTCATACATTCGCCTTTCGCATACAGGATTCGAGCAGGTCGACCGCGCGGCGCGCGAACACCCACATGTTCGCCTCGCGTTCGGCGCTGCCGGTCTCGATCGTGATCACCGCCTCCACCGGGCCGGACACCGCGACGCAGGCATGCCCCGCGGGATCGCCGTAGCGGTTGCCGCGCGGACCGCTCGCCCCGGTCTCGGCGAGGCCCCAGGTGGTGCCGAGCTTCGCGCGCACGCGCCGCGCGAGCAGCTGCGCGAACGGCTCGCTCGCCGAGCGCATGCCCTGCATGTCCGCCGCGCGGATGCCGACCAGGGCTTCGCGTCCGGTCGCCGTGTAGATCACGCAGCCGCCGAGGTAGTAGTTCGATGCGCCGGGCACCGCGACGAGCGCCGCGTTGATCAGGCCGCCCGCGGACGACTCCGCGATCGCCAGGGTCTGGCGGCGCTCGGTCAGCAGCGCGGCCACCGTCGTACCGAGTGCGGTAAGCGATTCCATCATCGTTCTCCTCGACCTGCGTCTTCCCCTCGCCGTTACACTTGAATGCACGCGCGGCGCAGCGGGCGCCGCCGAAAGGAACGAGCATGCGCCTGGATGCGATCCGCGTCGGCAACCATCCGCCCGACGACATCAACGTCATCATCGAGGTCCCGGTCGGCGGCGAGCCGATCAAGTACGAAATCGAGAAGGAATCGGGCGCCTTGTTCGTCGACCGCTTCCTCTACACGCCGATGCGCTACCCCGGCAACTACGGTTTCGTGCCCCACACCCTGTGCGGCGACGGCGATCCGCTCGACGTGCTGGTCGCCAACACGCGCGCCCTGGTGCCCGGCTCGGTGATCAACTGCCGCCCGGTGGGCGTGCTCGTCATGGAAGACGAATCCGGAATGGATGAAAAGCTGATCGCGGTGCCGAGCAGCAAGCTGACCCGGCGCTACGACGCAATCGAGACGGTCGGCGACCTTCCCGAGATCACGCGCAGCCAGATCGAGCATTTCTTCCGGCACTACAAGGACCTCGAACCCGGCAAGTGGGTGAAGATCGTCAAGTGGGGGGATGCAAAAAGCGCGCGCGAGATCGTCATCGAGGCAATCAACCGGGCCGGACGTTAGCATCGCCGCGCGCCTAGCGCAGGTGGTGCACCCGCGCCAGGCCGTAGACCGGCGTCGCCAGGCCCTCCAGGCGCGCCTTGAGCTGCAGCGCAAGGTATCGGGAGTAGTGGCGCGACTGCATCAGGTTGCCGCCGTGGAACCACAGTCCCGGTTGGCGCGTCGGCTTCCACATGTTGCGCAGCTCGCCTTCCCAGGGTCCGGGGTCGTTCTTCGTTCCCGAGCCCAGCCCCCAGCACTTGCCGACCCGGTCGGCAACCTCCGGCGAGATGAGCCGCGCCGCCCAGTCGTTCATCGGTCCGTAGCCGGTCGCGAGGACCACGAGGTCGGCGGGCAGCTCGCTGCCGTCGGACAGCGTCACCGAGCGCCGGTTGAGGCGCTCGAGCGTGACCGGGCTCTTCAGCTTGATGCCGCCATCGATGATGAGCTGCGATGCACCCACCTCGATGTAGTAGCCCCCGCCGCGCCGCAGGTAGGCGGAATGAATGCCCGCCTCGTCCTCGCCGAAATCGAACAGGAACCCGGCGCGCCCGAGCCCCTCGTAGAGATCGGCGTCGCGCTCACGGATTCTGCGGTACAGCGGGCGCTGCAGGGCGGGCAGCTCCCGGAACGGCACCGAGGCGGTGGTGAGATCGGCGATCTCGGTGCTGATGCCGGCGCGCACCGCCTGTTCCGAGTACAGCCGCGCCCAGGCGAACTCCATCAAGGATTCGGAGCGCACCACGATGGTCGGCGAGCGCTGCAGCATGGTGACCTCGGCTGCGCCGTGCTCCCAGAGGTCGGCACAGATGTCGTGCGCGGAGTTGTTCGCGCCGAGCACGACGCAGCGCTTGCCCGACCAGCCCTCGCCGCCCGCGTGCTCGCTCGAGTGGCACAGCCTGCCCTCGAACGACGCCGCGCCCGGAATCCCGGGGACGTTCGGCATGCCGGACATCCCGGTGGCCAGCACCAGCTGCTTCGGCCTGAGGCGCAGGGTCCGCCCCTGCCGCTCGACCGTGACCTCCCATTGCGCCGCGGCTTCGTCGTAACGCGCACCGGTGCATTCGGTCGAGCTCCAGTAATCGAGCTCCATGACCTTGGCGTACATCTCGAGCCAGTCACCCATCTTGTCCTTGGGCGAGAACACCGGCCAGTGATCTGGAAACGGCAGGTACGGCATGTGGTCGTACCACACCGGATCGTGCAGGCAGAGCGAGCGGTAGCGCTTGCGCCACGAGTCGCCGGCGCGCGCGTTCTTCTCGATCACGATCGTCGGCACGCCGAGGCGGCGCAGGCGCGCCGCAAGGCCGATGCCGCCCTGGCCGCCGCCGATGATCAGGCAGTAGGGCTGCCGGGTGATGCCCAGCTCGGCCACCTCCTGCTCGCGCCGCTCGAGCCAGCTGCGCCGATCGCGCAGGGCACCGTGCACCACGCCGGGCTCGCGCGTCAGGCCGCTGCGCTCCTCGAAGCCCTTGAGCGCCTGCAGCGTGGTGAGCAAGGTCCAGCCGCGGCCCTCGCGCAGCCGCAGATGCCCCTTGCCGCGCCCGAGAGCGGTCTCGAAGGTGAACCAGGCCTCCAGCTGGCCATCGGCCGCGCGCGCCGGACCATCGAGCGCCCACGCCGCGGGCACTGTGGCGGCCAGCGTGGCCTCGAGCATCGCCCGGACGGCATCGCGTCCCTCGCAGGTGTTGAGATTCCAGGTGAATGCGGCGAGATCGCGCCAGTAACACTCTGCGCCGAAAAGGTTCAGCGCCGCGTCGAGGTCGCGACGCGCGAGCGCCTCGCCCAGACTCGAGAGCCAGGCCGCGGCCTGCTGCGTGGGGTCGACCGATCTCACGAGATGGACGCGCCCTGCGGCCACGCGCGAAAGCCGGCGCGCGCGGCGGCGCCCGGGTCGCCGGTCACGCGCGCCCGCCTCAGGCCGAAAGCGCCTGGTACTTGGCCAGCAGGCGCTTGGGCAGCTTGAGCGCGTCGCGCCGGAAGGGGTCGCCCAGCTCGCGCGTCACCATCATCTCGAGGACCGTGGTGCGGCCTTCGCCCTGCGCCTTGCACGCGGCGGCGAGCGCCGGGCCGACGTCGGAGACCTTGTCGATCGTCACGCCGTCGGCGCCCATCGCCTTCGCCACTCCCGCCCAGCTCGGGTTCTCCAGGTTCACGCCGAGGAAGCGGTTGGCGTAGAAATCGACGTGGTTCTTCTTTTCCGCGCCCCATTGCCGGTTGTTGAACACCACCGCGGTGACCGGAATCTTTTCGCGCACGCAGGTGAGGATCTCGCCGAAGCTCATGCCCCAGGCGCCGTCGCCGACGTAGGCGATGGCGGGCCGCCCGGGTGCCGCCGCCTTGCAGCCGATCATCGTCGGAAAGGCGTAGCCGCAGTTGCCGAACATCATCGCGCCGAACATCGAGCGCGGTTGCTCGAACTTGAGGTAGCTGTTCGCGATCTGGCAGATGTTGCCGATGTCGGTCGACACCATGGCCTGCGCCGGCATCGCGTTCTCCAGCTCGCGCAGCATTTCGCGCGGATGCATCTCCTGCGCGTTCTTGGCGATCTCCAGGCTCCAGGCGTCCTTCTCCTGGTGCCAGTCGGCGAGCTCCTTCGCCCAGGCTGCCTTTTCCGTCTGCACCGAGTTGCGGCGTGCCTCGCGCGAGGCCGCCCCGGCGAGCGTGCGCTGCGCGAGCCGTACGGCGAGCGCCTCGGCCGCTTCGCGCGCGTCGCCGCAGACCGTGACCGAGGTCTTCTTCACCAGGCCAAGCACGCGCGGATCGGCATCGATCTGGATCAGCTTCGCATTTGCCGGCCAGTAGTCAAAACCATACTGCGGCAGCGTGCCGAACGGCCCCAGGCGCGAGCCGAGCGCGACCACCACGTCGGCCTGGTGGATCACCTTCATTGCCGCCTTCGAGCCGTGGTAGCCGAGCGGCCCGCAGGCGAGCGCATGTCTCGCGGGGAACGAATCGTTGTGCAGATAGGCGTTGACCACCGCGGCCCCGAGCTGCTCGGCGAGCCGGATGCATGCCTCGACGCCATCGGACATCACCACGCCGCCGCCGGCGATGATCACGGGAAACTGCGCATTGGCGAGCAGCTCTGCCGCAGCGTCGAGGTCGCGCCCGCCGCCCGGACCGCGCTCGATGCGGATCGGGCGCGGAATCTCGCACTCGATCTCGCCG
>JAJDNJ010000139.1 GCA_022340705.1 Betaproteobacteria bacterium
GTGCTCGGTGACCAGATTTCGAACGCGCACCAGGAAGCGCAGCGCCTGCTCGGCAACTTTTCGCCGGAGCCGGTCGGCGTGGGCGATCTGTTCGCCGGTGCGCTGATTCCCGGGCTCGTGCTCGTGGGCCTCTACATCCTCTATCAGATCGCCCTTGCGATCCTCAAACCGAGCGCATCCCCCGCGATCCCGCTCGACGAGTCGATGCAGTCCGGCAACATGGCGGGCCGCGTGATGCACGCCCTGGTGGCGCCGATTTCGCTGATCATCGCGGTGCTGGGCTCGATCCTCATCGGCGTCGCGACGCCGACCGAGGCGGCGGGCGTCGGGGCGATCGGCGCGACCCTGCTTGCCGGCCACCGCCTCGCCGAAGGCAAGCCGATTCCGGTCTATGTCGCGGCAGTCAGCCTGATCAGCGTCATCGTCCTGACGAGCTTCGTCGACATGCGGGTGACGCGCGACCACATCTCTCCCGGCGAGAGGGTCTCGATCGCCATTGCTGCCCTGATGTGCCTCGGGATCGCCTGGGGGCTGCTGACCGCGCTGTGGCGCGTGTTTCAGGATGGCACGCTGCGCGCCACGATGCGCACGACGGCCCGCCTGAGCTCGATGATCTTCGTCATCATCATCGGCGCGCAGCTCTTCTCGCTCGTGTTCCGCGGCCTCGGCGGCGACGACATGGTGCACGAGTTCCTCACCGGCATCCCCGGCGGCGTGATCGGCGCCATGCTCGTCGTGATGGCGCTGATGTTCGTGATGGGCTTCTTCCTCGACACGATCGAGATTCTGTTCATCGTCGTGCCGATCGTCGGACCGGCGCTGCTCAAGTTCGGGCTCGACCCGATCTGGCTCGGGATCATGATCGCGCTCAATTTGCAGACCTCTTTCCTGACGCCGCCGCTGGGATACGCGCTGTTCTACCTGCGCAGCGTCGCGCCGCCCGAGGTCACCACGATGCACATCTACCGCGGCGTGATCCCGTTCGTGATCATGCAGCTGATGATGCTGCTCGTGCTCGCGATGTTCCCCGCGCTCGCGACCTGGCTGCCGCACGTCATTTTCCGCTAGCCGCGCTGCCCTCGGCAGCGCGGCTAGCGCGCACCCGTCAATCGAGCCGGACGACGATCCCTTCGAGTTCCTTGGACGGCGCCGGGTAGCGCGCCATCACCTCCGGGTCGTGCCCCGGGATGACGTGGCTCGGCCATTCGGCAAGCGCGCGCATCTTGCGGTAACCCTGGACCATGTCGGCGACCGAGTACACGATCGGGAACGGCCGCGTCTCGCCCATGTTGGCGTACAGGTGCGTCGCGTCCGCCGCGAGCAGCACCCAGCCGCGGCGCGTCATCACGCGCACCACCTGGATGCCCATCGTGTGTCCGCCGATCAGGTGCAGGGAGATTCCCGGGTGCAGCGGCGCGTCGCCGTCGTGAAAGCGCACCCGGCCGCGGTACACCTCGCGCACCATGCCGACCACATCCTCGACCTCGTAGGCGTTGCGGAACACGCCGTGGCACATGTGGCGCCCGGTGGCGTAGTGCATCTCGAGATCCTGAAGGTGAAATGTCGCCTTCGGAAAAAGGTCGAAGTTGCCCACGTGGTCGTAGTGCAGATGCGTGATCACCACATCGGGTACCTGCGCGGCTTCGACTCCCAGCATGCGCAGGCCCTCGGTCGGACATCGAATGTGGTTGCGCTGGCGTCTCGCCGCGGTCGCCGCCGAGAACCCCGTGTCGACGACGACCGTGCGCTCGGCGTTGCGGATCAGCCAGACGAAATAATCGAGCGGCATCGGCCCGTCGTGCGGATCGCCGCCGATGAAGTTCTCCGACGCGCGCCGCGGATGGTGCGCGTACTTGACCGCGTACAACTCGTACTGTGGCAGATCGGACATCCCTCTCCTCCAGCCTCCGTCAGCGCACGGTGATGCGCGCCACCTTGCGTTTTCCCACCTGGGCCACGACCGTCTGGCCGCGCGCGATGCGCAGGGTTCGGTCCTCCAGCCGCGCGCCGTCCAGTCGCACTCCGCCTTGCTCGATCATGCGCGCAGCCTCCGTCGTGCTCGCGGTCAGGCCGGCCTGCTTGAGCGCCTGCACCACGGGAAGCCCGTCGTCGCTTCCGGCGAGCGTGACCTGCGGCATGTCTTCCGGCAGCCGGCCGTGCCGGAAACGTTCCTCGAACGCCGCTTCCGCCTCGCGCGCAGCACCCGGCCCGTGAAAGCGCGCGACGATCTCCTTGGCAAAGTGGGCCTTGATGTCGCGCGGATTGCGTCCGCCCGCGACGTCGTCGCGCCAACGCCGGATCGTCGCTGTCGCCTCGAACGACAGCAGCTCGATGTAACGCCACATGAGCTCGTCCGAGATCGACATGAGCTTGCCGAAGATTTCCTGCGGCGGTTCGGAGATTCCCACATAGTTGTCGAGCGACTTCGACATCTTGTTGACGCCGTCGAGGCCTTCGAGCAACGGGGTCGTGACGATGACCTGCGGCTCCTGGCCGAAATCGCGCTGCAGCTCGCGGCCGACGAGCAGATTGAACTTCTGATCGGTGCCCCCCAGCTCGACGTCGGCCATCATCGCCACCGAGTCGTAGCCCTGCATCAGAGGGTAGAGAAACTCGTGGATCGCGATCGGCTGGTTCGACCGGTAGCGCTTGCCGAAATCGTCGCGCTCGAGCATGCGCGCGACCGTGTAGCGCGCCGCCAGGCGGATCATGCCCTCCGCGCCGAGCTTGTCCGACCACTCCGAGTTAAACAGGATCTGCGTCTTGTCGGGATCGAGGATCTTGAACGCCTGCTCCCGGTACGTCGCCGCGTTCGCCTGGATCTCCTCGCGGGTGAGCGGCGGGCGCGTCTGGTTCTTCCCGGTCGGGTCGCCGATCATCCCGGTGAAATCACCGATCAGGAACTGGACCTGGTGGCCGAGGCTCTGGAAGTGGCGCAGCTTGTTGATGACCACCGTGTGGCCGAGGTGCAGGTCGGGCGCGGTCGGGTCCAGCCCCAGCTTGACGCGCAGCGCCCTGCCCTGCGCGAGCTTCCGAGCCAGCTCGTCCTCGACGATCAGCTCGTCGCAGCCGCGCCGGATGAGTTCGAGTGCTTCCTGGACTGAAGCCATGCGTGAAGTAGTTGTCCGCGGCGTCCCCGACACGGTTTGCGCCTGGGGAATTCTTTGCTACACTGCGCCTGGCTTTAAGAAACGGCGGCAGGCGCCTGAATAAAAGGGATTTTCAGCCCGAAATCATAGCCGAGATTCGATCGTGACCCAAGTAGCGTCGCTACGTAGCGCCAGCCTTCTGAAGATCGTCGCGGTCTTCGTCCTGGCGCTTTCCGGCATCGTCGCCGCTTTTGCGACGATCGCGCCCTCGCCCGAGACCGTCCTGCCGGGGCAGCAGCTGCTGCGCGAACCGTACCCCATCGATCTTCAAACGGCCCTGTTGCCGCCGCCCGAGGCCTTCGTGTGCGAGAGCCGCTTCGAGCGCGGCGACAGCCTGAACGATCTGTACGCACGGCTCGGCATCGGAGCCGTGGATGGCAAGCGTTTGACGAGCTTCTACGCAATGCACCGTCTGCAAATCGGCACCATGGTGCGTGCCGAGGTCGAGCCCAGTGGCCGGTTTCGCACCCTGTCTTTCCTGGACGGGCGCGGAAAGGTGGTCAGGTTCACGCACAGCGGAGAGGATATCGACGTTTCGCTGGACGATGTTCATTACGACGTCGCCACCGTCGCGCGCGCCGGAATCATCCGGTCGTCCCTGTTCGCGGCAGCGGATGCGGCCGACATGCCCGACAGCATCGCGATTCAGATGGCCGACGTGTTCGGGGGCGATATCGATTTCTTGCGTGATCTTCGCAAGGGCGACCACTTCAGCGTGGTCTACGAGATGCTCTACCGAGAGGGCCTGGCAGTGCGGACCGGACGCGTGCTGGCGGCGGAGTTCGTTAACAAGGGCAAGGCATTTCGGGCGGTCTTTTTTGCGACCAGCGACAGCGGGCAGGGCGGGTACTACGCACCCGACGGCAAGAGCATGCGCAAGGCATTCTTGCGCTCGCCGCTCGAGTTCTCGCGCATCAGCTCGCGCTTCGGCCTGCGTCGCCACCCCTTGTTCAACCACTGGCGCGCGCATACCGGGGTGGATTACGCCGCGCCGACCGGGACGCGGATCCGCGCGACGGGCGACGGCGTGGTGGATTTCGCCGGCCGCAAGGGCGGCTACGGCAACGCCGTAATCTTGCGCCATGGCGGACAGAATTCGACGCTCTACGGACACATGAATCATTTCGCGCGCGGAATCCACAGAGGGGCGCGCGTCGCACAGGGCGAAACGATCGGATATGTCGGGCAAACCGGCTGGGCGACCGGCCCGCATGTGCACTACGAGTTTCGCGTCGGCGGCGTGCCGCGCAACCCGCTGACCATCGCGCTGCCGGCGGCGCGGCCCGTCCCGAAGGGGCAGATGGCGGCCTTCCGCGACCAAACGGCGGGATACACCGCGCAACTCGACCTGCTCTCGAGCACGAACCTCGCTCTGCTCCAGTGACGGCAGCGCCGGACGCCGAACAGGCCGTCCGGGGGGCCGGTCGTTACATCGGTCTGATGTCGGGTACCAGCCTGGATGGCGTCGATGCGGTGCTGGCCGAAATCTTCGAAAACGGGGTGCTGCGTCTGCGGTCGCATGCGCGCCTGCCGTTTGCGAATGACCTGCGCGCCGAGCTGCTCGCGCTGTCCGCCGCCGACGGCAACGAAATCGATCGTGCCGCCCGCGCGGGAAACCGTCTCGCGCGCGTGTACGCCGAGGCGGTGCAGGCCGCGCTCGGCGCCGCTGGGGTCGACGCGCCGGGCGTGCGCGCGATCGGCTGCCACGGTCAGACGGTGCGCCACCGGCCCGAGCTCGGTTACTCGGTGCAAATCGGCAATCCGGCGCTGCTCGCCGAGCTGACGGCGATTACGGTGGTTGCCGATTTTCGCAGTCGTGACATCGCGGCCGGCGGCCAGGGCGCCCCGCTCGTGCCCGCTTTCCATGCGGGTGTCTTCGGTTCGCCAGACGAGGACCGCGCGGTACTCAATCTCGGTGGTATCGCGAACGTCTCCCTGCTTGCACGCGACGGCAGCGTGCGCGGCTTCGACACCGGACCGGGAAACTGCCTTCTCGATCTCTGGATTCAGCGTACACAGGGCAAGGTGTTTGATGCGGGTGGCGCCTGGGCAAGTGGCGCGAGCCCCGACGCTGCGCTGCTCGACCGGTTCCTGCGGGAACCGTATTTCACGCGCACGCCCCCCAAGAGCACGGGACGCGAGCTGTTTAACGCGCAATGGCTGGAACGCCACCTCGACAAACGCGTCTCCGGGCAGGTCGTTCAGGCGACGCTGCTCGAGCTGACAGCACGGTCGGCGTCGCAGGCGATTCTGGCTCAGGCGCCGTCAGTCGCCCGGGTCATTCTGTGCGGTGGTGGGGCGCACAATGATGCGCTGCGCCGGCGGCTCGGGGAGCATCTCGCACCGCGCCCGGTCGAAACGAGCGATGCTTGGAGCATGCGCCCGGAACACGTCGAGGCGAGTGCCTTCGCCTGGCTCGCCAGCCGCACGCTTGCGCGCGAGCCTGCCGGACTGCCTTCGGTCACCGGCGCGCGCGCCGCGCGCGTGCTCGGCGCGATCTACCCCGCCTGAAACTAAAACGGGGGCCGAAGCCCCCGTCGCGCATCCCGGTCGCGCCCTTCGGCTAGACCGAAAACGAAGATCCGCAGCCGCAGGTCGTCGTAGCGTTCGGATTCTTGATCACGAACTGCGCGCCCTCCAGTCCTTCCTGATAATCGATCTCAGCGCCCAGGAGATACTGATAGCTCATCGGGTCGATGAGCAGCGTCACCCCGCCTTTTTCCATCGCGGTGTCGTCGTCGTTCTGCACTTCGTCGAACGTGAAACCGTACTGAAAGCCGGAGCATCCGCCGCCGGTGACGAACACCCGCAGCTTGAGCTCTGCATTGCCTTCCTCTTCGATCAGCTCTCTGACTTTGTTCGCCGCGCTGTCGGTGAATACCAGCGGAGCGGGCATCTCCGTGACTGCATTCATGATTCGTACTCCGGAATCGCGTAGTTGTGATGAATTATCGCGTTGCCATTTCCACAAGGTCAACGTGGCAATTAACTGCCTGCGGCAAGCTTGAGCTCGACCGACTTCACCTCGTCCCCTTGGTGCACCATGCGGCCTTCGACGACCGAACCTTGAACCATCTCGATCGTCTTGTAGTAGACGTCCCCTTTGATCCGCGACCCGGCTTGCAGTTCCAGCGTTTCCGTCGCGTGTACCGGCCCCACGATCGTTCCGCTCACGACGACATGCGCGGCATGAACCTCGCCGTCGATGCGCGCGTTTTCCGACACGACCAGCGTACCGGGTTGATCGGGCTGCGCGGTGACATTGCCCCGAATGACCCCATCGACGCGCATGCCGCCGTTGAAGTAAAGGTTGCCCTCGATGCTGGTCGTTGACCCGATCCAGCTGTCGATGCGGCTCTGCGGTTTGCTTGCTTTTCGAAACATCGTCGTCTCCCGTTACTCGACTGTCGCGTTCGCCGTCGCGCGGGTCTGGGTGGCCTTGCCCTCGTAAATTCGGGCCTGGACGGTCTTCAGCTTCGCCTTGGGGCTCACCCGGAAGGTCCCCTCGACTCGATGGAAGTACTTGAATGAAAGGCGAAAAGCCGCGGCTGCATCACCCTTTCCCTCAGGAATGACCATCATAGCATTCTTGCCCCCTTCGGTCAGGCTGATCACCAGCTCGAGCCGGCCCTGGAACTGCTGCTCGCGGCGACCACTTCCGGTGATCAGCAGCAGGCGGTAGCGGTACTCCCCGGGAAGCACATCGGGCTGCACCGCAAAGCGGTGGATCGACAGCGGCCTCGAGTCGCGCGCCTCGGACGACAGCAGGCTCTCGAAGGTCGCCAGCTCTTCCCTGAGGCGCGCATTGTCGCGCTCGAGCACCCGGATCTGCTCGGCAAGTTTGTGCTGGGCCGAGCGCTCGATTGCGAGCCGGCTTCCCGATGCAGCGGATTCGGCGCGCAGCTTCTCGAGCTCGGCGCGCGTGTCTTGAAGCTCGGATCGTACGCGCGCGTCCTGGCGTCGCAGCTCGCTGACCTGCCCCTGCAACTCCCTTCGGTCAAAGCCCGCAAAACGGCGGCCGGTCTCGTACATCCAGACCGAGAGCGCGAACGCCGCGCCGAGCACGACAAGAATGCCGAGCCAGCGCCAATACCAAGGGAGATCACTGCGTACGGAGACCTTTTGCGCCGCGATACCAAAGCGCTGTCGGAAGCGCGCCAGACGCCGGGCCATTGCGGCCTCAGCCCAGGACCAGCCGCCGCCCGCGCCCGCCGCCCTGCGGCACGCCTGCGCCCCGACCAGTCCTCGCTCCAATCATTGCGTTCTCCCCCCAGAAGCGGAAAAGCCGCCCTCGGGCGGCTTTTCCGGTACGGGCCCTCGGGCCCGATGTTAGCGCTTGGAGAACTGCTTGCGCCGCCTCGCCTTGTGCAAGCCGACCTTTTTGCGCTCGACCTCGCGCGCGTCGCGCGTGACGAGCCCCGCTGCGGACAGCGCGGGCTTGAGCGTCGGGTCGTACTCGATCAGCGCACGTGCGATTCCGTGACGCACGGCGCCCGCCTGACCGCTTTCTCCACCCCCGAAGACATTGACGCGGATGTCAAAAGACGAAAGGCCGTTGGTCAGCTCGAGCGGCTGGCGCACGATCATGCGACCGGTCTCGCGTCCGAAGAATTCGTCGACCGGCTTGTCGTTGACGACAATGCGTCCGCTGCCGGATTTTAGAAACACGCGGGCGACCGAGCTCTTGCGCCGTCCTGTGCCGTAATAGTAGTCGCCCACCATTCGATCAGCCTCGCAGGTTTACAGATCGAGCGCCTCGGGGCGCTGCGCGTTGTGCGGATGCCCCTCGCCGGCGTAGATCTTGAGTTTCTTGAGCATCGCGCTGCCCAGCGGTCCCTTCGGCAGCATACCCTTCACCGCCTTCTGCAGAACGCGGTCCGGATGCTTCGCATGCAGTACGGCAAACGTCGTTTCGCGGATACCACCCGGAAATCCCGTATGCCGGTAGTACTTTTTCTGCTGTGCCTTCTTGCCCGTCACACGCAGCTTGTCGGCGTTGACCACGACGATATAGTCGCCGGTGTCGACATGCGGCGTGTACTCGGGCCGATGCTTGCCGCGTAGGCGTTGCGCGATGCGCGTCGCAAGGCGGCCAAGCACCTTGCCCTGAGCGTCGACCACGTACCAGCCGTGGTGCACCTCAGAAGGCTTCGCGGTGTACGTCTTCATGGCGTTCAAGTTGCGGAAAAGCCGAAGATTTTAAGTGACTCTCCGATGCCCGTCAAAGAATGCTGAGGATCCGCTCAAGATCCGCTCAAAAAAAAGCGCAGCCCTTATGGGGCTGCGCCGAATCCACCAAAGGAGGAGGGTGGAGGAGACATACTCTCGATGCCGAGAGGCATCTTGAGCAGGCTTTATTCTGGGAGACGATTGCTGCGTCGCAAAATCGCATTATCAATCGATGAATAAGTTCTGATTATAATTCCAGAGATATCATAACATACTGATTAATCGATGTTTATCTGGCGATATGTGTATCTAACTCTCCTCGATTTAGGATTGCAAGGGAACCATTCAGAGGACAGTTTTTGCTATGCATCATAGATAAAAGGAATCGGCCGATGGACTGCACTGTGCACTGGACTGGCGAGGGCATGACCTTCCTCGCCGAAACGGGGAGCAACCATGTGCTCGCGATGGACGGCGCCACCGAGGGCGGAGGGCGCAATCTCGCGCCACGCCCGATGGAGGTGGTGCTCGCCGGCGCCGGCGGCTGCACCGCCTACGACGTGGTCGTGATCCTGAAGAAGAACGGCCAGCAGGTGAGCGGCTGCGCGGTGCGCCTCGACGCCGAGCGCGCCGATTCCGATCCGAAGGTCTTCACGCGGATCCACATGCATTTCACGCTACGCGGCAAGTCGCTCAAGCGCAGCCTCGTCGAGCACGCGATCCGCCTGTCACACGAAAAGTACTGCTCGGCCTCGGCGATGCTCGGCAAGACCGCCGAGATGACACACGACTTCGAGATCGCGGAGGAATGATCCGCTTGCCGCCCGCGGCTAGCGTTGCGCTGCGTGGCGCATCGACTCGAACTCGGCGAACCATTCGGCCGCGTAGTCGCAGTCGCGATAGTCGTCGAAATACGGACCGCCGAGCGTGTAGTGGACCAGTTTCGCCTGCGCGCTGCGCTCGTACTCTCCCACCAACCAGTTCCACTCGAGCGGAATCTCGCCGATCGACGCGTCCTCGGTCCACGCGAACCGATGCAGGTCGAGACCCGGAGCGCTGTTGACGTAGGCCGGCGTCAGTGCGCGGCAGCGCGCGTTGTTGAACGCCATCAGGCTCGACCAGTTCTTACGCGGATACTTGGTCTGTACCTGGTCGAGAAACTTGCGCTCGGTGCGCGGCACGTAATCGTGCTTGCAAACGAGCACTGCCTTTTCCGGCTGCCGGTCGATGCGCTCGGCCAGCTCGGCAATGTCGGCCATGCAGAGCATGTCGCAGTCCATGAATACCGACCAGCCGGAGTAACCGGACAGGTAGGGTACGAGGAAGCGCGTGAGGCTGAACTCGGTCGATTCGGTCGGCCCGCGCTCGCGCGTGTAGACATCCATCAGCTGCGAGCGCATGAGCGGCGCGATCGAAACCGGGATGGACGCCCGACGCAGGATCGAGTGCGCGAGGGTGTAGAACGCCACCGACTCGTTGGGGTCGTAGCCAATGTAGACGTCGAGCATCCGCCGACTGCCCTCAGATCCGATGCGCGAGGGTCGTCATGACCCGCGCCGCCATGCGCATTGCGGTCTTCACCGGTGCCGGCATCTCGGCCGCCCCCATCGAAACGGCGCTGCGCCGGTGCTTTGCTTCGTCTAGGCGCATCTGCGCCACGATCGCCCGCGAGCGGGCATCCGCCTCAGGCAGGGTCGCGAGGTGGCCGCTCAGGTGCTCCTCGACCTGCTGCTCGGTCTCGGCCAGGAACGCGAGGTTCCAACGATCGCCGAGCAGCCCGGCGCCGACGCCCATGGCGAGCGCGCCCGCGTACCACAGCGGATTGAGCAGGCTCAGCCGGCTGCCGAGCTCGTGCACGCGATCCGCGCTCCAGGCCAGATGGTCCTCCTCCTCGCGCGCCGCCGCCTCCAGCGTCGCCCGATTGCCCGCATCGCGTGCGGTGAGCGACTGTCCCTGGTAGAGCGCCTGGGCGCAGACCTCGCCCACATGGTTCACGCGCATGAGCGCGGCGGCATGCGCGCGCTCGGCTTCGGTGAGCTCGGCTTCGAGCACGCCCTCGGCGGGCGAGGGTCGCGCGCTGCGATGCACGCCCGCGATCGCGCGCAGCGCGCGATCGAACTCGCCGACGGCGCGATCGACGCAGTCCAGCGTCGGGAAAGGAAGGCCCGCGTTCATTCGCGCGAAGTGTAGCAAAGCCGTCATCGCGGCCACGTGCAGTCTGCCCGTGATGCGCGGGGAAAAACGGCAAAAAAAACGGGCGCCCGAAGGCGCCCGTCTGGATGTTTGGCCGGAGGCTACGCCGGCCGTAAATCGTGATGCTTAGAAGTTATGCGTGACAGTAAGCGCGATTTGCTTCGGATCCTCTCCCGGCGCAACTGCCGCGTCCGGGCTACCGAGGCTGCCGGCTGCGCTGGTAAACAGGTTGTACTGCGCGTTTTCCTTGTTCTTGATCTGCGCGTACTCCAGCGCCAGCTTGGTGCGCTTCGACAGAGCATAGGCCCCGCCGATCGTCCACATTTTCGCCTTCGTGTTCAAGCCGTTCAGGCTGGCGATATCACCCTTGTCGTTCTGCGCCCAGCTGTAGTGGCCAAAGACCGACCACTTGCCCCAGTCGTAGCGCAGGGGAATCGACCACGCGTCACGCTTGGAAAGCGTGCTGGGTGGGTTCACGAGGGGTACAACCGTGCCATTCAACTTGATCTTGGATTGGTCCCAAACGACGCCGACGCGGAACCCGCCCCACTGGTAGTGGGCGTTGATGCGGTTGCCGGTCGTCTTGATTTGCGCGCCGTTAATGGTCGTGCCCGACCACGAACGCGTGATCGTATAGCCATCGTTCTTGCCGGTCCAGTAGCTGTAGCCGATGCCCCAGTTCTTCGCGTTGTACTGCGGCGCGATGTTCCAGGCATAGCCGTCGGGCGCGTTGCTGCCGATGTCGGCTTCAGAGGCGGCGTACGGGTTGGTCGAGTACGCCACTTTCAGGTTGAAGCCCTTCCAGTTCGGCGAATCCCACACGATCGTGTTCGGGGTCCGGGTCGCATTCGCGATGGCGAAGTTGCCGGCGGCGGAGTACGCGATGATCGAGGTGTTCGTGCCTTTCAGCGAGCCACCGCGCGAGTACGACTGGTCTTCCGTGTAGATGTAGTGCAAGTCATGCCGACCGATCGTCACTTGACCCCAGGACTTGCTGCGCAGGCCGACCCAGTTCGCGCCGCTCGCGCCGCTCACCGCCGAGTCCAGAGCGATCCGCCAGTCGACCTGGCCGATGGCCTGCAGGCCGCCGCCCAGATCCTCGACCACGCGGAAGTAGATCCGCGAGGACTCGTCCTGGACCCGATCCTCAGAGCTCGAGCCAGTGCCCGTAAAATCGCCGAGCTTGATGTACGCGTACGACATCTTGAAAAAGCCAGTGATCGTCACGCTCGACGCAGCAGATGCAACACCCGGGAGGGCGAGCGCGCCGGCAACGGCCACGGCCAGAAGTTTCTTTTGCATGCAGAAGTCTCCCAACTTGTTTGATGAATCGAACGGCTCGGCCGCTCGCCCAAACCTCTCAGATGAGAAGTTGCTTGAATTGTGCCGGACCGCGTGTCTCCGGAGCAACGTCGCCGCGGCCTTTGTCACAGGGAACGCCCTGGGATGTTGCTCATGTGCAACAGACGGCCTTGCGACCGCAATCCACTAATTATCAATTACTTACACTCGGAAAATAGCTCGGAAAGCGCCGTTCCGGGCGAAGTGGCGCGCATGAACGCTTCGCCGACCAAAAAGGCACCCACGCCCTCTGTGCGAAGGCGCGCGACGTCGGCGGGCGTTGCAATCCCGCTTTCGGTGACGACGATCCGGTCCAGGGGCACCTTCGGCAGCAAGCCGAGCGTCGTTTCGAGCCGGGTCTCGAAGCTGCGCAGGTTGCGGTTGTTGATACCGAGCAGCGGCGTTTTCAGCGTCAGCGCCTGATCGAGCTCGCGCGCCTCGTGCACCTCGACCAGCACCGCCATGCCAAGCTCCTGCGCGAGCGCCTCCAGTTCGGTCATCTGCGCCGGCGCGAGCGCCGCGACGATCAGCAGAATGCAATCCGCGCCCATCACGCGCGCCTCGAACACCTGGTACGGATCGATCATGAAATCCTTGCGCAGCACCGGCAGCGCGCTGGCGCTGCGCGCCGCCTCGAGATGCGCACCGTCGCCCTGGAAGTACGTCCGGTCGGTGAGCACCGAAAGGCAGGCGGCGCCCGCGTCGGCGTAGCTGCGTGCGATCGCCGCCGGGTCGAACTCGGCGCGCAGCAGGCCCTTCGAGGGGCTGGCGCGCTTGATTTCGGCGATTACTGCCGGCCACCCCGCATCGAGCTTGGCACGCATCGCACCGACAAAGTCGCGCGGTGCGCCGGCTGACCGCGCCCGATCCGCGAGCGCATCGATCGGCGCGGCGCGGCGTGCGGTCGTGATCTCCTCGCGCTTGGTCGCGAGAATACGCTGCAGGATGTCGGTCACGTGCGCTGCACTCAGGCCTTCGCTGCCGCCTTTTGCGAAAATGCAACAAAACGCTCGAGCTTTTCCTTCGCTGCGCCGCTCGCGATCGCCTTGCGTGCCTTGTCGATCCCTGCCTCGATCGACTTCGCCTTGCCGGCAACGTAGATTGCCGCGCCCGCGTTGAGCAGCACGATGTTCAACGCCGGTCCGGGCTGGCCGTCGAGCACCGCGAGGATCATCGCCTTGGATTCGTCGATGGTGTTGACCTGGATCGCGCGCCGGTCGTAGAGCTCGAGGCCGAACTGCGAGGGATGGATGATGTACTCGCGCACCTCGCCATCGACCAGCTCGCCGACCTGCGTCTCTCCCGAGATCGACAGCTCGTCCATGCCATCAAGCCCATAGACCACCATGACATGCTTCGAGCCGAGGCGCTGCAGCACGCGCACCTGGATGCCGACCAGATCAGGGTGGAATACGCCGAGCAGCTGGCACTGTGCGCTCGCCGGATTGGTCAGCGGCCCGAGGATGTTGAAGATCGTGCGCACGCCGAGGTCCTTGCGCACCGGCGCGGCGTACTTCATCGCCGGATGGTGCGAGGGCGCGAACATGAATCCCACTCCGACCTCGTCGACCGAGCGCGCGATCGTCTCGGGGGCGAGCGTCAGGTTCGCGCCGAGCGCCTCGAGCACGTCCGCACTGCCGGTCGACCCAGAGATCGCGCGGTTTCCATGCTTGGCTACTTTGGCGCCCGCCGCAGCGCAGACGAAAGTCGCCGCGGTGGAGATGTTGAAGGTGCGCGCGGCGTCACCCCCCGTGCCGACCACGTCGAGCACCTGCTCGGGATGCTTGACCGGCACGCGCGTCGCGAACTCGCGCATCACCTGCGCCGCGGCGGTGATCTCGCCGATCGTCTCCTTCTTGACCCGCAAGCCGACGATGAACCCGGCAATCTGCGCCGGCGACAGCTCGCCGCGCATGATCTGGCGCATGATGTGCAGCATCTCGTCGTGGAACACCTCGCGGTGCTCGACGGTGCGCTGGATGGCCTCCGCAATCGTGATGCTCATTGAAGTCCCCTTCGCAGAAAGTTTTGCAGCAACGCGTGTCCATGCTCGGTGAGCAGCGCCTCGGGATGAAACTGAACTCCCTCCACTGGAAGGCTGCGGTGACGCAGACCCATGATCTCGCCGTCGTCCGCCTGCGCCGTGACCACCAGGCAATCGGGCAGCGATTCGCGCTCGACCACCAGCGAGTGGTAGCGCGTGGCAATGAAAGCCTCGGGCAGGCCTGCGAAGACCCCCGCGCCAGCGTGGCGCACGGTCGACACCTTGCCGTGCATGACCTGGGCCGCGCGCACCACGCGCCCGCCGTAAGCCTGGCCGATGGCCTGGTGACCGAGACAGACGCCCAGGATCGGCACCCGGCCCGCCAGGCGCTCGACCAGCGCGAGCGAGATGCCCGCCTCGTTCGGTGTGCAAGGCCCCGGCGAAATGACGACGCGCTCGGGATGCAGAGCCTCGACCTCGTCGACGGTCATTTCGTCGTTGCGCACGACGCGCACCTCGGCACCGAGCTCGCCCAGGTATTGGACCAGGTTGTAGGTGAACGAATCGTAGTTGTCGATCATCAGCAGCATGGCGTGCCTCTCATGCTGCAACGTGGCGCGGCGCACGTCCCGCGAGCGCCGACCCCGCCTGCTCGGCGTCGACTTCCTCCGCGGCACGCAGAATCGCGCGCGTCTTGTGCAGCGTCTCCTGCCATTCGGACTGCGGATCGGAGTCGGCGACGATGCCCGCGGCGGCCTGGACGTGCAGCCTGCGGTCCTTGAGGACTGCGGTCCGAATCGCGATGGCGACATCCATGTCGCCGTTGAAGCCGAGGTAGCCGACCGCGCCGCTATAGACCCCGCGCTTGACCGGCTCGAGCTCGTCGATGATCTCCATCGCCCGCACCTTGGGCGCACCGGTCACCGTGCCAGCGGGAAAGCTCGCCCGGAACACGTCAATCGCGTCCAGCCCCGGCGCGATCTTGCCCTCGACGTTGGACACGATGTGCATGACGTGCGAGTAGCGCTCGACCACCATCTGCTCGGTGACCTTCACGCTGCCGATGGTCGCCACGCGCCCGACATCGTTGCGCCCGAGATCGATCAGCATCACGTGCTCGGCACGCTCTTTCGGATCGGCAAGCAACTCCGCAGCGATGCGCGCATCGTCCTCGGGGCTTGTGCCGCGCGGCCGCGTCCCGGCGATCGGCCGCAGCGTGACGGTGTCGCCGGACAGGCGCACCATGATCTCGGGCGAGGCGCCGACCACGTGGTGATCCGCGAAATCGAAGTAGTACATGTAGGGCGAAGGGTTGAGGCTGCGCAAGGCGCGATACAGCGCGATCGGAGGCGCCTCGAACGCCCGCGAAGTGCGCTGTGAAATCTGCACCTGCATCATGTCGCCGGCGAACACGTAGTCCTTGCAGCGCCGCACGGCGGCGAGGAAGTCGGCTTCGCTGAACGTGCGCGTCAGCGCCGCTTCGCCCGGCGCCGCGTCCGCGGGCGTGGCCAGCAATGCGCTCTCCGGCAGCGGCGTCGCGAGTCGATGACGCAGGGCGTCGAGCCTGGCCTGCGCCGCACGCCAGGCCTCCGGCTCGCGCGGATCGGCATAGACCACGAGGTAGAGCTTGCCGAAGGCATTGTCGACCACGGCGAGCTCGTCCGAGACGAGCAGCAGCATGTCCGGCGTGCCGAGCGGATCGGGCTTGTCCGCGCGCAGCACGCGTGGCTCGACATGCTTCACGGTCTCGTAGCCGAAATACCCGACCAGCCCGCCGCCGAAGCGCAGCGCGGCCGGCACCGGTGCGACATGCTGGTTCTTCAGCCAGGCGCGGGCGTACTCGAATGGGTCACAGTTTTCGGCCCGCTCGAGGGTCACGTCGGCGCCGCGTGCGTCGCGCAGCAGCCGGCGCACGGTGCCGCCGCGCGCCTCGATGCGCTCGGCGCAGGCAGGCCCGATGAACGAGTAGCGCCCGAAACGCTCGCCGCCGACCACCGATTCGAGCAGATAGGAATAAGGTCCGCCGGCGAGCTTCATATAGACCGCGAGCGGCGTGTACAAGTCGGCGCGCGCTTCGGCGACCACGGGCACGCGCGTATAGCCCTGTTCTGCGAGCTCACGGAATTCGCGCTCGTTCATGCTGGACTCCAGCCTCGTTGCGAGGCGCTCGTTATTCGTGACGACGTTTGGGTTCGCGGCCTTTGGGAATCACGTCGCCCGGGCCGCGCGGGGACGCGTTGGGATCTAGCGGCGCCAGGGGCGCCAGCTACGCCAGAGGGTGCTGCCCGGTTGCAGCAAGCGTTGTGGTTCGGTCGTCACGCAGGCGATTGTCACTTCGGAATCGTCAGCTGCTTCGCAGCTTCGCGAAGCGTTGCAACTATACCATCGGATTCGATCTCGTGCAGCTCACGACCCTCGCGATAGCCGTACGGCACGAGCAGGATGCGGCAGCCTGCCGCGCGCGCGCCGTCTGCATCGTTTGCCGAATCTCCAATCACGCAGGCCTCGCCCGGAAGCACGCCAATGCGCCTGCAGGCCTCGAGAAAGATCGCCGGGTCGGGCTTGCGCGCACCGGCCTGATCGCTGGTTACAACGGTATCGAAGTACGCGCGCACGCCGCTCGTCTCGAGCAGCGGATCGGTAAAACGTGCGATCTTGTTGGTCACGCAGGCGAGCCGCAGCCCCATCGCCTTCATCTCGGCGAGTCCATCGACGACCCCGTCGAACGGCTGCGAAGCCGCGCCGTTCAGCCTTGCGTAGTGTTCGGCGAAGCGTGCGCAAGCAGCCTCGAACAAGGCCTCGTCCGCGGGCCCTGCGTCCCCCGACTCGAGCGCGCGGCGCACCAGATGAGCGATGCCCTTGCCGACGAAATCTCGAACCGTCGCCGCCGCGAGCGGCGCGCGCCCGAGCTCGGCGAGCGTGGCATTCGCCGCTGCGGCAAGATCCGGCGCGGTATCGAGCAGCGTGCCATCGAGATCGATCAGCGCAGCGCGCGCGAAGATCGCCGCCACGGGCCTTCGCTACTCAGGCCCGCACGGCGCGCGCGAGCTGTGCGCGCATCTCGCGAATCGTCGCCGCGTAGTCCTTGGAGCCGAAGATCGCCGATCCCGCCACGAAGGTGTCGGCACCGGCGGTGGCGATGCGGGCGATGTTGTCGACCTTCACGCCGCCGTCGACCTCGAGCCAGACCTCGCGCCCGCCGGCCGCGGCGTCGATTCGGCGCCGCGCCTCGGTGATCTTCGGCAGCACCGCGTCGATGAAGCGCTGGCCGCCAAAGCCGGGATTCACCGACATCAGCAGCACCAGGTCGACCTTGTCGAGCGTGTGGTCGAGCCAGGCGAGCGGCGTGGCGGGATTGAATACCAAACCGGCCTTGCATCCGCGCTCGCGGATGAGGCTCAGCGTGCGATCGACGTGGCGCGAAGCCTCCGGATGGAAGCTGATCAGGTTCGCGCCCGCCTCTGCAAAATCGGCCACGATCCGGTCGACCGGCTCGATCATCAAATGCACGTCGATCGGGATGCTGACATGCGGCCGCACTGCGGCGCAGACGAGCGGACCGACGGTCAGGTTGGGCACGTAATGGTTGTCCATCACGTCGAAGTGGATCAGGTCGGCACCGGCGGCCTCGACCGCACGCACTTCCTCGCCGAGCCGCGCAAAGTCTGCGGACAGCACACTCGGCGCGATTCGGAAGCGCTCGCTCATCGTCGGGCGAGTTTACAATGGGCGCATGTCGGCCGAGAAGCGATACAACGTGGAGGTCAGTGCGCGCACGCACTACCTCGCCGACCAATCCGACGAGGCATCCGGGCAGTACGTGTTCGCCTACACGATCACGATTCGCAACACCGGCACGGTCACCGCCCAGCTCATCAGCCGCCACTGGGTGATTACGGATGCGCAGGGGCTGGTGCAGGAAGTGCGCGGGCTCGGTGTCGTCGGTGACCAGCCGGTGCTCGCCCCCGGCGAGCACCACGAGTACACCAGCGGGACCGCGATCGCCACGCCGGTGGGCACGATGCGCGGTAGCTACCAGATGGTGGCCGAAGACGGGACGCGGTTCGAAGCGCCGATCCCCGAGTTCACGCTGTCGATGCCGCGCGTGCTGCACTGACGCCCGCGCTCAGCGCTCGGCATCGTCCTCACCCGTCTTCGCGCCCGCATCGTCCGGTTCGCGTTTCTTCGGCCAGGTCCACCACAGGATAAACGCGGCAAGCCCGATCGCGAGACCGATTTCGAGGAAAATGACCCACATGCAGCGCGGCGACCGATCGAATGGGTTGCGAGTGAAGGCGCGGCGCTCGAGGCTGTCCGCGCTCGCCCTGATTCTAGCGGTCGCGGCCTGCGCCCCCTGCCCCAAGTGTCCAGGCCCGGAGCAAGCGCCGCCGGTGCGCGCGCGCTACGCGCCGGCCGAATTCGCGGACCTTCCAGGCTGGGCGACGAGCGGGACCGCGGAGGCCCTGCGCGCTTTCGTGGCCGGCTGCGCACGCCTGCGCGCGACGAGCGCGCTCACCCAGGCCTGCGCGGCCGCCCGCGCGCTGCCTGCGGACGAGGCCGCGGCACGCGATTTTTTCGAATCGACGTTCACCGTGTACGCGATCTCGTCTTCCGAAGGGCAGAGCGAGGGCCTGATCACCGGGTATTACGAGCCGGTGCTCGACGGAAGCCGCACGCGCGGCACGCGTTTCCGCTATCCCGTGTTCGGCGTGCCGTCCGACATGATCGTCGTCGACCTTGCGAGCCTGTATCCCGATCTCAAGCATCGGCGCCTGCGCGGGCGCATCGAGGGCCGCCGGCTGGTGCCGTACTACTCGCGCGCCGAGATCGAGGACGCCGACGGCCGCTTCGACGCCCCGGTGCTCGCCTGGGTTTCGGATCCGGTGGCCCTCTTTTTCCTGCAGATCCAGGGCTCGGGACAGATCGCGTTCGACGACGGGACGCGCATGCGGCTCGGCTATGCCGATCAGAACGGTCATCCCTACCGATCCCTCGGGCGTCATCTCGTCGAGCGCGGCGAGCTGCCGCTCGAGCAGGCGTCGATGCAGGGCATCCAGGACTGGGCGCAGGCGCACCCGGAAAAGCTGCGCGCCGCGCTCGACAGCAACCCCAGCTACGTCTTCTTTCGCGTGCTGCCGGATCTGCCGGTGGGCGAAGGCCCGATCGGCGCGCTCGGGGTGCCGCTGCGCGCCGGCGCGAGTCTCGCGGTCGACCGGCGCTTCCTTCCACTCGGCGCACCGATCTATCTGGCAACAACCGAACCGCTGTCCGACGCGCCGCTCGAGCGCCTCACGGTCGCGCTCGACACGGGCGGGGCGATCCGCGGTCCGGTGCGCGCCGATTTTTACTGGGGCAGCGGACCCGAGGCGGGCGCGCTGGCCGGCCGTATGCGCCAGCAGGGGCGTCTGTGGCTGCTGTGGCCGCGCGGCGCGCCGCCCCCGCAACCCTGACGCGGCTCAGTTTTTCCGGACCCCCGCGGTTTCGTCGAGCGCGGCCGCGAGACGATCGGCTGGCAGCCCGCCGCGCAGCCGCTCGCCGGTAACGAGGAACAGCGTCGGCGTCGAGTTCACGCCGAGCTTGCGTCCGAGCAGCAGCGTCTTCTCGATCGGCGTGTCGCAGCTCGTGGGCGCGGTCGGCGTCTGCTTGCGCAGCGCAAGATCGAGCCAGGCCTTCGCACGATCCGGCGAGCACCACACCGCGCGCGAATGATCGGCCAGCTCGGGACGGATCACCGGGTACATGAATACGTAGATCGTGACGTCGTCGATCTGCGCAAGCTCCTGCTCGAAACGCTGGCAGGCAGGACAGTGCGGATCGGAAAACATGGCGAGCACGCGCCGGCCGTTGCCGCGCTTGACCTTTACGGCATCGTCCAGCGGAAGCTCATTGAAATTGATTGCGGAGAGCTTTTGCAGCCGCTCCTCGGTGAGGTTGCGATCGGCACGCGCGTCGTACAGGCTTCCGGACAGGATGTAGTGCGCCTGGGCGTCGGTATAGATGATATGCGGGCCGTCCGAGCCGCGGAGCTGTACCTCCCAGAGGCCTGGCATTGGGCTGGGCTGGATCGCCTCGATGCGCGCGCCGCCGAGCTTGTTTGCGATTGCCTTGCGTATGGTCGCCGCGCCATCGTCGGCTGCCGAGGTCGACAGGGTCATGCACCATGCCGCAAGCAGCACGGCGACACGAAAAGGGTTTTTCATGGGTTCTCCAAAGGCCACGCCTCAGCTCATCGCCTGGCGCATCAGCAGGTTCTTTACGACCGGCAATCGCTCGGTCAGGTTCAATCCGAAATTGCGCAGACGCCCAACGCCGAGGTCGGGTGACCGGAACAGCCCGAAAAGGCCGTTAACGACGGCATCCATCGCGAGGATAGGCTCCGCCCGGGCGCGCTCGTAGCGCCGTAGGATTCGCGCGCTGCCGATGTCCTCGACCGGCGCGCGCGCCGCCAATATGCCGGCCAGCACGCGCGCGTCCTGCAGGCCGAGATTGGCGCCTTGGCCGGCGAGCGGATGGACCACATGGGCCGCATCGCCGATCAGCACGAGGCGGCTCGCCGTGAGGCGCTGTGCGGCCAGGCGCTGAAGGGGAAACGCGCGCGGTGTGCCGACGAGGGACAGGGTACCAAGCACGCTGCCCGAGGCCTGCTCGACTTCGCGGCACAGCGCCTCGGGCGTGCTCCCGAGCAGCGCCTCGGCGCGACGCTCGGGCAGCGACCACACCATCGAGACCCGCTCGCCGGGCAAGGGGAGCAGCGCGAGAATCGGGCCGCCTTGAAACCACTGGCGTGCCACGTTGTCGTGGCGCCGTTCGCATTCGAAGTTTGCCACGACCGCGCTCTGGCCGTAGGGGCGCGCACGGACCGCGATTCCGGCCATCGCGCGCAGTGGCGATTGTGCGCCGTCGGCGCCGACCACCAGGTGTGCGGCGAATGTCCCACCATCGCGGAGCCGCAGTCGAACACCCCGTTCATCGACATCGAGCGCGGTGCACTGCGTGCCCACGCGCTTCTCGCAGTGCTCGCGATCCTCGAGCGCCTGCCACAGAGCCGCCTGCAGCGCCGCGTCCTCGACGATCCAGGCGAGCGCATCGACGCCGGCGCGGTAGGCATCGAACACGAGCCGCGCACGGCCGTCGTCGCCGTGCACCTGCATCGAATGCACCGGCGCCACACGCGCTTCCGGGATGCGCTGCCAGACACGCAGCGCGCGCAGGAAGGCGACGTTGCCCGGACTGATCGCGTAAATGCGCGCACCGAACGGCGCGTCGCTCGCCGGCGCGGGCTGCGGTGCCTCGGGCGCGAGCAGCGCGACCGACAGATCGCGTAACGCACGCGCAAAGCAGAGACCGACGAGCCCGGCACCGATCACGGCGATATCGACGTCCATGCCGGCATTCTAGCGAGGCGCGGTGCGCCGCAGCGCCGCTGGCTTGACCCACAGCCCGACCGAGAGGGACAATCCGTCCCCTTTCCCGGGGGCGAATTAGCTCAGCTGGTTAGAGCAGCGGAATCATAATCCGTGGGTCCGGGGTTCGAGTCCCTGATTCGCCACCACTTCCTTTCTCCCCGCGCCACCGCATGCGGCCGCGGCGACGCCGGCGGGGCGCAGAGCGTACAATCCGGCCCATGAAATGTCTGCAAGACATGGCCTGATGCCGTCCTGGTCGAAGCCGGTCAAGCTCGCCGCAGCGGCGCTCTGCGCGCTGTTGCTGTCGATGCCCGCGGCAGCGCAGCTGCGCACCGTCCCCTCGGGCGCCGAGCGCGGCGTTCTTTCGCACGTCAGCGGCATGATGTTCGAGCTGAATGGCGAGCGCATCCAGATGGGCTCCGGCGCTCAGATCCGCGATGCGTCGAACCGCATCGTTCTGCCGGGCATGCTGCCGCCGGAATCGTTGGTCAAGTACACGCTCGATCACGAGGGTCATATCCACCGCGTCTGGATCCTCACCCCAGAGGAAGCCGCCCGACCCGACGAAGAAAAGAAGTGAGCGCCGAAAAGGTCCCCGCGGCCGGCAAGGTCCACATCCGCACGTTCGGCTGCCAGATGAACGAGTACGACTCGGACCGCATGGCCGACGTCCTTGCGGCAAGCGACGGCCTGCAGCGCACCGAGCGTGCCGAGGACGCGGACGTCATCGTGTTCAACACCTGCTCGGTCCGCGAGAAGGCCCAGGAGAAGGTGTTTGCCGACCTGGGCCGCATACGCCAGCTCAAGCGTGCGAACCCAGCCCTCGTGGTTGCCGTCGGCGGCTGTGTCGCAAGTCAGGAGGGGGCCGCGATCGTCGAGCGCGCCCCGTTCGTCGACGTCGTCTTCGGCCCGCAGACGCTGCACCGCCTCCC
>JAJDNJ010000140.1 GCA_022340705.1 Betaproteobacteria bacterium
CACGAATTTTCCGGAGGCCAGCGTCAGCGCATTGCGATCGCGCGTGCACTCGCCGTCGAGCCGCGCCTCATCGTCTGCGACGAACCGACCAGCGCACTCGACGTCTCCGTCCAGGCGCAAATCCTCAACCTCCTCAAGCAGCTGCAGACCGAGCTGGGCATCGGCTACCTGTTCATCACGCACAACCTCGCGGTGGTCGAGTATCTGGCGCATGAGGTCGCGGTGATGTACCTCGGGCGCATCGTCGAGCAGGGCAGGGTTGACGAGGTCCTGCGCAGCCCGCGGCACCCCTACACGCAGGCGCTACTCTCGGCGGTGCCCGAGGTCGACGGCGCGCGCGAGATCATCCGGCTGGGCGGCGAACCGCCGTCGCCCGCGAATCCCCCTGTTGGCTGCCACTTTCATCCGCGCTGTCCGCAGGCGCGCGCGGAGTGCCGTGCCGCGTATCCGCCCGCCACCGCCGCGAGCCCGACGCACGCGGTGCGCTGCATTCTCCTGAAGCGCTGAAACGCGAAAGGCCCTAAATCTCCTCGGGCACCATTTCGATGGCGCCGCAGGGGCATTCCGCGGCGCACACGCCGCAGCCCTTGCAGTAGTCGTAGTTGAACTCGAAGCGCTTGCCCGGGCCGCGCTTGATGACGGCATTGTCCGGGCACATGCCGTAGCAGTTGTCGCATTCGAAGCAGTTGCCGCAAGACAGGCAGCGGCGTGCCTCGAACTGCGCGCTCGACTCGTCGAGACCGCCTTGCACCTCCTCGAAGGTGGACTGACGCCGCACGAGGTCGAGCACCGGACGCATGGTCTTCGGCGCATCCGAGTAGTACCAGGTGTTGAGCTTGTCGATGCTCGCGAGCGCGTGCTTCGGCGCGGGTTCGTAGCGTCCACCACGCAGCCAGGCATCGATGTTGCGCGCGGCCTTTTTGCCGTGTCCCACCGCCACGGTCACCGTGCGCTCGGCCGGCACCATGTCGCCCCCGGCGAAGATTCCCTCATAGCCAGTCATCATGTCCGTGCCCACCTTGACCGTTCCGTCCTGGACCTCGAGACCGGGCACGCGATCGAGCAGCGACAGGTCGACTTCCTGGCCGAGCGCGAGCACCAGCGAGTCGGCTTCGAGCGTCTCGACCTCGCCGGTGGGCTGCGGATTGCCCTTTTCGTCGAGGACCATCTTCTCGACGGTCAGCGACGACTCGTCCGCGCGGCGGATCGTCGACAGCCACTTGACCAGCACCCCCTCCTGCAGCGCCTCCTCGAGCTCGGAGTCGTGCGCCGGCATGCGCTCGCGCGTGCGGCGGTAGACGATGATCGAATCGGTCGCACCGAGGCGCTTGGCGGTGCGCGCCACGTCGACCGCGGTATTGCCGCCGCCGTAGATCACCACACGCCGACCGAGCAACGGTTTGTCCTCGCCTTCCATGCTGCGCAGGAGCGACACCGCATCGAGGATGCGTGCCGCAGAGCCGGCGGGTATGTAGGCGCGCTTGGCGATGTGCGCGCCGACCGCGAGAAACGCGGCATCGAAGCGCCCGCGTTGCATCGCCTCAAGGATATTGTCGACCTTGCTGCTCAATTCGAGCGTCACGCCCAGATCGACGATGCGCTGTACCTCGGCGTCGAGCACGTCGCGTGGCAGGCGGTACTTCGGAATGCCGAAGCGCATCATGCCGCCGGCCAAGGGGCCTGCTTCGCGGATCGTGACCGAATGTCCGAGCCGTGCGAGATGGTAGGCCGCCGACAGACCCGAGGGCCCGGCACCGACGATCAGCACGCGCTTGCCCGAGGCTCGCGCCGGCGCGACGAACTGCCAGCCCCGGCGCAGCGCCTCGTCGCCGAGGAAGCGCTCGACCGAATTGATGCCAACCGCGGAGTCGAGCTCTGCGCGATTGCAGGCCGATTCGCAAGGGTGGTAGCAGACGCGCCCCATGATTGCGGGCAGCGGATTGTTTTCTGTCAGCATCCGCCAGGCGGCCTCGTAGTCGCCGGATTCCGCGTGGTACAGCCAGGCCTGGATGTTCTCGCCCGCCGGGCAGGCGTTGTTGCAGGGTGGCAGCCGGTCCACGTAAACCGGGCGCATCGTGCGCCACGACCCGGTGTGGTTTGCCAGGCTCGAGCCCGGGTCGAGCGTGATCGCGAAGGGCTTGCGCATCAGACGCTCTCCTTCGCGTCGAGCAGTCCGTAGCGCCGAATATTGCGGTCGGCCAGGGCCTGCAAATGATCGATGACATCGCGCCGGGGCGGGTCGCCGAACAGGTGAGCAAAGCGTTTCTGCGGGCGCAGGTAGTCCTCGACCGCATGCTGATGGCGGATGCGCGAGACCGAGGTCAGCTCGCCATGCGCTGCCTCGAACACCGGAAACAGTCCGGTCTCTTTCGCCAGGCGCGCGATGCGGATGGTGTCATGCGAGGCATGGCCCCAGCCCAGCGGGCAGGGCACAAGGATGTGGATGTAGCGTGCGCCGCGCATGCCCATCGCGGTCTTTACCTTGGCTTCAAGGTCGTGCAGATCGGCCACCGTCGCGGTCGCGACGTAGGGAATCTCGTGCGCCATCGCGATCGCAGGGACATTCTTGCCTTGGCCAAAGACATTGCCGGGCTCCGAGCCCACCGCCATCGTGGTCGCCGTACGCGCCGCCGCCGGTGTCGCCGAGGAGCGCTGCACCCCGGTGTTCATGTAGGCCTCGTTGTCGTAGCAGATGAACAGCACGTCGTCGTTGCGCTCGAACATGCCCGACAGGCAGCCAAAGCCGATGTCGGTCGTGCCGCCGTCGCCGCCTTGGGCCACGACCCGCACGTCGGTCCGGCCCTTCACCTTGAGCGCGGCCGCGATCCCGGTCGCCACCGCCGCCGTATTGCCGAACACCGAGTGGATCCAGGGAATCTGCCAGGAGGTCTCCGGATAGGGCGTGGAAAACACCTCCAGGCAGCCGGTCGCGTTGGCCGCGATCAGCTTGCGCTCGCTCGCCTCCATGGCGGCGTCCATCGCGAAGCGCGCACCGAGCGCCTCGCCGCAACCCTGACAGGCGCGATGGCCGGAATTGAGCGAGTTGGTGCGTCGCTGGGTCGACTGCACGGTGCGCACATCGGGCGGCAGCAGACGGTTGCCGACCGTGAAGGTCCCGGTCTGGTAGAACTTGACGGGCTGATAGGACATCGTGGGCGCTCCTCAGCTGATGCGCGCGCCGACCACGCCAAGGTCGCGCAGGATGTTCTCGGCGATCGGGCCCGAGCGGCGCGCCTCGCGTTCGCGCGCGAGGGCGCGCTCGACGAGCCCGCGGTCGAGGTCCAGAAAAGTCACTGGGTCGAGCGTTCCATCGAGCGCCTGCGCAAAAACGCGCTCGAGCGAAGCGCGCGAGATCGGACGCCCACCGAGCCCGGCGATCACCGTGCGCACCGCCTGCGCGGCGCCGGCGTACGAGGTGCGCACGTTGTTCGACACGATGCCTCCCAGTCCCACCGCCAGGCTCTTTTCCAGCACCAGGACCTGCTTGGCCTGTGCCAGCGCCGCGCGCACCGCCTCCTGCGGCCAGGGCCGGAAGCAGGTGATGCCCAGCACGCCGATCCGGACGCCGCGCTCGCGCATCGCGTCTACCGTGTCCTTGATCGTGCCGAGCACCGAGCCGAGCGCGACGATGACCAGCTCGGCGTCCTCGGTCCGGTAGCTGTGCAGCAGCCCGCCGGAATCGCGACCGAAAGCGCGGCGGAATTCCTCGGCCCAGCCGGGGATCAGCTCGAGCGCGCGCATCTGCTTGACGTGCGCCAGGTAGCGCACTTCCATGAAAGCTTCGGGCCCGACCATTGCGCCGATCGATACGGGTTCCGCTGGATCGAGGCTCTGGCGTGGTACGTAGGGCGGCAGATAGGCATCGACCTGGGCCTGGGTCGGCATGTCGACACGCTCGTAGGCGTGCGTCAGGATGAATCCGTCCATGCACACCATCACCGGCAAGGAAAGTTCTTCGCCGAGCCGGAAGGCCTGAATGTGCAGATCGAGCGCCTCCTGGTTCGTCTCCGCGAACAGCTGGATCCAGCCGCAGTCGCGCTGGCTCATCGCGTCCGTGTGATCGTTCCAGATGTTGATCGGTGCGCCGATGGCGCGATTCGCGACCGTCATGACGATCGGCAGGCCGAGGCCCGAGGCGTTGAACACCGCCTCGGCCATGAACAGCAGCCCCTGACTCGCCGTCGCGGTGTAGGCGCGCGCACCTGCGGCCGAGGCGCCGATCGCGACCGACATCGCCGCAAACTCTGACTCGACGTTGATGAACTCGCAGGGCGCGAGCGCGCCGCGTTTTACCATCTCGCCGAGGCCTTCGACGATGTGGGTCTGCGGCGAGATCGGGTAGGCGCAGATCACCTCAGGGCGACACAAGGCCACCGCCTCCGCCACCGCGCGTGAGCCTTCAATCTGCTTTAGCATGCGACGCCTCTCGAATCTCCCGTTGGACGAAATCATAGGCCTCGCGCGCCGCTGCGACATTCCCTTCGGCGATCGCGCCGGAGAATTTTTCGCGCAGCGCCTGCGCCACGGACTCGATCGACACCTGTCCGGTGGCCGCGGCGAAGCCGCCGAGCAGCGCGGCATTCGGCACCGGACGGCCGACGTGCTTGAGCGCGAACTCGGTGGCGGGAACTGTGCACAGATGCTCGGCGTGGAACCCGCGCACGAACTCGCCAACGCCCAGCGCGTCGAAGGAACGCGTGGTGTTGATGAGGATGTAGCCATCGGGCACGAGCCCGGAGAACATGTCGACCTGGTGCAGGAGGGTGGGATCCTGAATGATGAGCGCATCCGGGTTGAGCACCGGCTCGCGCAGGCGGATTTCGCGCGTGTCGATCCGGCAGAACGCGACCACCGGAGCACCGGTGCGCTCCGAGCCGAAGCTCGGAAAGGCTTGCGCGTAGCGATCCTCTAGAAACGCGGCGACCGAGAGCGTTTCGGCCGCGGTGACCACGCCTTGGCCACCGCGGCCATGGATTCTGATCTGGAACACGATCCCTCCGTCCGGGACGATGCGCCCATGCTAGGCGAGGGTGGCAGACGGGATTTGAGATGGATTAAATGTCGGGCCTAGCGGACCAGCGGCCCCGTGGCGGCCCGCGCCTCGCGCTGCGCCGCGGCGGCGGGGGTCGGACCCTGCGCGGCTTGCGCCGGCGCCCCCGGCATCACGCTGAGTGCGTCGAAGGCGACCGGTCGCCCACCGCGCAGCTTCGCCGCACCTTGCGCCGGCGCCTCCGTCTTGGCTTTTTCGCTCGCCTGCGGCGTTTGCGCGGTCTGCGCGGGCGGCGGCTGCGGGATCTCGGCGACCGCGACGCTCAGCATGCGGTTGAGGTCGGGTGGCACCGGGAGCAGGTTCTCGTCGAGCACCTTGCGCAGCTGCGCGCGCTCATCAACCGACATTCCGCGCACTTGCGTAACGAACTGCGCCGTCACCGCGCGCATTTCCGGCTCGGTGAGCTTCGACAGCCGATCGATCGCGCTGCGCACCGCGTAGGCGCGCTCGGTGAAGTACTGGATCATCGAGGCGCGCACCAGGGCGTTCTTGGGTTTGATCAGCTCCTCGTGAAACGCCAGGAAAATCTCCTCGCGCCGTCGCTCGGAAAGGTAGAAGAAGCTTTGATCGATCAGCTCGCGCAGCTTGCGCGGCTCGACCATCGTCCCCGGATAGACCTCGGGCAGCGGTTCCTGGCTGGGCTCGCGCGGCTTGATGCTGTTCTGGAACGCCTCGTACATGATCTCGCGCGCCATGCCGAACAGGAACATGGTGATCGGATCGAAGGCACGCGCCGGCACGGCACAGAGCGTGCCGAGAACGATGCAGGCGAGTACGGCATTGCGCAGGACCCGGCGCATGGGAGCCATTCTATGAAAAGATTCCTGTCGCAGTAAGCGCTTTTGCCCGGTTCTTGAGAATTTGGTTGAGCTGGGCTGCGGTGCAGATAAGCGCATGAATATTAGCGGCTTTTCTTTTTCGCCTGCGCGCGTGAGAGGCGCGCGCGGTCGGAGCGTGCGTAGGCGTAGCCGCTGAGCTCGATCCTCTGTCCGGGGCGCAGCACGCGCACGTTGCGGTTCCATTGGCGCAGGTCCTTGACCGACAGGTCGTAGCGGCGTGCGATGCCCCAGAGCGTGTCGCCCTTGCGCACGATGTGATAGCGGCCGGCGCCGGGCAGCGGCGGCGCATACATGATCGGCAGCTTTTCGGGATCGAGCACGGCACCGTTGAGCGGGACCACCAGCAGCGATGGCGCCTGGCGTGCACGCGCGGGCAGGCCGTTGACGGTCCTGAGACGGGCGACCGGGACCTTGAACTGTTTCGCCACTGCGACGAGCGACTCACCGCGCTGCGGGTGATACACCTTCCAGTGCACGGCTGTGGCGCCATCGTGGCGCGAGAGATTGGCGTGGAATCGCTCGACGCGGTCAGTCGGAAGCACGAGGCGCGGGGTCACGTCGGCGCGCAGCAGCGGACGGTTGAGTCCCGGGTTGAGCTCGATGAAATCCTCGACCGGCATCTCGGCGAGCCTGGCGGCGAGCTGCACGTCGATGTCCGCGCTACGCGCGACGGTCGCAAAGTACGGGCGGTTTGGGATCGGATCGAGGACGATGCCGAAGGGCTTCGGGTTCGAGATGATGTTTTTCAGAGCCTGCAGCTTCGGCACGTAGTTGCGCGTTTCGTCCGGCATTGGCAGGCTGGCATAATCGGTCGGCTTGCCCTGGGCCGCATTCTTCTGCAGTGCGCGGGTCACCGCGCCATCGCCCCAGTTGTACGCCGCCAGCGTCAGGTACCAGTCGCCGTAGATCTCGTAGAGATCGGTCAGGTAGTCAAGCGCCGCGCTGGTCGAGGCCACGATGTCGCGCCGCGCGTCGTACCACCAGTTCTGCTCCAGGCTGTAGCGTTTGCCCGTGGTGGGGATGAATTGCCACAAGCCCGATGCGTGGGCATGCGAATAGGCCATCGGGTTGTAGGAGCTCTCCACCATCGGCAGCAGAGCGATCTCGGTCGGCATGCCGCGACGTTCGAGCTCGTCGACGATGTGATACAGGTACTTGCGCCCGCGTTCGAGGGTGCGCTGCAGATAATCCGGGCGCGCGGCATACCACGCCGTTTTTTCCGCCACCAGAGGGCTGTCCAGATCGGGCATGCCGAATCCGTAGCGCACGCGCTGCCAGAGATCATCCGCCGGCACGGTGCGATCGATGCTTGCTTTCGGGCTCGGCCCGTCCTCAACGACCTGGTGTTCGCCGTCGAACGGCGGCAGGCGCGTCGAATCGAGCGGGCGCATCCGCACGGTCTCGTCGATCCCGGGAAACGCGGGAGAGCCGGGCCGCGGTCCGCCGTCCGTTCCGTCGCCCGGCGCGGCACAGGCGCTGAGGAGCAGCAGTGCGACGAGCCCGATTTGCGTGCACGCGGCCTGTCGCATGCGTGCCCAGCCTGCGCGGCGCGCCTCGCGCGGCGCCGGCAGGAGACTGGGCGATAATAGATCGCTCACGTGTTGGCGTCGTCGACGGCGTTGACCATTACGACTTCGAACATGGATCGACAGTCCTTCGTGCCAGGCGCTGCGGCGAAGTATAACGATAACGGCAAGCGGGTCTCGCTTGCTGAATGGTTCGGCACGCCGCTGGGTCGCTACGTGCTCGAGTGGGAACACTCGCAAGTCGACCACGCGACCGAGGATGTGTTCGGCTTTCGTGCGGCGCAGGTCGGCCTGCCCGAGTTCGACATGCTGCGCCAGAACAGGATCCCGTTTCGCTTTTCGGTCGCGCTCGAAACCGGCGCGCAGGTCGCGGCCGATCCGATTCAGCTGCCGTTCGATTCGCAGAGCCTCGATCTGCTGGTGCTGCCGCACGCGCTCGAAACGCACAACGAGCCGCACGGCGTGCTGCGCGAAATCGAGCGCGTACTGCGCCCGGAAGGGCAGGTGGTCATTTCCGGATTCAACACGCTCTCGCTATGGCGCGCGCGCCAGGCGCTGTGGCGCTTGAGGGAGCGCTTTTCCGGACAGCGCGCGCCGGCGCCCTGGGACGCAAACTTCATCGGGCTTTTCAAGCTGCGCGACTGGCTGCGACTCCTTGGGCTCGAACTGAACGGCGGGCGCTTCGGGCGTTACGCGCCGCCCTTTCACAATGCGCGCTGGATCGAACGCTGCCGCTTCCTCGAGGCGGTGGGCGACCGCTGGTGGCCGATCGTCGGAGCGGTATACGTTGTGCGCGCGGTGAAGCGCGTGCACGGCATGCGTCTGGTGACGCCGGCCTGGCGCCGCGAGCGGGCGCGGCGCAGGGCGCTCGCGGCGATTCCGCAGCGCAACAGCCAAACGACGCGCACCGCCATGAAGCCTCAACGCTCGCTCGATGGCGGCCGATGATGTCGAGATGTACGCCGATGGTGCCTGCCGCGGCAATCCGGGGCCGGGCGGCTGGGGCGTGCTGCTGCGCGCCGGGGGGCGCGAGCGCAGCCTGCACGGGGGCGAGGCGTCCACGACCAACAATCGGATGGAGCTGACGGCGGTGATCCGTGGCCTCGAAGCGCTGAAGAGACCTTGCCGGGTACGGCTCTACACGGACTCGCAGTACGTCCAGAAGGGCATCACGCAATGGATCCATGACTGGAAGCGCCGCGGATGGCGCACCGCCGACAAGAAGCCGGTCAAGAACATCGACCTCTGGCAGCAGCTCGATGCGCTCGCCGCGCGCCACGCGGTGAGCTGGCATTGGGTCAAGGGGCACGCCGGGCACGACGGCAACGAGCGCGCGGACGCGCTCGCCAATCTGGGCGTGGACGAGCAGGAGGCGGGCTGAATGGCGGTGCGCCAGATCGTGCTCGACACCGAGACGACCGGCCTGAACGCGCGGCTCGGCGACCGCGTGATCGAGATCGGCTGCATTGAGATCCGCAACCGCCGGGTAACCGACCGCCATTTCCATGCGTACCTGAACCCGGAGCGCGACATCGAGGAAGGCGCGGCAAAGGTGCACGGGCTCACGCGCGAATTCCTCGCCGACAAGCCGCGCTTCGCGGATGTCGCGGGCGATTTTCTCGACTATGTGCGCGAGGCCGAGCTGATCATCCATAACGCGGAGTTCGACCTCGAATTTCTCAATCAGGAGCTGGCGCTCGCAAAGCTGGCCCCGCTCGGCGAACAGGTCGCCGGGGTGATCGATACGCTGGCGCTGGCGCGCGAGCTGCATCCGGGCAAGCGAAATTCGCTCGATGCGCTCTGCGAGCGCTACGCGATCGACAACGCGCACCGCAGACTGCACGGCGCGCTGCTCGACGCGGAGCTGCTCGCCGAGGTCTACCTCGCGATGACACGCGGACAGGAAAGCTTGATGATGGACCTCGACGCGCCGGAGTCGCGGCAGGAGTCGGACGCAAAGGTCGACGCCTCCGGACTGCGCGTGCTGCGAGCGAAACCCGAAGAGGTTGCCGCGCACGAAGCCTATCTCGAAGGCCTCGCCGAGCTGTCCAAGGGCGGCGCGCTCTGGCGTCGCTTCAATCCGTGAAGTAGAAGGTGCGGAAACGTTCGGTTGCGTCCGGCGCGCGCAGCGCGTCGAGGCGCAGCGGCCTGCGCCGTTCGTCGAAGCAGTTGCGGTAGGTCGCGAGGGCGCCGAGCAGAGTGTCCATCGCGGCGGCGCGCTCGGAGGGCGCGAGGTAGGGCGCGTGCGTCGAAAGCAGCAGCCGGGGACGCCGCTCGGCAAGGTAGGCGGCCATGCTCGGCAACAGCTCGAATTCGCCGCCCTCGATGTCGATCTTGACGAGATCGATGCGCTCCGGTTGCGCGAGCCTGAGCCAGTGATCCCAGGTCAGGCACAGGGCCCGCACGCGGCTCGCGTCATCGTGCGCGGCCAGAAAGCTCGTGCGGCTGTCGCCCGCCATGCCACCGAAGCTCGTCAGCATGCGTAGACCTTCGCGCGCGCCGAGGGCAATGTTGAACGGGGTCGCGTTCTCGATCCGATTGCGGCGCAGATTGCCGAGCAGCTCGGCGTAGGCGGTCGAGTCGGGCTCGAAACAGTAGACCCATTGGCAGCGGCGCGCGGCGAGCAGGGTAATCGGCCCGATCCAGGCACCGATGTCGCAGAACACCATGTCGAGTCCGAGATCCGCCTCGACAATCGCCAGCGTCTCGGGCTCCCAGTGTCCGCGCGCTGCCTTGCGCCAGAATCGCCAATGGTTCGGGTCGACCCGCAGGCGCTTGCCGCGCAGCCGCGTGGGATAGTGGCCGAGCGCGCGGTACAGCGCCCCGGGAAGCGTCTTGAACGGTCTCATCTTCGCGTCCGCCGAGGCTATACTACCGAGCGATCGCACGCGACCTGCAGCGCACACCATGACGCGGACCGCAAACCCCTACGAACAGGACCTCGACAAGAACCCGGCAAATTATGCGCCGCTCACACCGCTGTCGTTCATCGAGCGCGCGGCGGCCGTCTACCCGCAGCAGGTGGCGGTGATTCACGGTGACAGGCGCCTGACCTGGCAGGAGACCTACGCCCGTGCGCGACGTCTCGGGTCGGCACTCGCGCGACGCGGCATCGGCGTAGGCGACACGGTGGCGACGATGCTGCCGAACGTGCCGGCAATGTATGAGGCGCACTTCGGCGTGCCGATGACCGGCGCGGTGCTCAACACCCTCAATACACGGCTCGATGCCAACGCGATCGCGTTCATGCTCGAGCATGGTGGCGCGAAGCTTCTGCTGACCGACCGCGAATTCTCCGCGACGATCGCTCCGGCCATCGCCAAGCTCGGCCGACCGATCGAGGTGATCGAGGTCGACGATCCGCTGTACGACGGTCCGGGCGAGACACTCGGCAGCCGAAGCTACGAGGCGCTGCTCGCCGAGGGCGACGCGGACTGGGACTGGTCCTGGCCGGCCGACGAGTGGCAGGCGATCTCGCTCAACTACACCTCGGGCACGACCGGCAACCCGAAGGGCGTCGTCTACCATCACCGCGGCGCCTACCTGAACGGCGTCGGCAATATTCTCGTCTGGGGAATGCCGCAGCATTCGGTCTACCTCTGGACGCTGCCGATGTTCCATTGCAACGGCTGGTGCTTTCCGTGGACCATGGCGGCGAACGCCGGCACCAATATCTGTTTGCGCAAGGTCGACGCGGGCGAGATCTTTCGCCTCATCAAGCTGCACCGCGTCACGCACTACTGCGGCGCGCCGATCGTGCACCAGACGCTGATCAACGCGCCCGAGGCGATGAAGCAGGGCATCGACCACAAGGTGAGCTGCCTCGTCGCGGGGGCTGCGCCGCCCGCGGCGATCATCGAGGGCATGGAGAAAATGGGATTCGCGATCACCCATATCTACGGCCTGACCGAAACCTACGGGCCCGCGAGCGTCTGCGCCAAACAGCCAGGTTGGTCGACGCTGCCGCTCGAGGAGCAGGTGCGCCTGAACGGCCGCCAGGGGGTGCGCTATACCGTCGAGGAGGGGCTCGACGTGATGGACCCGGACACGATGACTCCGGTGCCGGCCGACGGCGCGACGATGGGCGAGATCATGTTCCGCGGCAACATCACGATGAAGGGCTACCTGAAAAACCAGAAGGCCACGCAGGACGCCTTCCGCGGGGGCTGGTTCCACTCGGGCGATCTGGCGGTCAAGCAGCCCGATGGCTACATCAAGATCAAGGACCGTTCTAAGGACATCATCATCTCGGGCGGCGAGAACATCAGCTCGCTCG
>JAJDNJ010000149.1 GCA_022340705.1 Betaproteobacteria bacterium
CGTCGCGACGCTGCCCGCGGTTCAGACCAAGACGGAATCGACGACGGGCGGGGTGAGCACCGCGGCAGGCGTGGTTTCAGGCGCGCAACACGGACGCGGTGCGAATCATGTGACGAACGCGGGCAACGGCGCGTCGACGGCACGCGGCCACGGAATCGTGACGGCAGGTGGTGGCGCGGCCTCGGGCGCTCAGCATGGCCGCAGCGCGAGTCACGTGACAACGGCGGGCGGCGGGGCGTCCGCGCCGCGCGGGCAGGGAATCGTCACGGCAGGCGGCGGCGCAGGTTCAGGTGTCGGGCACGGCCTTTCGCGCGGCGGTGGCAGCGGAATCGTCAGCGCGTCGGGTGCCGCAGCGGGCCCATCGTCGCATGCAGGCGGGCAGGGCAACGGAAAGGCGCTCGGCCTATCGAAGTAGCGCCGGAATTTTGGAGGAGGCGGGGACTATCGCCCTACCTGCAGTCGCCCAGACCAACAGTGCAAGTCCCGCCAGCGCGGAAACGGCTGATGCCGAGAAGATACCCAGTTTTGCGCTGTCGATGAGTCTCATCAAGCAGTCAGCGTCATTATGATGTCCGCATACCACGCGCAGTTCAGCCCGAGCGCTTCGTCAAGCAACGAATCGCGGCTACCCAGATCGAGCCGCGCCGAGTGCACACCGAGAAGCGTCCACGGCAAGTCGCCGAGATTCGGCCTGTTCTCTGATATGCGCATCACGACAGGCGAGCCGCTGGTTCCTCGATGGGTGCGCGCATCGGTGAGGAAATAGCCCTGACCCTGGAAGCGAAGACCGAACGAAGAGGCGACGATTGCATGGCGCACAACGGGCATGTGGTGCAACGCATCGTGGAAGCCCAGTGGGAATCCGACAATCAGTAAAGGGGCGCCGACCTCGACCAGGTCGGACGGGCGGTGCAGGTGATCAGGCGTGAAGGCACGATAGACGACCGTGTCGGGAAGTGCGGAGCGCTCTATTTCGATCACCGCAACGTCGATTCCCCCGGCGGTGTCGAGGCCCTGGCGCCAGGCACTCTTGCCGTCCCGGTACAAAGGAACCGAGAAGCCCGTGGAGCTGGCCAAGTTGTCCGGATCGATGTGCAGTTCGATCTCGAGACGATCCGGGTAGTGCGCGGTCGGTTCGTCGACCAGTACGTGCCGGCTCGTCACGAGAAACAGCCGCTTGTCGCGCTCGAAAAAGAAGCCGCTGGCATTGGTCAACGGGCGTTGCTGCTCAAAGGTGAGAATGCGCGTGGCAGTGAGCAACAGCGGGTCGATCATCTGATTCTCCTGCTATCTGAAAAGTCCATGGGTGCCGTGCCATTCCACGAGCGGGATAGCGTCAACGCGACGGGCACATTCAGGTCTCGACAGGCCTGGCCCGAGACCGAGCGACCTCACTGTGCCGGAAGCACATCGGTGCATCCATGGCGCGGGCTCCAGGCTTGAGCGGTTTCATCCGAACTACGATGACGGTAATGACACTGAACGGCCGCAGACAAAGAAAAGGCCGCGTCGCAAGCGGCCTGTCGCACCGGAACTATTCGATCGAACCAGTAAAAATTGGTGGAGGCGGCGGGAATCGAACCCGCGTCCGCAAGCCCTCTACAGTCAGGACTACATGCTTAGCCTCGCCGTTTGATTCTCGCCTCGCGCCCGCCGGCGGGCGGGCTGACGCTCAGCCAGCCGCTTCGACGGATCCGCGCGGCCAAGCGGCCAAACCGCGCAGAGAGGCTGATGTAAATGACGCTGCACCCTCTTTCGAGGGCCTAGCCCATCAGCAAGCTAGTGCAGCGTCTAGCCGGTGTTAGGCGGCTAGAGCGTAACGCTCGTCGTTGGCGTTTATGTGTTTCCAGCTGGATTTACGAGGGAACTGGTCCTCGGCATGCCCTGATCTGCTTCGCGACCCACGTCGAAGCCAGGTCGCCCCCAGTCACAAGTCACAAATCACAATGCGTCACAACCGACGCATTGTCTCATATCGGGTCGAGCGCCCGGAAATCAAGCCTCGAGCTGCGCGAGCAGATCGAGCGGGTGCGCGATCACCGCGTCGGCATTCCAGCTCTGCGGCCCGCCGTTCTCGGTGCCGTGGTAGCCGTACTCAACCGCGATCGCGCGCATGCCGGCTGCACGCGCCGCCTGAACATCGCGCAGATCGTCGCCCACGTACCAGCAGTCGGACGGCGCGAGCGACAGCGCCTGCGCCGCGTGCAGCAGCGGGGCAGGGTGGGGCTTGGTATGCGGCGTGGTGTCGCCGCAGACGACGCAGTCGGGCGACAGCTCGAGCGCGGCGACGATTTTCTCGGTGAAGCGCGTCGCCTTGTTGGTGACGATGCCCCAGGCGATGCCGCGTGCCGCCAGCTGCTCGAGAAGCTCGGTCATTCCCGGGAAGAGCTCGGTCTGTCCGCTCAGGCAGTCGGCGTAATGGCGCAGGAAGGCTTCACGCATCGCGTCGTATTCGGGATGCTCCGGCGTCATTCCGAACGCGGCGTGCAGCAGCCCGCGCGCGCCGCTCGAGGCATGCGGGCGCGCATGCGCGAGCGGCAGTGCGTCGAGGCCCCGCTCGGCGCGCAGGACGTTCACCGCGGTGCACAGATCCGCGGCGGTGTCTGCGAGCGTGCCGTCGAAATCGAACAGCATCGCGCGGACCTGCGTCGCGCTCACGTGCCCAGCGTACAGTGCAGCAGGTAGTTCACGTCGCAGTCGCTGCCCAGGCGGTAGGCGCGCGTGAACGGGTTGTAGGTCATGCCCTTGATTTCCTGCGGCGCGAGATCGGCCGCGCGGCACCAAGCGACGAGCTCGGAGGGCTTGATGAAGCGCGCGTAGTCATGCGTGCCCTTGGGCAGCAGCTTGAGGACATACTCGGCGCCGATGATCGCGAACAGGTACGACTTCGGATTGCGGTTGATCGTCGAGAAGAACGCCTGTCCGCCGGGCTTGAGCAACCGCGCACAGGCCGCCACGGTACGCCCCGGGTCGGGCACGTGCTCGAGCATTTCCATGCAGGTGACCACATCGAAGCTGCCGGCCTGAGACTGTGCGTAGTCCTCCGGCGAGCTCAGTGCGTAGTGCACCGGCAGCCGGCTCTCGAGCAGATGCAGCTGGGCGACCTTGAGCGCGCGCTCCGAGAGGTCGATTCCAGTGACGTGCGCACCCTTGCGCGCAGCCGCCTCGGCGAGGATGCCGCCGCCGCAGCCGACGTCGAGCAGCGTCTTTCCCGCGAGCCGCGCGAACCGGTCGATCCACTCCAGGCGCAGCGGATTGATCTCGTGCAGCGGCCGGAACTCACTGGTCGGATCCCACCAGCGGTGCGCGAGCTGGCTGAATTTTTCCAGCTCCGCGGGATCGGCGTTCAATGGCTGCTCGAAGCTCACCCTGATTAGTCCCTCAGCTGCCGTGTTCGTTCGGCAAAAAAAAAGCCCTGCCAAGGCAGGGCTTTTTCGAGAGGCGAAGCCTTACTTGCGCGTACCGATCACTTCGATTTCGACGCGACGGTTCTTCGCGCGACCTTCCTTGGTCTTGTTGCTCGCGACCGGCTGCGACTCGCCCTTGCCTTCCGTGTAGATCCGGTTTGCCGGAATCCCCTTGGACACGAGATAGGCCTTGACGGACTCTGCGCGGCGTACCGACAGCTTCTGGTTGTACGCTGCGCTGCCGATCGAGTCGGTATGACCGATCGCGATCACGACTTCGAGGTTGATGCCACCCATCTTCGAGACGAGATCGTCGAGGCGTGCACGGCCTTCAGGCTTGATCACCGACTTGTCGAAATCGAACAGCACGTCGGCGGCCAGCGTCACCTTGTTGGCGACCGGACGCGGACGCGGCTTTGCCATGGGCTCCTTGGGCGCCATCGGCTTCTTCATCAGATCCGGATCGCACTCCTCGATCGCCATTGCGGGCGTCCAATACCCCGCTTTCCAGCACATCCCGGAGCCATCCTTCCAGACCATATCCGCGGCGTCGGTCCAATGGCCGTCTTTCGATTGCGCTGCAACGTGGAAAGACGCCGCCGAGAGCGCGAGGCCCGCAGCCGCAATAAACGACAGCCACATCTTCTTGTTCATGCCAATTCCTCTCTGAGCAGACTTTATTGAATGACCCAAAAATTCCGATGTTTCAAGACCCTGGGCCACGCTTGATCAAATTCTGCCATAAGTCACAGCGCGATTCCAACCCCGTGGTCAAGGAATCGCGCAGGGCCCCAGCCTCCAATAGCCGCTGCCCGCGCACCCACACGTCGCTGACATGTTCCCGTCCCGCAGCATAAACGAGATGGGAGACGGGGTCATAACAGGGCGAGAGCTCGGGTCCGGCGATGCGTACCGCCGTGAGATCGGCGTCCTTGCCTGCGACGATCGAACCGATCCGGGCCTCGAGTCCGAGCGCCGTCGCGCCGCCCAAGGTCGCGGCCCGAAGCGCGCTATGCGCCGGTATTGCCTCAGCATTTCTGGCAACCGCCTTGGCCAGAAGTGCCGCCAGACGCATCTCGCCGAACAGGTCCAGACGGTTGTTGCTGGCGGCTCCATCGGTGCCCAGTGCCACGTTGACCCCCTGGCCAACCAGCGCCGCGAGCGGCGCAAATCCGCTCGCCAGCTTGAGGTTCGAAGATGGGCAGTGAACCACCGAAGCGTTGTGGTGGAAAAGCAACAAAATCTCGTCCTCGGTCAGGTGTACCGCGTGGACCGCAATCAAATTGGGTCCGAGCAGCCCGAGGCGGCGCAGTCGCTCGAGCGGGCGCACGCCGTGCGTGGCGACCGAGCGCTCGACTTCCTCATCGGTCTCGTGCACATGGATGTGCACCGGAACATCGAGCTCGCCGGCGAGCATGGCGACCTTGCGCAAGGCATCGTCGGACACGGTGTAGGGCGCGTGCGGCGCGAGGCAGAACGACGCGAGCGGCTCGTCGCGGTAGCGATCGCGCAATGCGAGCCCTTTCTGCAGATAGTCGTCCGGATCGGACGCGTAGGCCGTCGGGAAATCGACCACGATCATGCCCATCACCGAGCGCATGCCGGCGCTCTGCGCGGCCTCGAGCGCGGCTTCCGGGTAGAAGTACATGTCGTTGAAGCAGGTGATCCCGCCGCGCAGCATCTCCGCGCAGGCGATCAGCGTGCCGTCGCGCACGAACTCCGGCGTGACGTGGCGCATCTCGACCGGCCAGATATGCTCGTTCAGCCAGCGCATCAGCGGCAGATCGTCGGCGAGCCCGCGCATCAGCGTCATCGCCGCATGCGTGTGCGCGTTCACCAGTCCGGGCAGCAGCGCGTGCTCCGGCAGTTCGACGCGCTCGGCATCGGCGTAGCGCGCGCAGGCCTCCTGCGCCTCGAGCACCGCCTCGATACGCGCCTCGCGCAGCACCACGGCCTGCCCCTCGAGCACCACGCCTTCAGGCTCGATCGGGACAATCCAACGCGGCAGGATCAGGGTCGGTTCGGCCACAAATGAAAAGGCCCCGCTTGCACGGGGCCTTCCACGCAATGCGTCGCTCGAGGCAGCCTCAGTTCTTCGGCATGCCCTTCGCCTCGACGACCACGCGCCGGTTCGGCGCCAGGCAGTCGATCAGCGCCTTGCGGCTCAAATTGGCCGGGCAGCTCTTGACCGGCGAGGTCTTGCCGTAGCCGTAGGTCTCGATCTGCGAGGTCCGCACGCCTTTCGACACCAGGTAGGACTTCACCGCCTCCGCGCGCCGCTCGGACAGTTTCTGGTTGTACTGCGCAGACCCGATCCGGTCGGTGTGGCCGTAGACGTTGATGAACTGGATGGTGGCAAATTCGTCGAGGCGGCCGAGCACCTCCCGATCGAGGCGCGATTTCGCTTCGTTCGAAAGCGTCGACTTGTTGAATGCGAAGAGCTGCGTTGACGTGATGGTCAGCGTCTTGGCCTTCGGCTTCGGCGCCGGCGCAGGTGCCGCCGCGCGCATCGGCTTTTTCATCAGATCGGGGTCGCATTCCTCGATTGCCATCGCGGGTGTCCAGTAACCCGCCTTCCAGCACATGCCGGAGCCGTCCTTCCAGACCATCTGTCCGGCATCGACCCAATGGCCGTCCTTCGTTTCGGCCAG
>JAJDNJ010000158.1 GCA_022340705.1 Betaproteobacteria bacterium
ATCACGCCCGAGCCCAGGCTGTTGGCGCGCTGCGCTTCGCCGCCGCCGGGATCGCCGAAAAAGCGGCGAAACAGCGGATCGTCGAGCAGCGGGCTGCGCGGCGTACGCACCTCCTTGGAGGTAAACACGTTGACCACCGACGGCGTCGCGCGCTCGACGGCGACATGCAGCGAACTGCGCGCGTCGGTGCTTCCGCTTGCGCTCGGTTGCGCCTGCTGCACGACGGCCACCGGCGGGCCCGCCGAGGGCTGCGGCGCGCGCTCGGGCAGCCACTCGGGATGGAAGGTCGAGACAACGAACAGGACCGCGACCGCGATCGTTGTGGTCTGCGCGAAGATGAGCCAAAGGCGATGCATCGAATACGCAGCGCGCGGCGGGCGCCGGCTTCGCACTGCACAAGCAATCTACCATAGGGCTTGCGCGCGCAACGCGCGGGCGGCGGGCGTGGCGGGCATTTTCCGGGGGCCGGAAAAGCTCAATGGGTTCATAGGGTTAGCCGCGAAAAGTTGGACTTTGCGGCGTCGCCTCACTATAATCGCGGGCTTTCGTCCACATCCCAGCCCATCACCAATCCAATGAGTGACGCCAAAAAGCCCGATGCGAAGCGGCGCAACCTGATCGTCGCGACCGCGGTTGTCGGTGGCGCGGCCGGCGCCGGCGCAGCCGTACCGTTCGTCGCCAGCTGGTTTCCGTCCGAGCGCGCGAAAGCGGCGGGCGCGCCCATCGAGGTCGACATCTCCAAGCTGGCGCCCGGCGAGCTGGGTATTTTCGAATGGCGCGGTCAGCCCGTGTGGGTGTTCAAGCGCAGCAAGGGGATGCTGGAGAGCATCCGCGAGTCGGATTCGAAGGTTGCGGACCCGAAATCAGAGGAGCCACAGCAGCCGCCCTACGCGAAGAACGAATTCCGCTCGATCAAGGAAGACGTGATGGTGGTGGTCGGCGTTTGCACGCACCTCGGCTGCTCGCCGAAGGAAAAGACCGCAGCGGACAAGGCCGAGATGGGTGCGGACTGGCTCGGCGGCTTTTACTGTCCTTGCCATGGATCGAAGTTCGATTTCGCAGGCCGCGTCTACAAGGGCGTTCCGGCGCCGACGAATCTGGTCGTGCCGCCGTACACCTACCTGTCGGACAACAAGATTCTGATCGGCGACGACAAGAAGGGGGCCTGAGGCATGAGCACCAAACTCATGGCGCTGTGGGAGTGGTTCGACGCGAGGATGCCCTCCGTCAAGCAGGAGTACAAAAAACACCTCACCGAGTACTACGCGCCGAAAAACTTCAACTTCTGGTACTACTTCGGTTCGCTCGCGCTGTTCGTGCTCGTCATCCAGATTGTTTCCGGCATCTGGCTGACCATGAGCTACAAGCCCGACGCGAATCTCGCCTTCGGCTCGGTCGAGTACATCATGCGCGATGTCCCCGGAGGTTGGGTGATCCGCTACATTCACTCGACGGGTGCGTCGGCATTCTTTCTCGTCGTCTACCTCCACATGTTCCGCGGCCTGCTGTACGGCTCGTACAAGACGCCGCGCGAGCTGATCTGGATCTTTGGGGTGCTGATCTATCTCTGCCTGATGGGCGAGGCCTTCTTCGGCTACCTGCTGCCCTGGGGCCAGATGTCCTACTGGGGCGCGCAGGTGATCGTGAACCTGTTTTCCTCGGTGCCATTCATCGGGCCGGACCTCGCGGTCTGGATCCGCGGCGACTACGTGGTGTCCGACGCGACCCTGAACCGCTTCTTCGCGCTGCACGTGATTGCGCTGCCGCTCGCACTGCTCGGCCTGGTGGTGGTGCATCTGCTCGCGCTGCACGATGTCGGCTCGAACAACCCGGACGGAGTCGAGATCAAGAAAGTAAAGGGTCCGGATGGCAAGCCGCTCGACGGCATCCCGTTCCATCCCTACTACACGGTGAAGGACATCGTCGGGGTCGTGGTGTTCCTCGCGATCTTCTGCGTGGTGATCTTCTTCGCACCGGAGATGGGCGGCTACTTTCTCGAGTACAACAATTTCGTCCCGGCGGATCCGCTGGTGACGCCCGCGCATATCGCGCCGGTCTGGTACTTCACGCCCTACTACTCGATTCTGCGCGCCGTGCCGCCGATGTTCTACTCGCAGTTCCCCGGGGTGCTGGCAATGGGGCTGGCGGTGCTGCTGCTGTTCTTCCTGCCCTGGCTCGATCGCAGCCCGGTCAAGTCGATTCGCTACCGCGGGCCCTACTACAAGATCGCACTGACGACCTTCATCATTTCGTTCCTGGTTCTCGGCTACCTCGGCACCGTGCCGACCAACGCCTGGGGTCAGTTCGGACCCTGGCTCGGCGAGGCGGAGCGCTGCACGGTGGTCGCGCGTATCGGAACGATCCTGTACTTCCTGTTCTTCCTCCTCATGCCCTGGTACACGGCGCGCGACTCCGTCAAGCCCGTGCCCGAACGGGTCACGTCATGATCATGAGAACCCTGACCGTGAACAGACTCATCGTCGCGCTTCTGGCCGCGCCGCTTGCCGCGCTTGCCTTGGTGACTGCCGTGCAGGCCTCGGAAGGGGGCTACCGGCTCGATCCGGCGCCGATCGACCACAACGATCTGGCCAGCCTGCAGCGCGGCGCGCGCACATTCGTCAACTACTGCCTGAACTGCCATGGCGCGCAGTACATGCGCTACAACCGGCTGCAGGACATCGGGCTGACCGACCAGCAAATCAAGGACAATCTGGTGTTTACCGGCGTCCGGATCGGAGAGCCGATGAAGGTCGCGCTGAGCAAGGAGGACGGCAAGGCCTGGTTCAACGTGCCCCCACCCGACCTGACCGTGATCGCGCGCGCGCGCGGCGCCGACTGGCTCTACACCTACCTGCGCACCTTCTACCGTGACCCGAAGACGGTCACAGGATGGAACAACGCCGTGTTCCAGAACGTCGCGATGCCGCATGCGCTCTGGGCGCTGCAGGGCGAGCGCGCGCTCGAGATCAAGAACGTCAAGGACGAGTCCGGGCACGAGCACGTCGAATACCACTGGTCCGAGCTGAGCAAGGGCACGCAATCGACAATCGAGTACGACCGCACGGTGCGCGATCTGGTCAACTTTCTCGTCTACATGGGGGAGCCGATCGCCGCGGAACGTAGGCACATTGGCGTGATCGCGCTGTTCGTGCTTGGCATCCTGTTCGTGTTTGCGTACTGGTTGAAGCGGGAATACTGGAAAGACGTGCACTGACCGGCGCAGCCAGCCGCCGCGAAGCCGGGCCCGCGCCCGGCTTTTTGCTCCGACGCAAGGAAACGCATCATGATGCAACTCTATTCGGGCACCACCTGCCCATTTAGCCACCGCTGCCGCTTCGTGCTCTACGAAAAGGGCATGGACTTCCAGGTCATCGACGTCGACCTGTACAACAAGCCGGAAGACATCGCGGTGATGAATCCCTACAACCGGGTACCGGTGCTTGCCGAGCGCGACCTGGTGCTCTATGAGTCGAACATCATCAACGAGTACATCGACGAGCGCTTCCCGCACCCGCAGCTCATGCCGGCCGACCCCGTGATGCGCGCACGCGCACGGCTCATGCTGTTCAACATGGAGCATGAGCTGTTCTCGCAGGTCGAGATCATGGAGGCGGGAAAAGAGAAGCCGATGGAGAAGGCGCGCGCCAGCATCATCGAGCGCCTGCTCGAGTTCTCGCCGATTTTCGGCAAGACCCGCTATATGCTGGGCGACGAGTTCAGCATGCTCGACGTCGCGATCGCGCCGTTGCTCTGGCGCCTCGATCACTACAGCATCAAGCTCGGCAAGAGCGCCGCGCCGCTGATGAAATACGCCGAGCGCATCTTTTCGCGCCCCGCGTTCATCGAAGCGCTGACGCCGTCCGAGAAGGTAATGCGCAAATAGCGCTGCCGCAGGGTGTTTCCCGCCGGGTCGCGGCGGGAGTACAGTGTCGCCTGCCGATGCCGGAAATCCCGACCAAGCCCTACCTGCTGCGCGCGCTCTACGAGTGGTGCGTGGACAATGGCTATACGCCGCATCTCGGCGTGAAGACCGACGCGCACACCCGTGTGCCTGCGGCGCATGTGCGCAACGGCGAGATCACCCTCAACATCTCGCCGACTGCGGTGCACCGCCTGCAG
>JAJDNJ010000182.1 GCA_022340705.1 Betaproteobacteria bacterium
TCGGACCTGCTCGGCGCGGTGAACTCGCTGACGCGGCGCGTGCCGCGCCCGGATCAGCTGCTGATCGAAGCGAGCGGCGTCGCCCTGCCCGACGCGATTGCCGCGTCGCTCTCCTTGCTCCGAGAGGTGGCGCTCGATGCCTTGGTGGTGGTGGCCGACGCGGACAGCGTGCGTGCGCGCGCCGCGGACCGCTACCTCGCCGATACCATCGAACGCCAGCTGCGCGCGGCCGACCTCGTTGTGCTGAACAAAATCGATCTCGTCCCCGCGGACGGGCGCGGCGCGCTGTATGCCTGGCTCGACAGCATGGCGCCGGACGCGAAGCGGCTCGACGCGCTGCGTGGCCAATTGCCGCCCGAGGCGGTGCTCGGCGTCGAATGGCGCGCGCGCTCGAATCGCGCGCATCCGCTGCGGGGACTGCACTCGAGCGCGGGGCCGCGGCCCCACGCGAGGCAGGTCCAGTTCGAGCATCTCGACGTGACGCTCGACGCGCGCGTCGACGCCGGCGCCCTGGCGCGAGCGCTCGCGCAGCCCGCGCTCGGCGTGATCCGCGCAAAAGGCATCCTGCGCGACCGCGACGGCGCGACGGTTGCACTGCACCTCGTCGGCACACGCAGCGAAATCTCGCCGCGGGCGGGAAACGTGGAATGCGGCCGTCTGGTGTGCATCGGACTCGCGGGCCGGCTCGACCGAGCCGGCATCGCGGCCGCGCTCGCGCGACAGCAAGCGCGGGGCAGGACGCGGCGCACCTACGTACAATAGTCGCTTCGCGGCTACAGGAGCCGCCCGCGGAGCGCTACAGGGAATGGAGAACGTTGGCCGCACGCTGGTGAGCAGCGTGCTGTTCCTGGACATCGTCGAGTACTCCCAGATGTCCGTCTCCGAGCAGCTCGGGGTCAAGCAGCGCTTCAACGAATCGCTGAAGGTCGCCCTCGACCCGGTCGCGGCGCGCGACCGGGTGGTGCTCGATACGGGCGACGGCGCCGCGGTCACCTTCCTCGGCGACCCGGAGGACGCCCTGTTCTCGGCAATGGCGTTTCGCGACGCCACCCGCGAGCTGCCGGTGCGCCTTGGCATCAATCTCGGTCCGGTGCGCCTGATGCGCGACGTCAACGGCCAAATCAACATGATCGGCGACGGTATCAACGTCGCACAGCGCATCATGAGCTTCGCGGTGCCGAATCAGCTGCTCGTGTCGCGTTCGTTCTACGAGGTGGTCTCCTGCCTGTCGCGCGACTACGCGAGCATGTTCCGCTACGAAGGCGCGCGCACCGACAAGCACGTGCGTGCGCACGAGGTGTACTCGGTCGGCGGCAATGTGCCCGCCTCGCGCCGGGTGGCCGAAACCGCGATGCGCGTGGCTGCGCCGAGCGGGATGAGCGGCTGGCTGTTGCAGCGCGGCCTGCTCGGCTTCCAGCGCAGCGCGCTGCTCGCCGCGCCGCTCCTGTTCGCCCTGTTCGTGGGCGCCGGAGCCGCCCTGCGCCCGAAGGCCGAGCCCGGCAGCGCGGGCCAGGTCCCCGCGCTGCGCGAGCGCGCCACGATCTCGCGCCCGGCGGCGGTTGCCTCCAAACCCGGGTCCGCAGCAGAGGAAGGCAAGCCCGCCCCGGGGGCAGCGGCCAAGGGCATCGTGCGCCTCGCGGTCGCACCCTGGGGCGCGGTTTTCGTCGACGGCGAGCGGATCGGGGTGAGCCCGCCGCTGCGTTTGCTCGAGCTCGACCCTGGCGAGCATCGGATCGAAATCCGCAATGCGAACTTCCCGCGCCGCATCGAGACTGTCGAGGTCAAACCCGGCGGCGACGTCACCATTCGGCATCGCTTCCGCTGACGTGTAAGCTTCGGGGTACGCCGTGAGTACCCATCAAAAAAATGGCGCCGCCACGCGTCGGCGCGTCGCGCTCGCCGCACTCCTGGTGCTGGCCGGCTGCTCGTCCGAGCCGGTGCAGGACATCAAACGCTCGTTCGAGGACCTGTTCCGCAAGGACGAGCCGGAGGCCACGCGCACGCCCTCGGGCACCGAGCCCACGCCGACGACACGCAAGCAGGCCGCGCCGGCGAACGAGGGCGAGGCGCTGCTGCGCACCGGAATCAGCCAGTACGAAAGCGGGCGCTACGACGACTCGGCGCGCAGCCTGCGCATCGCGCTCAAGCGCGGGCTGTCGAAGCCCGACCAGGTCACGGCGCACAAATACCTGGCATTCATCCAGTGCGCGGCGGGGCGCGAAGCGCAATGCCGCGACGAGTTCAAGCAGGCGCTGCGCATCGACCCCGACATGCAGCTGGCGCCGGCCGAGGCGGGGCATCCGATCTGGGGGCCGGTGTTCAAGTCGGTCAAAGCGGGCGGCTAGCCGGCGGAATGGAAGCACCGCAACTCGGACGTTACGAGATCGTGGCCGAACTCGGTCGCGGCGCGATGGGCATCGTCTACAAGGCGCGCGACCCGGAGCTCGGTCGCACCGTCGCGATCAAGACGGTCAACATGGCCCTCGGCGGCGGCGACGAGGTCGAGAACTACCAGAAGCGTTTCACGCAGGAGGCGCGCGCGGCGGGCGGCCTGAACCACCCCGCGATCGTGACGATCTACGACATCGGGCGGACAGATGACATCGCCTACATGGCGATGGAGTTCATCGAGGGTACGGAGCTGCGCACGCTCCTCCAGGAAGGCCCGCGCCTGACGATCCCGCAGGCCGTGTCGGTTGCAGCCCAGGTCGCCGACGGCCTCGCCTATGCCCACGCGCGCGGCATCGTGCACCGCGACATCAAGCCGGCGAACATCATGGTGCTCGAGGACGGCTCGGTAAAAATCACCGACTTCGGCATCGCGCGGATGCGCATCTCGCAGGAGCTGACCCAGACCGGCACCATGCTCGGCTCGCCGAAGTACATGTCGCCCGAGCAGGCGCTCGGTCGGCGCGCGACGCATCAGTCCGACATTTTTTCGCTCGGCGTCGTGCTCTACGAGATGCTCGCGGGCGCGGCGCCGTTCGCGGGCGACAGCGTCGGCGCGCTGATGTACCAGATCGCGCATATCGCGCCGCCCGCGCCGAGCGTGCTCAATCCCGAGGTGCCCGAGCTGCTCGATTACGTGGTCTCAAAGGCGCTCGCCAAGCCGCCCGAGAGCCGCTACAACAGCGCGGAGGATCTGGCGCGCGATCTGCGCCAGCTGACCGTCGGCCAGTCCGGCGCCAGCGACCGGGTTCCGGTGCCGCGCCGCGCGACGGGCGCGCTGTCGACCAGCAGCCAGCCCTCGCTGCTCGATACCGCGGTGCGCGCCGAAGTGCTCGCGCCGGCGGAGGTCCGCACCCGGGTCGCGGACGCGGCGGC
>JAJDNJ010000212.1 GCA_022340705.1 Betaproteobacteria bacterium
GGAAGGTCGAGCTCCTCGGCGACAAGCATCGGCAGCGCAGTGTGCACGCCCTGGCCCATCTCGGCGCGCGGCACGACGATCGAAGCGCCACCGTCGGCGTCGATCTGGACCCAACCGTTCAGCGCCACCTGATGGTCGACGACTGGCAGCAGCGCCGCATCGCCCAGGCGGCTGCGCGGGGGCAGCAGGCCCCAGCCGACGACCAGGGCACCACCCACGCCGAGCGCGGACAGCAGGAATGTGCGCCGCTTCATCGTCCTAGGCCCGGTCGCCCTGCAGCTCGCGCGCGGCGCGCTGGATCGCGGCGCGCACGCGTGGATAGGTGCCGCAGCGGCAGAGGTTGGTCATCAGGAGCTCGATTTCGCGGTCGATCGGCTCCGGGTGGAATTCGAGCAGGCCGGCAGCGGCCATCAGCATTCCCGACTGGCAGTAGCCGCACTGCGGAACCTGCTCGGCGATCCAGGCGCTGCGCAGCGCGGTGAGCACGCGATCCGGCGTGCCCTCGATCGTGCGCACCCGCTTGCCGACGGCGTGAGACACGGGAAACACGCAGCTGCGGACCGGGTGTCCGTCGACGAGCACGGTGCAGGCCCCGCAGGCGCCGATGCCGCAGGCGTATTTGCTGCCGGTGAGCGCGAGCAGGTCGCGCAGCACCCAGAGCAGCGGCATCTGCGCTTCGGCATCCACCCTGACCGCCTGGTCGTTGACGTTGAGCGCGATCATGCGGCGCTCGCGTGCAGCTCGCGCCGGACGCGTGTCACCGTCGCATCATCGGGGTGGCGTGCGAGCGTGAAGCCCATGTGACGGGCGAGGGTGAGCATCGCGACGTTGGTCGAGAGGACGTCGCCGTAGATGAGCGCGATGCCGCGCGCGCGGGCGATCGCGATCAGCTTCTCGAGCATGCGCCGACCGATGCCGCGTCCCTGCCAGGCGTCGGCTACGACCAGCGCGAACTCGCAGCCGCGACCTTCGGCTTCGAGAACGTAGCGACCCACGCCGATGATGATTTCGCTTTCATCGAGCATGGTGATCGCCGCGAGCGCAACCTCGCGCACCCCGTCGACTTCGATCAGGCGCCGGATGTAAGCATCGGTGATCTTCAGCGAGCCGCCGAGCAAGCGGCTGTAGCGCGTCTCCTCGGAGAGGCCGGTGACAAAACGACGCTCGATCTCCGCGTCGCCGGGCTGCAGCGGACGGATGGTCACCGACTGACCGATGACCGGCTGAAAGGATTCGACGAGATCTTCGGCGCTCAGAAGCGGATCCGGCCGCGCAAAATCTCCGACCACATCACCCAGTCGCCCATTAAGCTCCACAGCGGATAGGTGAATGTGGCAGGACGGTTTTTCTCGAATACGAAGTGGCCGACCCATGCGAACGCGTAGCCGACGAGAAGTCCGACGAGCAGCCACCAGGCGTTCAGCGTGACGAGCGCGATCACGAGGCAGGCGAGCCCGAGACTGGTGCCGACGAAGTGCAGCCGGCGGCAGGTCTGGTTGGCGTGCTCCGACAAATAGAAGGGGTAGAACTCGGCGAAACTCGCGTAGCGTTTGGCTTGCGTCTCGGCCTGTGACATCGCGCGGTCTCTCCCCTATCACATGTTCGGGTAGTTAGGCCCGCCACCGCCCTCGGGCACGACCCAGACGATGTTCTGCGTCGGGTCCTTGATGTCGCAGGTCTTGCAGTGCACGCAGTTTTGCGCGTTGATCTGCAGCCGCGGGTTGGAGCCGTCGTCGTCGCGCACGATCTCGTACACCCCGGCCGGGCAGTAGCGCTGCTCGGGCGCGTCGTAGCGCGCGAGGTTGATCTCGATCGGAACCCTGGCGTCCTTCAGCGTGAGGTGGACCGGCTGGTCTTCGCTATGGTTGGTGTTCGAGAACGACACCGAGGTGAGGCGGTCGAAGGTCAGCACGCCGTCGGGCTTGGGATAGGCGATCGGCTGCGCGGCGGACTTTTCCACCAGCGTCTCGTGGTCGGCATGGGCGTGGTGCAGCGTCCAGGGCGCCTTCCCGCGCAGCAGCACCTGATCGATACCGAACATGAGAGAGCCCAGGTAAAGGCCCTTGGCCATCCAGGGCTTGAAGTTGCGCGCGCGATACAGCTCGTCGTAGAGCCAGCTCGCGCGAAACGCGGCGGGGTAGGCGCCCAACGTGTCGCGCGCGCGACCGGCGCCGAGCGCGTCGAACGCGGCCTCCGCGGCGAGCATGCCGGTCTTGATCGCGCAATGGCTGCCCTTGATGCGCGAAGCGTTGAGGAACCCGGCGTCGTCGCCGATCAGGCAGCCGCCGGGGAAGACGAACTCAGGCAGCGATTGCAGCCCTCCCGCGGAGATCGCGCGCGCGCCGTAGGCGAGGCGCTTGCCACCCTCGAAAAACCCTCGAATCGCGGGGTGGGTCTTGTAGCGCTGAAACTCCTCGTAGGGGCTGAGGTAGGGATTGGTGTAGGCCAGACCGACGACGAAACCCACCGCCACCAGATTGTCGTCGAGGTGATAGAGAAAGGAGCCACCGTAGGTCTTTGCATCGAGCGGCCAGCCGGCCGTGTGCACCACCAGCCCGGGCCGATGTTTCTCGGGTTTGATCTCCCACAGCTCCTTCAGCCCGATGCCGTAGACCTGCGGGTCGGCGCCGCGTCTGAGTTCGAATTTTTCCTCGAGCTGCTTGCCGAGGTGGCCGCGGCAGCCTTCGGCGAAAAACGTGTACTTGGCATGCAGCTCCATGCCCGACTGAAATGCGTCGGTCTTCTCGCCATTGCGGTTGACGCCCATGTCGCCGGTGGCGACGCCCTTCACGCTGCCGTCGGCCTCGTAGAGGATCTCGGCGGCCGCGAAGCCGGGGAAGATCTCAACACCGAGGCTTTCTGCCTGCTCGCCGAGCCAGCGCGCGACCGCGCCCAGACTGATCACGTAGTTGCCGTGGTTCCTGAAGCAGGCCGGCAGCATCCAGTTGGGCGTCTGTCTGGCGCCCGTTTCGCTGAGCAAAAGAAAGCGGTCTTCGCTGACCGCGACATTGAGCGGCGCGCCCTTGTCCTTCCAGTCCGGAATCAGCTCATTCAACGCCCGCGGGTCCATCACCGCGCCTGACAGGATGTGCGCGCCGATCTCGGAACCCTTCTCGAGGACGCAGACCGAGACCTCCTGCGATTTCGCCGCCGCCAGCTGCTTGAGGCGGATCGCCGCCGCGAGTCCCGCCGGTCCGCCGCCAACGACGACGACGTCGTACTCCATCGATTCGCGATCCATGCGCCGAATTATAGAATGTCGCGTCCTCGCAGGATCCCCCGACCATGAGCGAAAAGCCTCTCTGGACCCCATCGGCCGAGCGCGTGGCGCGCAGCCTGCTGGCGCACTTCATGCGCGAGGCGGGGCAGCGCGATTACGCTGCGCTGCATCGCTGGTCGATCGAAAACCGGGACGCGTTCTGGAATCTGGTGTGGGACTTCTGCGCGGTGCGCGGCGCGAAGGGCGCGATCACGCTGCTCGACGGCGATCGCATGCCGGGGGCGCGCTGGTTTCCCGAGGCCCGGCTCAACTTCGCCGACAACCTGCTGCGCGCGCAAGACGACTCGGACGCGCTCGTGTTCTGGGGCGAAGACAAGGTGCGGCGGCGGCTTTCGCGCCGCGCGCTCTACGACCTGGTGTCGCGCATGGCGCAGGCGCTCGCCGCCGCAGGGGTGAAGAAAGGAGACCGGGTCGCGGGCTATCTGCCCAATCTGCCGGAGTCAATCGCGGCGACGCTCGCCACCGCCAGCCTGGGTGCAATCTGGTCGTCCTGCTCGCCGGACTTCGGCGTGCAGGGGGTGCTCGACCGCTTCGGTCAGATCGAACCGAAGGTCCTGTTTTGCGCCGACCGCTATCTGTACGGCGGCAAGGAGTTCACGACCCTCGACAAGGTTGGCGAAATCCTCCACCAACTGCCGAGCGTGAAGCGCTGCGTGGTGCTTCCCTACGACAGCGCGGCGGCGGAACGGGCCGCGATAGAGGCGCTGCCGAACGGCGTGACGCTGGAGGATTTTATCGCGCCATTCACGCCCGCCGAGATCGCCTTCGAGGCGGTCGCCTTCGATCATCCGCTCTACATCCTGTACTCGTCGGGCACGACCGGCGTGCCCAAGTGCATCGTGCACGGCACCGGCGGCACGCTGCTGCAGCATCTGAAGGAGCACCAGCTGCAGTCCGACGTGCAGCCCGGCGACCGGCTGTTCTACTTCACCACGCTCGGCTGGATGATGTGGAACTGGCTGGTCTCGGGGCTTGCGTCGGGCGCGACGCTGCTCCTCTATGAAGGCTCGCCGTTCGTGTCGCGCGGACGCATCGTGTTCGATCTCGCCGATGCCGAAGGCATGACGCATCTGGGCACCTCGGCCAAGTACATCGACGCGATCGCCAAGGTGGGCCTCGAGCCCCAGCGCACGCACCGGCTCGCCGCGCTGCGCAGCGTGCTTTCGACCGGCTCGCCGCTCATGCCCGAGGGCTTCGACTACGTCTACCAGAAGCTGAAGGCCGACGTCTGCCTTTCGTCGATCTCGGGCGGTACCGATATCGTGTCCTGCTTCGTGCTCGGCAATCCGATTGGCCCCGTGTGGCGTGGCGAGATCCAGGCGCCGGGCCTGGGCATGGCCATCGAGGTGTTCGACGAAAACGGAAAATCGGTTGTCGGCGAGAAGGGCGAGCTGGTCTGCACCAAGCCGTTTCCGTCGATGCCGGTGGGCTTCTGGAACGACCCCGACGGCGCGAAGTACCGCGCCGCCTATTTCGAGAAGTTTCCCAACGTCTGGCGTCACGGGGACTGGTGCGAGATCACCCGGCACGGCGGCATGATCATCTACGGGCGCTCGGACGCCGTGCTCAACCCCGGCGGGGTGCGCATCGGCACCGCCGAGATCTATCGCCAGGTCGAGGCGTTCGACGAAGTGGTCGAGGCGATTGTCATTGGACAGGAATGGGAGGGCGATGTGCGCGTGGTGCTGTTCGTCAAGCTGCGCGAGGGCGTCGTGCTCGACGACGCGCTCATCGTGCGCATCAAGAAGCGCATCCGTGACAACACCACGCCGCGCCACGTGCCGGCGAAGGTCCTGCAGGTGGCCGACATCCCGCGCACCAAGAGCGGCAAGATCGTCGAGCTCGCGGTGCGCGACGTGGTGCACGGCCGCGCGGTGAAGAACGTCGAAGCGCTCGCCAACCCGGAGGCGCTCGAGCACTTCCGTGGCCGGCGCGAGCTGGCCACGGCCTGAGCCCGGCATGCAGCCGCTCGCGTTCGACGAACTCGCCACCGGGCTGCAGTTTCCGGAAGGGCCGGTCGCGATGCCCGACGGCTCGATCGTGCTGGTCGAGATCGCGCGCGGCACGCTCTCGCGCGTCACGCCCGACGGTCGCATTCACGTCGTCGCAAAGCTCGGCGGCGGTCCGAACGGCGCGGCGCCCGGTCCGAGCGGCAAGATCTACGTGACGAACAATGGAGGCTTCGACTGGGTGCGTCTCAAGGACGGGCGCATCTTCCCGTCGACGCAGCCCGCCGATTACATCGGCGGTCGCATTCAGGTGGTCGATCCGGAGAGCGGGCGCTTCGAGACGCTCTACGACGCCTGCGACGGCCGGGGGCTGCGCGGACCGAACGACCTGGTGTTCGATGGCGCGGGCGGATTCTGGTTCACCGATCTGGGCAAGACGCGCAGCCGCGACCAGGACCGCGGCGCGGTGTACTACGCGCGCGCGGACGGATCGAAGATCGAGGAAAAGGTCTTCCCGCTCGAGCGCCCGAACGGTATCGGACTGTCGCCGGACGGCCGCAGCCTGTACGTTGCCGAAACCCCGACCGCGCGGCTCTGGGCGTTCGATCTCTCCGCGCCCGGCGAGATCCGCTCGGCGAACGGGCCTTACCGGGGCGAGAAGGGCCGCGTCGTTGCCGGGCTCGGCGGCTACCAGTTTTTCGATTCGCTCGCAGTCGATGGCGCCGGCCATATCTGCGTCGCCACGCTGATCAGCGGCTGCATCAGCGACATCGCGCCCGACGGCTCCAAGGTGGTGCAGTACGCGCTGCCTGACCAGATGGTGACCAATCTGTGCTTCGGGGGCGACGGTCTGCGCACCGTGTTCGCAACGCTGTCGATGGGCGGACGGCTGGTGCGCGCGACCTGGCCACGGCCCGGACTCGCGCTCGCACACACGAGCCCGCCCTAAGCCGCAGGGAGACGATTCGGCGCGCGCGTGACCCATTGCGCTTATCGGCGCGCGCCGGATTGGTGTAGACTTCGGAAACCGCGCCCCGCTGGGTGAAATGACCAAGTACGTGTTTGTCACCGGCGGCGTTGTGTCCAGCCTCGGCAAGGGCATAGCCGCCGCCTCCCTGGCCGCGATCCTCGAATCGCGCGGTATCCGAGTCACCAACATCAAGCTGGATCCCTACATCAACGTGGATCCGGGCACGATGTCGCCGTTTCAGCACGGCGAGGTGTTCGTGACCGAAGACGGCGCCGAAACCGACCTCGACCTCGGTTACTACGAGCGCTTCCAGAGCTCGAAGATGCGCCGCTCGAACAACTTCACCACCGGCCAGATCTACGAGTCGGTGATCAAGAAGGAGCGCCGCGGCGAGTACCTCGGCGGCACGGTGCAGGTGATCCCGCACATCACCGACGAGATCAAACAGTTCATCAAGCGCGGGGCGGGCGATGCCGAGGTCGCGATCATCGAAGTTGGCGGCACGGTGGGCGACATCGAGTCGCTGCCTTTTCTCGAGGCCATCCGCCAGATGGGGCTCGAGCTGGGGCGCAACAACGTCTGCTACATCCACCTGACGCTGGTGCCCTACATCGCCTCCTCGGGCGAGATCAAGACCAAGCCGACGCAGCACTCGGTGAAGGAGCTGCGCGAGATCGGGGTGTCGGCCGACGTGGTGCTGTGCCGCACCGACCGGCCGCTGCCCGAGGAGGAAAAGCGCAAGATCGCGCTGTTCTGCAACGTGCAGAAAGAGGCTGTGATCTCGGCCGCCGACGTCGATTCGATCTACAAGATCCCGATGATGCTGCACGAACAGATGCTCGACGAGATCGTCTGCCACAAGCTCGGGATCCTGGCGCGCGCGGCGAACCTGTCGGCCTGGCGTGGTCTGGTCGAGGCGCTAGAGCATCCCGAGCACGAGGTCGACATCGCCTTTGTCGGCAAGTACGTCGACCTGCAGGACTCGTACAAGTCGCTGAACGAAGCGCTGTTGCATGCCGGAATCCACACGCGCAGCAAGGTCAACATCCATTACGTCGACTCCGAGGACCTCGAGCGAAACGGCACCGGGGTGCTCGACACCGTCGACGCCATCCTGGTGCCTGGCGGATTCGGCAAGCGCGGCACGGAAGGCAAGATCGCGGCGGTGCGCTACGCGCGCGAGAACGGCGTGCCCTACCTCGGCATCTGTCTCGGCATGCAGCTCGCGATCATCGAGTTTGCGCGCCACGTCGCGGGGCTCGCGGACGCACACTCGACCGAATTCAACCTCGATACGCCGCACCCGGTGATCGGCCTGATCACCGAGTTCGTCGATCGCGAAGGACGCATCCAGAGGCGCGATGCCGGCTCGGATCTGGGCGGTACCATGCGCCTGGGCGGGCAGGCCTGCGCGCTCGAGCCGAACAGCATGGTGCGCGAGATCTACGGCGCCGACACGGTGATCGAGCGCCATCGGCACCGTTACGAGGTCAACAACGCCTATGTGCCGCGTCTGTCGACTGCCGGAATGCGCTTCTCGGGCCGCTCGCCGGACCACGACCTGGTCGAAATGATCGAGCTGCCGGGCCATCCCTGGTTCGTCGGCTGCCAGTTCCATCCGGAGTTCACCTCGACGCCGCGCGGCGGCCACGCGTTGTTCAAGTCCTTCGTCAGCGCGGCGCTGCGCAATCGCGGGCGCGGCAAGCGCTCGGCGCCCGGCGGCTCGCTGTCGGTGGTCGCTGCCTGAGGCGGAGCGGCCGCGACGCATGAAACTCTGCGGATTCGAGGCGGGTCCGGACCG
>JAJDNJ010000219.1 GCA_022340705.1 Betaproteobacteria bacterium
CATGAATAGCGCAAGCGCCTGCGGGTCCGTTTGATCTGCCTCAAGGAAGCGCCAGAGGGTTCGGTCATCTTGCCTGTCGCAGCGCACCACGGAGGGCTGACGTGAATACGGCGACATCGAACAAAGGCGACAACGCGACCAGCGTCTCGCTGGCGCTCGCCGGCAGCGGCGGCGCAGGTGTGATGACCGCGGGCAACATGCTGCTCGAGGCGGCGGCGCTGGCCGGCTACTTCGGCCTGATGACGCGTACCAGTGGACCCCAGATCCGCGGCGGGGAGGCAGCCGCGATGCTGCGTATTGCGACCTACGCCGTCGACGGGCCCGATGACCGCTTCGACGCGCTGATCGCGGTCGACTGGCTCAACATCACGCGTTTCAGCGCGGAGATTCCGCTCGATGCGGACAGTCTGCTGATCGGCGACCCCGCGCAGGGCGCGGCGCCGGAGGCGCTTCTCGAGAGCGGCGCGCAGAGCGTGTCGGTCGAGTTCAAGACGCTTGCCAAGAGCATCAAGAGCGGCTGGCCCAACATGGTCGCGCTCGGCCTGCTCGCCGGTTTTGCCGGACTTCCTCAGGATGCGGTCGAGGCGGCCATCGCGAAGTCGATGAAGAAGGGCGGCGACGCGCTGGCTGCGAGCATCGCGGCGATGCATCTGGGATTATCCGCGGCGCAGAAGCTGCCCCGGCGCATGCCGCTCGCCCCGCCGCAGGGCGCGTGCAGCGGCCGCTGGCTGGTGACAGGGAACCAGGCCGCCGGCTACGGCGCGATCCGCGGCGGCGTACGCTTCGTCGCCGCGTATCCGATCACGCCGGCAACGGAGCTGCTCGAGTGGATGGCGCCCGCGCTGACGCGCGTCGGCGGCACGCTCGTGCAGGCCGAAGACGAGCTCGCCTCGATCAATATGATCCTCGGCGCGTCCTACGGGGGCGTGCCGTCGCTCACCGCAACCTCGGGGCCGGGCCTTTCGCTCATGATCGAGGCGCTCGGACTCGGCGTCACAGCCGAAATTCCGCTCGTCGTCGTCGATGTGATGCGAACCGGTCCATCGACGGGCATTGCGACCAAGACAGAGCAAGGCGATGTGAATATCGCCCTTTACGGGCTGCACGGCGATGCGCCGCACATCGTCGTGGCGCCGAATTCGATCGGCGATTGCGTGCGTGCCACCCAGTGGGCGGTGACCCTGGCCGAGAGCCTGCAGACGCCAGCGATCGTGCTGTCGGATCAGTCCTTTGGGCAGGCACGCGCGGTCATCGACCAGCCGGCAGACCTCGCGTTCACCAGTCGACGCAAGCTCGCGGAGCCGAACGCGAAGGATTACAAGCGCTACCTGCTCACCGACTCGGGCGTTTCGCCGATGGCGGTTCCCGGCATGGCAGGCATCGCCTATACGGCCGACGGGCTCGAGCACAACGAACGTGGCACGCCGTCGTCTCAGGCGAGCGACCATCTCGCACAGCTCGACAAGCGGCGGCGCAAGCTCGCTTCGATCGACTACGGCGACTACTGGGCGGATGTCGAGGGCGAGGGTGAGCTGGCAGTGATCACCTTCGGCTCGTGCACGGGTCCCGTGCGCGAGGCCTTCGCGAGGGCGAAGGACGACGGACTGCATGCCCGCCTGATCTCCCTGCGCCTGCTCTCTCCCGTGCAACCCGAACGGCTCGCCTCGGCACTTGCCGGGGTGCGTCGCGCGCTGATCGTCGAGCAGAATCACAGCGCGCAGTTTCTGCGTTACCTGCGCGCCGAATACGACATCGCCGCCCAGATGACGAGCTTTCATCGTCCAGGCCCTCTGCCGTTCCGCCCTGATGAAATCCACCGTCGACTGATCGACTGGAGCCGCTCATGACTGCCGTGCCCGCCGTGGCCTATACCCCACAGTCCTACAAGTCCGAGGTCAAGCCGGTTTGGTGTCCGGGCTGCGGCGATTATTCGGTGCTTTCGGCCGTGACCAAGGCGCTCGCCAAGCTCGAACTGCCGCCGGAGCAGGTTGCCGTCGTCTCCGGGATCGGCTGCTCGTCGCGCATCCCCGCGTATACCAACTGCTACGGCTTCCACGGCGTGCACGGAAGAGCGCTTGCCGCGGCCACCGGGCTCAAGGTCGCACGTCCAGATCTCACGGTGATCGCCGCCGGCGGCGACGGCGACGGCTACTCAATCGGCGGCAATCATTTCCTGCACGCCTGTCGGCGCAACGTCGACATGACTTACATCGTGATGGACAACCGCGTCTACGGCATGACGAAGGGCCAGCCCTCGCCGACTACGGAGCCCGACTGGGATTCGAAGCTGTCGCCGCATGGGACCGGTCTGCGCGAATTCCACCCCCTGGTTATTGCGCTCGCCTCTGGCGCAAACTTCATCGCGCGCGCCTTCGCGGGCGACCCGAACGGCTGCGCCGACCTGATTGTGCAGGCGATTCGCACGCCAGGCTTTTCTTTCGTCGAGGTGCTGTCGCCCTGCGTGACCTTCCGCCCCGAACAGCGCGAGTGGAAAACGATGGCGCATCCGGCAGCGGTCGCGCCGACCGACGATCCGGCACGCGCCGCGCGTCGCTTGATGACCGACGATGGCTTCAACATCGGCATCCTTTACGCGGGCAACCGCGCACCCTATCGATCCGCGCAGGCGGCGCGCGTCTCGCCGGCCGAGCTGGAAAAGGAGTTCGCGCTATGAGCGCAAAGCGCGCGAAGACGACGCGGGTTGCCGCGCAGGCCAAGCGACGCGGCGCACCGGCGAAACCGGCGCGTTCGAAAGCTTCCGCGGCGCGAGGCGGGCTGGCGGAGTTCATGAAACGCGCCTACGCGATGGAGCAGGAAGCGTCGACGCGCTACGCGGAATTCGCCGATCAGATGGAGGTCGCCAACAATCGAGAGGTGGCCGAGTTGTTCCGTAAGCTCGCCGGCATCGAAGGATTGCACGCCAAAAAGATTCTCGAGCAGATGCGCTGGAAAGCTCCGCCGGCCGACCTGGAGCCGTTCCGCTGGGAAGGTCTCGAGGGTCCCGAGACCGGGGAGACCAACGACCTGCACTATCTGATGCAGCC
>JAJDNJ010000225.1 GCA_022340705.1 Betaproteobacteria bacterium
CGCGATATCGCCCACCGTGTGCACGATCGGCTCGGCGCAGCTGCTCGCGTACTCGACGATCTCGCCCTTGACGACGTAGATCATCGCAATCCGCTCGTTGTGGCTGTGCCAGGGCACGATGCCGCCGGGCTTGATGGTCAGCCGGCGCGCGCGGAACTGATAGCCGGGGAGCGCGACCTTCTGCGTCGACAGGTCGGTCGCCTCGACGACGACGTCGGTCACGTCCTTGGGCCCGTAATTGACCATCTTCTGGCCCTTGCCGTCGGGGACGATCTTGTCGGCCGGGCAGCCGGCGAAGCTCGCCGAGCTGGCGAGGGCGGCGGCGCCCAGGAGGGCGATCGCAATCGAGTGCTTCTTGAACGGTGTCATATCGAACATCTCCTTAGCAAAGTGATTGCGGCGTGAACCGCCGCGGTTTGGGGGAAACGATTCGCCGCGCGGCGCAACGCGCGGGCACGCGCGCGCGCCACCGGCGTCACTGCTGCCGGTCGCGCCGCGAAATGCCGGCGCGAGGTCTCGAGAAAGCGCTCTCGTACGGCGTCCATGGCGACGATCTCAGTGCGCGGTCCAGCCGCCGTCGAGCGGCAGGATCGCGCCGGTCAGAGACGCCGCGGCATCGCCGCACAGGAACAGCGTGAGCGCGGCGACTTCCTCGACGGTGACGAACTTCTTGGTCGGCTGCGCCGCGAGCAGCACGTCGCGCTTGACCTGTTCCTCGCTGATGCCGCGCGAGCGCGCCGTGTCGGGAATCTGCTTTTCCACCAGCGGCGTCCAGACGTAGCCCGGGCAGATCGCGTTGACCGTGATTCCGGCTTCGGCCGCCTCCAGCGCGACCGTCTTGGTCAGCCCGGCGATGCCGTGCTTCGCCGCGACGTAGGCGGCCTTGAATGGCGAGGCGACCAGCGCGTGCGCCGAGGCGATGTTGACGACGCGCCCCCAGTTCTTCCTCTTCATCCCGGGCAGCGCGAGACGCATCGTGTGGAACGCCGCGCTCAGATTGATCGCCAGGATCGCGTCCCATTTCGCGACCGGAAATTCCTCGATCGGCGCGACATGCTGGATCCCGGCGTTGTTCACGACCACGTCCAGGGCACCGAAGCGCTCGGCTGCGGCCCGCATCATTTCCGCGATCGCTTCGGGGCGTGACATGTCGGCCCCCTGGTAGACGACCTCGACGCCGTGGCGCGCGGCGAGGTCCCTGCGCAGGCGCTCGATCTCGCCTGCGTCGCCCAGGCCGTTGAGTACGATGTTGGCGCCCGCTCCGGCGAGCGCTTCGGCGATGCCCAGCCCGATGCCGCTCGTCGATCCGGTGACCAGCGCCGCTTTGCCCTTCAGCATTCCGTCCTCCTGTCACCCGGCCCACCGCGGGCCGATCTGCGCATCAGTCAGGCGGCGGCGCGTTTTGTTACGGGCCCGGCGGCTGTAACAGGAGGACGCCCCGGCCGACCAAGGGCTACCGGCGCGGCGGGCGCGGGCATAGAATGCCCTCGCGTATGCGCGCGCCTGCGGAACTGGGCAAGCAGATCGAAAGCCATCGGAGCTATCTCCTGCGCTACGCATCAATACACCTACGCGACCCGAGCACCGCGGAAGACGTGGTGCAGGAGACGCTGCTCGCCGGGATCTCGGGCGCCGGCCGCTTCGAGGGCAGGGCGGACCTGCGCACCTGGCTGACCGGCATCCTCAAGCACAAGATCGTCGACGCCATCCGCAAGGCGAGCCGCGAGGTCTCGTTCGACGCGCTCGCGGAGGAAGACGACTCCGCGATCGATGCCTTGTTCGACGCGCGCGAGCACTGGGTCGAGCATCCGCCGCGCTGGAGCGACCCGGACGGCGCGCTCGAGCAGCAGCAGTTCTTCGAAGTGCTCGAGCAGTGCCTGGCGAAGCTTTCGGCGAAGGCCTGCCGCGTGTTCACGATGCGCGAGCACCTCGGCGTGGAGATGGAGGAGATCTGCCGCGAGCTCGGCATCTCGCGCAGCAACTGCGGCGTGCTGCTGTACCGTGCGCGCATGGCGCTGCAGGAATGCCTCAATGCGAACTGGTTCGCCAGATGAGCTTGACCTGCAAGGAGACCGCTCGGCTTCTGTCCGAGGGACTGGATCGCGACCTGCCACCCGAGCGCCAGGCGCTGCTGCGCGCGCATCTCGCGATCTGCCGCGGCTGCGACAGCTTGCGCGAGCGCATGACGTTCCTGCGCCGCGCGATGCGCAGGGCCGCCGAGCGCGACGACGGGGAGAAGCCCTAAGGGCTCTGGCTAAATGATCTGTTCGACGCTGACGCGGCGAACGTCCATCTCATACTCCAACGCCTCGATCGGCGGCCGGCAGTAATGCCAGGTGAGGCCGGCGCCATTGCCGGCGCGCGCGACGATCTCGTCGCCGAGGAACGGGTGCAGGTCGTGCACCGTGTAGACCTGCGTCGCGCTCGCGTCGCGCCAGCTCGCGCCGAGCCCGGCGAGGCGCTGCGCCATCATGTCGCAGACCCAGTGGGCTTTTGCGCGCAGCCCGGTCGGCGAGACGTCGCCGCGCGCGACGATGTCCTCCGGAAACCGCCCGCCCTCGGGCCACTCGCCGCTGCCCGCGACGACGAAGCTCGCGGTCTGCACGCGCGCCGGGACGGTGAAGCAGAACGCGTAGAAGCAGGGCTCGGCCGGAGGCTCGAGCTCGGGCGCGACGTTCGAGCGCGCGACCGGATTGAGATCGCCGCGGTACAGGTTCCAGTCCTTGAGCACGTCGACGTAGCCGCGGTTGAAGGCGCCGAATCCGCTCAAGCTGAAGGGGCGCGGCGAGCGCAGCTCCGCCGCGCACAGCGCGGTGAGCGGACGTCCGCACGCTTTCAGCTCGGCTTCGATCGCGCGAAAGCCCTCCGCGATCGGAAGCGGGCGCGCGAAGCGCCGGCGCTCGATCGCGAGCCCGGGCAGCGCTTTCACGCCCTGCGAGTAGGGAAACACACCCTTCAGAAACGCGTAACCGCCGTCCTGGAACGGAATCAACTCGGACATTCGAACCTCCTCGCGGACGAACTTTACAGCCTCGGCGCGCTGGGCAACACTGCGCGGCCATGGCCGACGATATTTTCCGCCGCTCGCTCTGGTACGCGAGCGCGGCATCCGCACCCGAAACGGCGCCGCTCGCCGGCGAGGCGCGCGCCGACGTCGCGGTCATTGGTGCGGGATATACCGGGCTGTCCTGCGCGCTGCACCTCGCCGAGGCGGGCGCCAAGGTGGTCGTCGTCGAGGCGGGCGAGATCGGCGAGGGCGCTTCGGGACGCAACAACGGTCAGGTGATTCCGACGCTGTCGCGCGCCGAACCGCGTGAGCTCGGCGAGGGCCTCGCGCAGCTGGTCTGCGATTCCGCGTCGTTCACTTTCGACCTGATCCGCAAGCACGACATGCAGTGCGAGGCGGTCCAGAACGGCTGGGTGCAGCCGGCGCATACCCCGGGGCGCTTGCGCCTCACCGAGCGCCGTGCGCGCGAATGGGGATTGCTCGGGGCGCCGGCCGAAATGCTCGATCGCGACGGCATCGAGCGCATCACCGGTTCGCGCTTCTGGTACGGCGGTTGGGTGAACAAGACCGGCGGCAAGCTCAATCCGCTCGCCTATTGCAGAGAGCTGGCGCGCTGCGCGATTGCTGCGGGTGCAGTGGTGCACACCCAGACTCGCGCGCAGCACCTGGAGCGTGCGGGCTTGCGCTGGCGCGTCGCCTGCGAAGGCGGCGGCGTGAACGCCGAGCGCGTAGTGATCGCGACGCACGCGACGGTCCAGGGTCTGTGGCCGGGCCTCGCGCAGAGCGTATTCCCGGTGCGCAGCTACCAGATGGCGACCGCGCCGATCGCCGAGGAGCTGCGCCGCGGGGTGCTGCCTTTCGATCACGCCTGCTCGGACACGCGCGGCGATCTGCATTTCTTCCGCTGGGACGCACACGGCCGGCTGGTGACTGGCGGTGCGCTTGCCGTGCCATGGGACTGGGAAGCGCGCCAGCGCGAGCGCATCGGGCGCAGGGTGTCGGCGGTGTTCCCCCGGATCGGCGTGCCGGTGTTCGATTACCTGTGGTACGGCCACGTCGGCATCACGCTCGACCGAAAGCCGCATTTTCACGAGCTCGGGCCCGGCGTGCTCGCCTGGGTCGGCTGCAACGGGCGTGGCGTGGCGCTCGCGACCAGCGTCGGCGCGCAGTTCGCGCGCGCCTGCCTCGGCACTTCCTTGGGCGAGCTGCCGCTGCCGATCACGCCGCTCGCGCCGGTTTTCGGGCACGCGATCGCCAAGCACTTCCGGGGCTTCGGTATCCTGTACTACCGTTACCGCGATTCACAGGAGATTGGGTGAAGCCGATCGATTTCCCGACGACGCAGGACCGCCTGGCGGCGGGGGATCGTGCGGGCGAGGCCCTCATCAACGGCCGACCGGTGCGCGTCGAATGGACATCTCGCGCCGAGGCTGCGTTGCGCGCGCGCACGCAGCCGCTGATCATCGAGCTCGAGCTTTACTTCTCCTGCCTGGTGAAAAAGTTCGTCCATGTGCGCGAGAACGCGGACGGTCATGCGCTCGCCTGGGTCGACCCGCGCCTGGCGCTGTATTTCCGGCCGGTGACCTCGACCACCTGCACGCCGCAGACCGCGGAGCGCCGCGGGCGGCAGCCGGAGGTTGAGATCGACACGCCGGCGACGCGCCGTATCGCACCGAAGCGGGTGCGGCTCGACTTCCGCGGCGACGGCTGGCACGGCAGCTACTGGCTCTGAGGCCACGGGGGCTCTGTCGCTATAATTCCGCGGCACCATGTGGGACGTCGTTGCCCTCGTCGCGGTGGCCGTCGGCGTGCTGTTCTGGATAGACACCCTGCGTGCGCGGGAGCGCGCCGTGGCGGCCGGGCGCGCGGCCTGCACGCGCTATGGCGTACAGCTGCTCGACGACACGGTCGCCTTCGCCAAGCTGCGCCTGGTGCGCGACGATGACGGCCGTCTCCGGCTGCGCCGCACCTATGCCTTCGAGTTTTCCGACACCGGGAACAATCGCCGGCGCGGGGCGATCGTGATGCTCGGCGGCGTACTCGCCGACCTGCAGCTCGAGCCGTATCCGCTGCAATGAGCCATCCAGTGAGCGACTCGACGAACGCCGCAGGAAAGTCCGCGACCGGCAGCTGGCTCGAAGGTCGCGTGCTGGAAAACCGACAGTGGACCGAAGCGCTGTTCTCGCTGCGCGTCGAGGCGCCGCGCCTGCGCTTCGAGGCGGGGCAGTTCGTCAGAATCGCGCTCGACGTCGCTGGCGAGCGCATCGCGCGCCCGTTTTCCTTCGTCAACGCGCCCGAGGAGGCGGTGCTCGAGTTCTACGGCGTGATCGTTCCCGAGGGACCGCTGTCGCCGCGCTTGGCGCGCCTCGGCGCCGGCGACAGGCTGTACGTCGCGCCCAACCCATCGGGCTTCCTCGTGCTCTCCGAGGTGCCGGACGCGGAGACGCTATGGCTGATGTCGACCGGGACCGGCATCGCGCCCTTCCTCTCGATTCTGGCGGGCGACACGGTGTGGCGGCGCTACCCGAACGTCGTGCTGGTGCACGCGGTGCGGCGCGCCGACGAACTCAGCTACCGCGACCGGCTCGACGCGCTGCGCGCGCGCTGGGGCGAGCGCCTGCGCGTGCTGAGCATGGTCAGCCGCGAGGCGGCCGCCGGCACCCTCGCGGGCCGAATCCCCGCTGCGATCGGCGACGGGCGCCTCGCCGCGGCCGCCGGTCGGGCGCTGTCGGTCGACGGATCGCAGGTGATGCTGTGCGGCAACCCGGACATGATCCGCGACACGACCGAGGCGCTGAAGGCGATCGGCATGCGCAAGCACCGGCGCCGCAGCCCTGGGCAGATCACGGTGGAGAGTTTCTGGTGAACCGCGCGCGGCTTGCCGTTTTGGCCTCGCTCCTGCTGCTCGCGCTCGTCGGCTGCAGCGCGACGCAGCTGGCCTACGAAAATGGCGCGACGCTGCTGCGCTGGCGCGCGACGGGTTATCTCGACGTGCAAGGCGCGCAGGCGCAGGACCTCGACCGGCGCATCGAACGCTTCCTCGCCTGGCACCGCAGGACCGCCCTGCCGCAGTACGCGCAGCTCGCCGAGAGCTGCGCGCGCAGAGTCGAGCACGGCATCACGCGCGCGGACCTGGAGTGGGGGTACGATGCGTTTCACGCCCAACTGGAACAGAGCCTGCGTGCCGCAGCCCAGGAAATGGCGCCGATCATGGATAGCCTGTCGCCCGAACAGATCGCGCATCTAGAGCAGCGCTTCGCCGAAGACAACCGGGAATTCGCCGAGGAGGACCTGGCGGGCGACCCGGCGGCGCGGCGCAAGCGCCGCTTCGAGCGCAACGTGACCCGACTGGAGGACTGGTTCGGGCCGCTGACCGCGGCACAGCTCGCCGCGGTGCGCCGCTACAGCGAGACGGCACCGCTCACCGGCGCGCTGCGCGGGCGCGACCGGCAACGGCGCCAGGCCGACTTGCTGCTGATCCTGCGCGCGCACGAGGCGCGCCTGCGGCTCGCCGACTGGGCTGTGGGCTGGGACCAAAACCGCACGCCCGAATACGCGGCGGCGAGCCGCGCGCACCGCGAAGCGTATTACGACATGCTGCTCGAGATCGGCCGAACGCTGAGCCTCGAGCAACGCGCGAGCGCGGCGGCGCGTTTCCGTCGTTTTGCGCGCGACTTTCAAGTTCTCGCCAAGACCGAAGACGCGGCATCGCGCAGACGATGAACGAGCCGACGCCCTACGCCGGCCGTACGCGCTACACGCATCTCGAGTACGAGGCGGTACTCGCGAACGCGTCCATCGGGATTGCGTTTACCCGCGATCGCAAGTTCTTTCTGTGCAATCCGCGATTCGCGGAGATGTTCGGCTGGCACCCGGACGAGCTGATCGGCCAGCCGGGAGAGGTGGTCTATCCATCGCAGGAGAGCTATCAGGCGCTGGGTGAAATTGCGATCCCGATACTCGTGCGCGGGCATCAGCTCGACATCGAATGGGAGATGCGGCGCAAGAACGGCAGCACCTTCCTGTGCCGCGTGATCGCGAAGGCGATCGATCCGCTGAACACGCAGGCCGGAACGGTCTGGATTGCCGAGGACATCACCGAGCGCAAGCGCCTGGGGGATGCCGTCGAGCGCCGCCTGGCGGAGCAGCACGCGATTCTCGACAACGTGGTTGCCGGCATCGTGTTCGTGCGCGACCGCGTCATCGCGCGCTGCAATGCGAGCTTCGAGCGCCTGTTCGGATACGCGTCGGGCGAGCTGAACGGCCAGCCGACCCGCGCGCTCCACGCCGACGACGCCTTCTACGAAGAAGTGAGCGCGGGCTATGCCGAACTCGGGGCCGGGCGCAGCTTCTCCTCCGAAGGCCGCATGCGGCGCAAGGACGGCAGTGTGTTCGTGGCGCGGCTCACCGGCACCGCCGCCGACCCGCTCGACCCGGGGCGCGGCACGGTGTGGATCGTCGAGGACATCACGGAGCGCCGGCGCGTGGAGGACGCGCTGCAGCAGGTGCTCGCCGAGCAGCAGGCGCTGCTCAACAACATGGTGTTGGGCATCGCCTTCATCCGCGACCGCAGGATCCAGCGCTGCAATCGGCGCTACGAGGAGATGTTCGGCCATCCGCCAGGCGGCGTGCTGAATCTCGACACCCGCTTCATGTACTTCACGGACTCGGAATTTGCCGAGGGCGCGAAACCCTATGCCGATCTCGACCGGGGGCAGACCTCGACGCGCGAGCAGTTCCTGCGCCGTGCCGACGGCTCCGGATTCTGGTGCCGGCTCTCGGGCCGAGCGGTCGAGCCGGGCAATCCGGCGAAGGGCTATGTCTGGCTGTTCGAGGACATCTCGGCGCGGCGCGCGGCAGAGGAGCAGGTGCGCCGCGCGCTCAAGGAGCAGGAGTTGATCCTCGACAACGCGACTGTCGGCATCTCCTTCGTGCGCGATCGGGCATTCCAGCGCTGCAACCCGCGCCTCGACGAGATGTTCGGCTACGCGCCGGGCGAGCTCGTCGGCCAGAGCACGCGCGTGATCATGCCGGACGAGGGAACCTTCGAGGCAATCGGCGAGGCGGCAGAAGAGCCGCTGCGCGCGGGGGATACCTTTGTCGACCAGCGCGAGCTGCTGCGCAAGGACGGCAGCCGTTTCTGGTGCCGTGTCAGAGTGCGCGCTATCGATCCGGAAAGACCTGCCGATGGCGTGATCTCGATCTTCGAAGACATCAGCGTCGAGCGCGCCGAGCGCGAGGCGCTTGAGCGCGCGGTCGCCGAGCGCACCGCGGAGCTCAAGGCGGCGAACGAACAGCTCGAGGCGGAGATCGGCGAGCGCCGCCTCGCCGAGGCGCGCGCGTTGCACATCGCCGACCACGATTCGCTCACCGGGCTGCCTAATCGCCGGCTGCTCGAAGACCGCCTGACCCAGGCGCTTGCCCTGAGCAAGCGCAACCGCAAGCTCACCGCGACGATGTTCATCGATCTCGACCGCTTCAAGACGATCAACGACACCCTGGGGCACGCGGTCGGCGACAGCGTGCTCAAGGAGGTCGCGCGGCGCCTCGTCGCCCAGCTGCGGATCGGCGACACCGTCTGCCGCGTGGGCGGGGACGAGTTCCTGGTCGTGCTGCCAGAAATCAAGCGCGCGTCGGACGCGGCGCATGTCGCGCGCAAGATGATCGAAAACCTTTCCGAGCGGATGATGGTCGACGTGCACGAGCTGACCGTGACGCCCTCGATCGGCATCGCGATCTACCCGGACGATGGCCGCGATGCCGATGCGCTGATCCGCAACGCCGATGCGGCGATGTACCACGTCAAGGAAACGGGGCGCGCGAGCTACCAGTTCTTCACCGATCAGATGAACCAGGCCGCGGCGGGTCGCCTCGCGCTCGAAAACGAGCTGCGCGGCGCGCTCGAAGGCGGCGCGCTGCGCCTGACCGCGCAGCCGACGCTCGAGCTGGCCACGGGCGCCTGCGTGGGCTATCTCGTCGGGCCGCGCTGGCAGCACCCGACGCGCGGCCTACTGCAATCCGGGCAATTCGCGCAGCTCGCCGAAGACACGGCGCTCGCGCCGCGTATCGGCGAGTGGGTGCTCGTGGAAGCCTGTCGCTGGGCGGCCGCGCAGGGCGAAGGCGGCCCGCCGGTTGCGGTGCACGTTTCCGCGCGCCACTTCAAGCAGCCGACCCTGCTCGAGTCGGTCAAGCGTGCGCTCGCCGACAGCGGCTTGCCGGCGCAGCGGCTTGCGCTCGAGCTGAACGAAGCCACGCTGATGCCCGAGCCCGAGCCGGCGCTCGTCCTGCTACGCAAGTTCGACGCGCTCAGCGTACGCATCACCATTTGCGGCTTCGGCGCGGGCACGACCAGCCTGGCGGCGCTCAAGCGCTTTCCGGCGCGCAAGGTCAAGCTCGACGCGGGGATCGTCGCTCAGCTTCCAGCGAGCGCCGAGCAAAGCGCGGTGGCGGGCGCGGCGATCGCGCTTGGCCACGCGCTCGGCCTGCGCGTGATCGGCGACGGCATCGAATCCGAAGCCCAGCGCGAGGCGCTGGCCGCAGCGGGCTGCGACGAGATCGAGGGGCCGCTGGCGGGCGATGCGATCGCCATCGAGGCGAGCGTCGCGAATGCCTGACCCCAAATCGCTATAGCGTCAGCGTCGCGCGCCGCACGGTCGGATCGTCCGGAGACTCGCCGACGACGAAGCCGAGGCTGGTCGCGAGGGTCAGCATGCTGCGGTTGGTGGCGAGAATGTGGCCGATCATGTGCGCCAGACCGCGCGCGCGCGCCACGTCGATCAGCTGCGCCATCATCTGCCGGCCGAGCCCCCGGCGCTGCCATTCGTCCGCAACCACGATCGCGTACTCGCAGGACGTCCCGTCGGGATTGGTGACGTAGCGCGCGACGCCGACCTCGGTCTCGCTGTCCTTTTCGCCGGTCACCGCGATGAACGCCATCTCGCGGTCGTAGTCGATCTGGGTGAATCGCACGAGCATCTGCGGAGTGAGCTCACGGATCGTGTCCATGAAGCGGAAGTAGCGGCTCTCGGGCGAGAGCTTGCGCACGAAGGCCTGCTCGATCTCGGCATCCTCAGGCCGGATCGGCCGCAGCACCACGCGCTCTCCGTCCGCCGCGCGCCATTCGCTGACCAGGCGCGTCGGGTAAGGATGGATTGCCATGTGCGCGTAGCGCGCCATCGCCGTCGCCGGGCGCTCCACCACGATGCGCGCATCGAGCACCAGCGCGCCGTTCTCGTCGACCACGAGCGGGTTGATGTCCATCTCGCGGATCTGTGGCAGCTCGCAGGCCATCTCCGACACCCGCAGCAGCACGGCGTCGAGCGCGGCGCGATCGATCGCGGGCATCTGGCGGAACTCGCCCAGCAGCTTCGAGGCGCGCGTGCCACGCACCAGCTCGTCGACCAGCATCCCGTTCAGCGGTGGCAGTGCGACCGCGCGATCGGCGAGAACCTCGACCGCGGTGCCGCCGAGACCGAAGGTGATCGCGGGCCCGAAGACCGGGTCTCGCACGACACCGACCATCAGCTCGCGTCCGTTCGGGCGCGCGGCCATCGGCTCGACGATCACGCCGTTCACTTTCGCGTTCGGGCGCAGCCGCGCGACGTTGTCGTGGATCGCCTGCCAGCTCTCGCGCACTGCTTGGGCGTTGCCGACATTCAGCTTCACGCCACCGGCATCCGACTTGTGGGTGATGTCGGGCGAGTCGATCTTCATCGCCACGGGAAAGCCAAGCTCCTGGGCGACCATCATCGCCTCGTTCGCCGAACGGGCGAGCACCGCGCGCGCAATTGGGACGTGAAATGCAGCGAGCAGCGCCTTCGACTCGAGCTCGGAGAGCACGCTGCGGTGCTCGGACAGCGCCGCGTCGATCAGCACGCGCGCGTTGTCAAGATCGGGCGGCGCGCCCTGCGACATGGGTCCCGGGGTCTGCAGCAGGATCTTCTGGTTGCGGTAGAACGCCGAGACATGCGCGAACATGTCGACCGCGGGCTCCGGCGTGCGAAAGCTCGGGATGCCGTGCTCGGCGAACAGGGCATGGCTGTCACGCACCTGGTTCTCGCCCATCCAGCAGCTGAGCAGTGGCCTGCCGCTTTGCCCCGCGCGCTCGACCAGCACGCGCGCGATCTCGAGCGGGGCGGTCATCGCCTGCGGGGTCAGGATCGCGAGCACGCCGTCGACCCCGGGGTCGGCGAGGCAGGCGTCGAGCGCGGTGGCGTAGCGTGCGGCATCCGCATCGCCAATCAGATCGATCGGGTTGCCGTGGGACCAGTTCGCCGGCAGCGCCTGCTTCAGGGTTTCGATGGTCTGCGGCGCGAGCTCGGCGAGCGGGATGCCGAGCTCCGCGGCGCGATCAGCGGCCATGACGCCCGGACCGCCGCCGTTGGTGATGATCGCGAGACGCTCGCCGCGCGGGCGCACCTTGCGCGAGAGCGCGTGTGCCGCGGCGACCAGCTGACCGATGGTCGCAACACGCACCACCCCCGCACGGCGCACGGCCGCCTCGAATACGTCATCCGAGCCGATCATCGCGCCGGTGTGCGACACGGCGGCGCGGCTGCCTTCGGGCCGGCGCCCGGACTTGAGCAGGATCACCGGCTTGATGCGCGCCGCGGCGCGCAGCGCGCTCATGAAGCGCCGCGCATCCCGCACGCCCTCGACGTAGAGCAGGATGTGCTCGGTGCGCGAATCGCTCACCAGGTAGTCGACCAGCTCGCCAAAATCGACGTCGGTCGAGGCGCCGAGCGAAACCACGCTCGAAAATCCGATGCCGTGCGGCGCCGCCCAGTCGAGCAGGGCGGTACAGACGGCGCCGGACTGCGAGATCAGGCCGAGCGCGCCGGCATGCGCGCCGCCGCGCGCGAAGGTGGCGTTGACCCCTGCGTGCGGGCGCATCAAGCCGAGGCAGTTCGGTCCGAGCATGCGGATGCGGTAGCGTCGCACCGTGTCGAGCAGGGCACGCTCGAGCTTCGCGCCCGCCGGCCCGGCCTCGCCGAAGCCTGCGCTGATCACGCAGGCCGCGCGCACACCCGCCTCGCCGCAGTCTTCGAGGATCCCCCGAACGCTGGGCGCGGGCGTCACGATCACCGCGAGATCGACGCGCTGCGGCACGTCGCGCACGGAGGCGAAGCAGGGCAGTCCCGCGATCGTTTTGTGCTTGGGGTTGACCGGAAACAGCCCCCCGCGAAAACCCGCGGCCTGCATGTTCTCGAGCAGCACCGCACCGACCGTTCCGGGTTCCGGGCTCGCCCCGACGATCGCGACCGACGAGGGTTCGAGCAGCGGCGTGAGGTAGTGGCGGTCGAGCTTGTCGCGCGGCATGCGCCGATTTTAGGGCCGCCGCATGACCGGCGATTGACCGGGGTCAGACCCCCGACGTATCCACAGGGGTCTGACCCCTAAACGGCTTGTCCCCTGCGCTGCTTCTTGAATGCTTCGATCTTGCGGATCATGTCCGCGACGCCGTCCATGTTCGGATTGACATCGAGCGCGCGGCGCAGGTATTCGAGCGACTTGTCGAGTTCGCCCAGCGCGAGCCAGTTCTGACCGTCGCCGGACAGCGCGCCGAAGTGCTTCGGATTGCGCTTGAACACCTCCTCGCAATCGGCGATCGACTTGCGGTACTCGCCGGCGAGGAAATACGCCGTCGCGCGCTTGTTCCAGCCCTCGGCGAAATCGGGCGCGCGCTGGATGACGTCGCTGAACACGTCGATCGCCTCGTTGTAGGCGCCGTTGTTCATCAGCTGAGTGCCGTTCGCCAGCAGGCGGTCGACCATCGGGTCGCCCGATCGGGTCCACAGCGCCCACAGCCCCTGTTCCGCGGCCTGGCGCAGGATCGGCTCCTCGTCGCGCAGGCGCTCGTGCAGCAGGTCGGCGTCGGCGAACGTTCCGTTTTGGGCGATCCAGACGATGCCGAGCAGGCGCTGCTGCGGATCCGCGTCGTGCAGGGCGGCGACCGCGGCGTCGCGGCTTTGCAGCTCCTGGGCAGCTGCCGGCGGCAGGGATGCGCTCGCGAGCGCCAGCACGCCGACGATCAGCCAAATCCGAACACCGCTCAGGACAGACCCGATTTGCGTCATCTTCCGCGTCCCGTCCGAAAGGTGGAACAGCCGAACATGCGTTTCTGTTCCCGGTCCCGGCAGGCTTGCCCTGCCGGAACGCGGGTGGCTACTTCTTCAACCGCGGATACACCTTGCGCGCGTTGTCCGCGTAGATCTTCTTGCGGTCGGCATCGCTCAGCCACTCGATCGCGTCGACGTAGCGCTTGGTGTCGTCGTAATGGTGCCCGGTCTCGGGATCGATGCCGCGCACCGCGCCGACCATCTCCGAGGCGAATAGGACGTTGTCCACTGGCACGACCTTGAGCAGGAGTTCGATGCCCGGGAGGTGATAGACGCAGGTATCGAAGTACACGTTCTTGAGCAGCAGATCCTTGAGCGGCGGTCGCTTCATGTCCTGGGCGAGGCCGCGGAACCGGCCCCAGTGGTAGGGTGCCGCGCCGCCGCCGTGCGGGATGATGAACTTGAGCGTCGGAAAGTCCTTGAACAGATCCGAGGTGAGAAACTGCATGAACGCGGTGGTGTCCGCGTTCAGGTAGTGCGCGCCCGTGGTGTGGAAGCAGGCGTTGCACGAAGTGCTCACGTGCACCATCGCCGGCACGTCGAGCTCGACCATCTTTTCGTACAGGGGATACCACCACTTGTCGGTGAGCGGCGGCTCCTTCCAGTGCCCTCCGGACGGGTCCGGATTCAAGTTGCAGCCGACGAAGCCGAATTCCTTCACGCAGCGCTCGAGTTCGGGGATGCAGGTCTCCGGCTTTACCCCGGATGACTGCGGCAGCTGGCAGACGCCGACGAAGTTGTCCGGATACAGTGCGCAGACCCGATGCACCAGCTCATTGCAGATCTCGGACCAGGCGCGGCTGGTCTCGAAGTTGCCGATGTGGTGCGCCATGAAGCTTGCGCGCGGCGAGAAGATCGTGAGGTCGGTGCCGCGCTCGCGTTGAAGCTTCAGCTGCGCGCCCTCGACGCTCGCGCGCAGCTGGTCGTCGCTGATCTTGAGCGAAGCCTTCGACGGCGCCTTGGCGGGATCGTCGAGCGCGGCGATCTGCAGCTTGCGCCAGGTCTCGAGCTCGGTCGGGGCGGTGGTGTAGTGTCCGTGGCAGTCGATGATCATGGTCGCTTCCTTCCTCGGCGTCGGGCGAAGCATGCCAGAGCTTCGGGCGCGCCGCGACTTCGATCGATTGAAAGCCGGGCGCGCGGTATTCAAGAATTGGGGTCGCGCGGCACGCCTCAGTTCCGTTCGCGGCAGACCTCCCGCAGGATCGCGATGAACTCGGCCTGCAACCGGGTCGGTACCCAGTTCTCGCGTGTGGTGATTCCGATCGGACGCGCCGTATCGCCCAGATCGAGCTTCACCGCCTCGAGCAGCCCGGCCGTCTCCTCGTAGCGCACCTGGTGGCGTGAGATCAGCGTCGCCATGTCGTTCTCCAGCAGCAGTCCGCGCACCGCGATCAGCGAGCTCGCCTCGACCGCAGGCTCGGGCGCGGTGAGGCCATTCTCGGTGAAGATGCGCTCGAAATGCTGGCGCGTCGGCGTGCCCCGCGCGGGCAGCACCCAGCTCTGGTGCGCGAGCATTTCGATCGAGGGCTTGCGCGCGGCCGCGAGCGGATGGCCGCGGCGCACGACCACCGACAGCGGCTCGGAAAACAGCGCAGCCTCGATCACGTCGTCGACCGGCGGCGGCTGGCGCAGGGCGCCGATCATCAGGTCGATCGCCCCGCTGCGCAGCTGGGCGAGCAGCGGCTGGTAGCTCGAGTCGGCCAGGCGCACGCGCGAGCCCGGGTAGCGCTCGAGCAGGATGGCGATCGCGCGCGGCACGATGTAGGTGCGCGCAAGCGGCATCGAGCCGACCGCGATACGCGCCGCCACGGTGCCCTGCTCGTCGTGGATTTCCTCGCGCGCCTGATCGATCTCGTGCGCCGCGAGCTTGAACATGCGCGCCAGCTCGGCGCCGTCGCGCGTGGCGATGACGCCGTGCCCGGCGCGCTCGAACAGCTGCCGGCCGACCAGGCGCTCGAGGTCGCGCGCCGCGCGGTGCAGCGAGGGCTGCGCCACGCCGAGCGCGCGCGCCGCGAGCGTGTAGCTGCCGGCGTCGGCGACCGCGATCAGCGCGCGCACCTGCGTCGCGGTCAGGTTGCGTTCGACCGGCGGCGCCCACTTTTCGTCCTGCGGTCCGCGGCGCAGGGTTGCCGCCGCGCGCGCGAGCTGATCGAGGGCGCGGTCGACCCGGCGCTGCAGGATTTCGCCGATGCGCGTCGGATATACCCCGGTGCTGCGCCGAACGAACAGCGGCGCACCGACCTCGGCTTCGAGCTTCGCGATCGCCTGGGTGAGCGCGGGCTGCGAAAGATGCACCTCGCGCGCGGCGCGGTTCACGCTCTTCAGGCGCGCCGCCGCGCTGAACGCGCGCAGGTGCCGGATGTTGGGAAAATCCGGGAGCACGCGCCTGCGCGTCTGGTGCGTCTGCTGTGCCGGCTCGCGCGGCGGCCGCGGACGCCTAGCGCAGCGCCTTGTCGAGCCGGTCGAGCGTCTGCATCGCGGGCAGCACCTGCGCGACGCTCGCGTTCGGCTCGCGGCCTTCCTGGATCGCGGCGATGAACTCGCGGTCCTGCAGCTCGATGCCGTCCTTCGATACCGCGACCTTGGAGACGTCGATCGGCTTCTCGTTGCCGTCGAGCAGGTCGTCGTAGCGCGCGATATAGGTGCCGTTGTCGCAGATGTAGCGGAAGAACGTGCCGAGCGGCCCGTTGTTGTTGAACGAGAGCGCCAGCGTGCACACCGCGCCCGAAGCCGTCTTCATGCCGATCGACATGTCCATCGCGATGCCGAGCTCGGGATGGATCGGTCCCTGGAGCGCCTGCACTTCGGAGGCGACCTGCCCGGTCTGGTACTGGAACAGGTCCACGGTGTGGCAGGCGTGATGCCAAAGGAGGTGATCGGTCCAGCTGCGCGGCTTGCCTTCGGCGTTCATGTTGCTGCGCCGGAAGAAGAAGGTCTGCACCACGAGGTGCTGAAGCTTCAGCTCACCGGCCTTGATCCGGTTGTGGATCCACTGATGGCTCGGGTTGAAGCGCCGCGTGTGACCGCCCATCGCCACCTTGCCGGTCTTTTTCTGCGCGGCGACCAGGCGCTCGGCGTCGGCAAGCGAGTCGGCGATCGGAATCTCGATCTGAACGTGCTTGCCGGCTTCCATGACCTGGACGCCCTGCGCGGCGTGCACCTGGGTTGGCGAGGTGAGGATCGCAGCGTCCACGCCCGGCTGGGCGAGCGCCTCTTCCAGCTTCGTCGTGTGATGGGGGATGCCGTACAGCTTGGCTACCGCGGCAGTCGATTCGGTCGTCCGCCCGACGATGCTCACGACTTCCGCGCCGGAAATGCGTTTCAGGCCATCGAGGTGCTTCTTGGCGAACGCACCGTTGCCCACCATGACGAGTTTCATAAACTGCTCCGATCGAAATTAAAATAGGTCGTTGCTGTGCTTTTCAGAGGGCGAATGATCGCGCGGATTCCCATGTGAAGGATAGGACTATAGCAAGATTCAATGGGGCGGAACGGCGGATCGAAACCCCCGTCGGCATGTGCGCTGGCATCATTGCGGGCACCATGAAGATCGCGTTCATCGGATTCGGCGAAGCCGCGCAGGCCTTCACGCGCGGCTGGCGCGACGCAGGCCTCGGCGCGCCGTTGTCGATCGCCGCCTACGACATCCTGTTCGACGCCGATCCCGCGGCGGCGGAGAAGAAGCGCGCAGCGTGCGAGGCATGCGCGGCGCTCGAGGTGCGCGCGGCATCGGATGCGCGCGACGCGGTGGCGGGGGCCGAGCTGGTGTTCAGCGCGGTCACCGCCGAGCAGCAGCTCGCGGCGGCGCGCAGCGCGCTGCCCGCGCTGGGTGCCGGGCAGCGTTACTGCGACATCAACTCGGTGGCGCCGTTCCGCAAGGTCGAGGCCGCCATGCAAATCGAGGCACGCGGGGCGCAGTACATCGACATGGCGGTCATGGACCCGGTGCTGCCCAAGCTGCACCGCACCCCGCTTCTGCTCTCCGGGGTCGACGTGGCGAGCGCCTTGCCGCAGTTCGAGGCGCTCGGCCTGCAGTTCGAGGTCGTCTCGCAGCGCGTCGGTGATGCCTCGACGCTGAAGATGATCCGCTCGGTGGCGATCAAGGGCTTCGAGAGCGTGACCATGGAATGCGTGGTCGCGGCGGTAAAGCTCGGCATCGACGCGCGCGTGCTGCCGTCGGTCGGAAGCACGCTGTTCCGCCACGGCGATATCGACAACCTCGCGAATCACGTGACCGAGCGCATCACGGTGCATGGCAGACGCCGCGCCGCCGAGATGCGCGAAGTCGCCGCCACGCTCGAGCATATCGGCCTGCCGCCGTTCATGGCGCAGGCCACCGCCGCGCACCAGCAATGGGTCACCGATCTCGGCCTGCGCAACGCGTTCTCGGGCGAGGTGCCGAAGGACGCGCGCGCCATCGCGCGCGCGCTGCTCGCGCGACTGGACGAACAGAAGGCAAAGTAAACCGGAAACCGCGCATGCCGCCGAAATCGATTCCCGCGCCCGACCCGAACACGCGCAAGCCGAAGTTCACCCCGCCACCGGGTGCCTGCGACGCGCATTGCCACATCTTCGGCCCGGCGTCGAAGTTTCCCTACGATCCGAAGGCGGCCTACCACCCGCCCGACTCGCCGTTCGAGGATCTCGTCAAGCTGCACGCCATCCTCGGCCTCGAGCGCGCCGTGATCGTGCATGCGAGCTGCCACGGCGCCGACATGCGCGCCACGCTTGACGGTATCGCGCGCGCCAAAGGGCGCTTTCGCGGCACGTCGATCATCGACGAAAGCTATACGAACAAGGACTTCGAGCGCATGCACGAAGGTGGCATCCGTGCGGTGCGCTTCAACTTCGTGCAGCACCTCGGCGGCCGGCCCGACTTTGGTTTCTTTCATCGCACCGTGGACCGGGTCAAGGCCCTCGGCTGGCATCTGATCCTGCATCTCGACTCGCGCGACATCATTGAGTTCGAGGACATGTTCCGCAAGCTCCCCGTGCCGATCGTCATCGACCACATGGCGCGCGTGACCGCCGCCGACGGGCTCGAGCAGAAGCCGTTCAAGATCCTGCTCGACTTCATGAAGAGCGACAACGTCTGGGTCAAGGTCTGCGGCGCCGAGCGCGTATCGTCGATGGGTCCGCCGTTCACCGACGCGGTGCCCTTCGCCCAGGCCTTGATCGCCGTTGCGCCCGACCGCATCCTGTGGGGCACCGACTGGCCGCATCCGAACGTCAAGCACATGCCGAACGACGGCGACCTCGTCGACCTCATTCCGCTGATGGCGCCCGACCCGGCCCTGCAGAAGAAGATCCTGGTCGACAATCCGGCGCGCCTGTACGGCTTCGAATAGGAACTCAAGTCATGAACGGGATCTGCATCAAGAATATCCAGCGCGCCGACGCGCAGTCGATCGAAACCCTCGCGCGCCTCGGCGTGGCCACGGTACATGAGGCGCAGGGCCGCCTCGGCCTGATGCATCCGGAGATGCGCCCGGTGTGGCGCGGCGCGCGCATTGCCGGCAGCGCGGTCACCGTGTTCGCGCACCCGGGCGACAACTGGATGATCCATGTCGCGGTCGACGTGGTGAAGCCGGGCGACGTGCTGGTCGTGGCCTGCTCGAGCGAAAACCGCGACGGCGCCTTCGGCGAGCTGCTCGCGACCTCGCTCAAGGCGCATGGTGTGCTCGGCGTGGTGCTCGACGTCGGCTGCCGCGACGCGAACGAAATTTCCGAGATGAAATTTCCGGTCTGGTCGCGTGCCATCTCGGCCAAGGGCACGGTGAAGGAGACCGTCGGCTCGGTCAACATTCCGGTGGTCTGCGCCGGCGTGCACGTCGTGCCGGGCGACGTGGTGGTGGCGGACGACGACGGCGTCGTCGTCGTGCCGCGATCCAAGGCCGCGGCCGTGGCGAAAGCGGGCGTCGAGCGCGAGGAAAAGGAGGCCGCCAACCGCTTGAAGCTCGTGGCCGGCGCGCTCGGCCTCGACCTCTACGGCATGCGCAAGCCGCTCGCCGCCAAGGGCTTGCGCATCATCGAAGGTCCGGTGGACTACGGCACGTTCGAGCCGCCGGCGAAATAGCGAAGCACAGGAGGGCGTGATGCAAACGCGGATACCCTGCTCGATCATGCGCGGCGGCACCTCGAAGGGCGCCTACTTTCTCGCCGTCGACCTGCCCACCGACCGCGCGATCCAGGAGCGCATCCTGCTCGCCGTGATGGGCTCGCCCGACGATCGCCAGATCGACGGCATCGGTGGCGCCAACCCGCTCACCAGCAAGGTGGCGATCGTCGGACCGGCGACGCGCCCGGACGCGGATGTCGACTATCTGTTCGTGCAGGTGGTGGTGAACGAGCCGCGCGCGGATTACAACCAGAACTGCGGCAACATCCTCGCGGGCGT
>JAJDNJ010000229.1 GCA_022340705.1 Betaproteobacteria bacterium
CGCGAGATGCCGATCACCCGCCAGCCGAGCGCGTGCAGCATGACGGCCATGTTGCTGCCGCACATGCCGCCGACGCCGGCGATCAACGCGGTGTTCTTCGCCATCGCATGAGTATAGGGGTCAGACCCCTGTGGATAACTCTAGGCCTGCCACACCGCGTAGCCCTCCTCGCGCAGCCCGATCGCGAGCTCGACTTCCATCTCGCGCGCGGCTTCGTACGGCATCGGATTGGCGAAGGCATACAGCTCGGGCAGCAGCTTGATGCCATAGCGGGTGACGTAACGATTCGCCTTCTCGCCCTTGCGGTGCTTGGCGAAGCGCTCCTCGGGCGACAAGCCGCTCATGCCGACGTAGACGCAGGGCTTCTTGCCCGAGTAGCCGGGATTGGCGCGGCGGAAGCGCGCCTCCTTCTCCCAGACCTCGGGCGCGAGCTGGACGACGTAGACGTTGTGGTGGCCTTCGCTCATCGCGCTGTGAAATGCCAGCCCATCGTAGCGCGGGTAGCGCGCGCGAACCGTTACACTCGCCGCCCATGACCGAAAACAAACCGCTCCTCTTCACCCCGCTCAAGATCCGCGAGCTGACGCTCAAGAACCGCGTGGTGACCGCACCGATGCACCAGTACTCGGGCATCAAGGGCTTTCCCACCGACTGGCACGTGATGAACGCCGGGCGCTTCGCCGCCGGCGGCGCGGGGCTGTTCTTCGTCGAGTCGACCAAGATCGAGCGCCGCGGCTGCGGCACCGTGGGCGACCTCGGGCTGTGGGACGACGCCTACGTGCCGCATTTCCGCCGCATCGTCGATTTCGTCCATGCCTGCGGCGCGGCGGTGGGCATCCAGCTCGGCCATTCGGGGCGCAAGGCGCGCATCGGCCGGCCCTGGGAGGGCGGCAAGCCGCTCGAGCAGAGCGCCGAGATCGACGACTGGGACGCCTGGGAGCTGGTCGCGCCGAGCGCGCTGCCCGCGGATGCGAATTCGCCCGTGCCGCGCGCGCTGGAGAAGAACGAGATCCGCGCAATCGCCGAGGCCTGGGGCCGCGCCACCGCGCGCGCGCAGGCCGCGGGCTTCGACATCGTCGAGATCCACGGCGCGCACGGCTTCCTGATCCACGAGTTCCTCAACCCGCAGGCCAACCAGCGCACCGACGAGTACGGCGGCAGCCTCGAGAACCGCATGCGCTTCGCGATCGAGGTGACCGAGTGCGTGCGCGCCAACTGGCCGCGGGAAAAGCCGCTCTTCATGCGCCTGTCGGTCGACGACGGTGCGGGCTGGGATCCCGACAGCAGCGTCGCGCTCACGAAGATCCTGAAGACGAAGGGGGTGGATGTGATCGACTGCTCGGGCGGCGGCATCCTGCCCGGCGCGGTGCCGGGCGCGCCGGTCGGCTACGGCTACCAGGTGCCCTACGCCGAAAAGCTCAAGCGCGAGGCCGACATCATGACCATGGCGGTCGGCCTGATCGTGCGCGCCGAGCAGGCCGAAGAGATCCTCGAGCGCGGCCAGGCCGACCTCGTCGCCCTCGCGCGCGAGATGCTCTACAACCCGAACTGGGCGATGGACGCGGCGCAAAAACTCGGCGTCGACCCCGAGTTCAGGACGGTGCCGCCGCCGATGGCTTACTGGCTCGAGCGCCGCCGCGCGACGGCGAAAGGCGTGCTGCCCTCGACCTTCGGCAGCCCGCGCGAGCGCGTGTGACTTTTTTCACGGAAATGTGAACGCGGCGCGCCGTCGCGCGCAGCCGACTCACCCCTTTGCCGTATTGACCCTGCGCGGGGCCGCGCACAGGCTAGCACTGCACGCATCCAAAACAAAAAGACGGAGGCCACGATGCGCATCTGCCTCACCGACCCGATCTCGGGCAACGACGTCCGTAACATCACCCTCGCACCGTTCGTGATCGAAGGCCGCGGCGATCACGCGATCAAGATCTACTTCGAGTCCGAGCGCAACAAGGCCGAATACCAGGGCGTCGAGCTCGAGCTGGCCGACGCTGATTTCGTCTTCGAGTAACGGGCCAAACCCCGGGGTCAGACTCCTGCGACCCCCGGGGTCAGACCCCTGTGGATAAGTCTGCAACGCTGACGCTCGACGAGCGCCAACGCGACTTATCCACAGGGGTCTGACCCCATCGACTGACCCCAATCGCTGAGCTCGCTGTTCTTGCAGTCGGTCACCAGCATGTGACCCGGCGCGTGGGTGATGCACAGCGGCGGGCGCGCCTGCGCCACCGCCGACTGCGGCGTCACGCCGCAGGCCCAGAACACCGGCAGCTCGTCGTCGCGCACGCCGACGAAATCGCCGACCCAGGGCTTGGTGATGTCCGCGATACCGATCATCTCGGGCTTGCCGATGTGCACCGGCGCGCCGTGCACTGCGGGATAGCGCGCGGTGATCTCGATCGCGCGGATCGCGTTGGCCGGCGTGAACGGGCGCATCGACACCACCATCGGCCCGCGGAACGGCCCGGCGGGCGCGGTCTCGATGCTGGTGAGGTACATCGCGACGTTCTTGCCCTCGGCGACATGGCGCACCGGCACGCCGCCCGCGATCAGCGCTTCCTCGAACGAGAACGAGCAGCCGAGCGCGAAGGCGACCATGTCGTCGGTCCACAGATGCGCGATGTCGCCCACCTCTTCGATCAGCTCGCCGTCGCGGTAGACGCGGTAGCGCGGCACGTCGCTGCGAATGTCGAGGTCCTCGGCGAGGCGCGGCAGGCGCGGGTCGCCGGGCGCGGACGCGGCAAGCAGCGGACAGGGCTTGGGATTGCGCTCGCAGAAGGTCCGGAAATCGCGCGCCCACTCGCCCTGCAGGATGCAGACGTTGGCCTGCACGATGCCCGGCGCGAGACCGCCGGTGTGGCCGGTGTGCGCGCCCGACCGCACCGCGCGGCGCACCGCGCGCGGGTCGCGCCGGTCGAACGCGGGCTGAGCGGCGGCTGCGCCCGGCATGCGCGATCCGCTCAGGCCGCGCCCAGCTTCACACTGCCGCGCTCGATCACGTAGCTGCGATCGAGCAGGCCGTGCAAATGCTTGTCGTTCGATTCGGCGACCAGCACCGACTCGCCTTCGGACTTGAGGTCGCGCAGGATTTCGACGAAGCGCCGCGCGAGCACTGGCGCGATGCCTTCGGTCGGCTCGTCGAGCAGCAGCAGCTTGGTGCCGACGATGAGCGCGCGGGCGAGAGCCACCATCTTCTGCTGGCCGCCCGAGAGCTCGGTTGCGGGACGCGCGCGAAACGCGGCGACCTCGGGGATCAGCTCGTAAATCCAGCTGAGCCGTTTTTGGTAGCCGGCCACGCCGGTCGCCCACACCGGAACGAGGATGTTGTCCTCCGCGGTGAGATCGGGCACCAGGCGCCGGTCCTCGGGCATGTAGCCGATGCCGACGTGCGCGCGCCGGTGCCCGGGCTCGGCCGTGAGGTCATGCGCGTCGAACGAAATTTTCCCGCCCCGGGCGCGCAGCGCGCCCATCACGCTGCGCAAAAGCGTGGTCTTGCCGGCACCGTTGCGCCCGATCAGGCCGCACATGCTGCGGTCGGGCACGCCGAGCTCGATGCCGCGCAGCACCGGTACCACGCCGATGTCGACATCGAGGCCCTGCAGCTCAAGCATGGCCGCCCCCGGCCTGGTACTCGCCGCCGATGACGAATTCCTGCACCTTCGGGTCGCGCAGCGCCTCTGCGGGTGGCGCGTCGCAGATGACTTCGCCCTGGTAGAAGGCGAGCACGCGGTCGACGTAGCGCTCGACGATCTCCATGTCGTGCTCGACGAATAGTATGGTGAGTTCGTCCTGCTTGAGCGCCTCCATCACCACGTCCATCAGAGGCTGCTTTTCCTCGGTGCTGATGCCGCTGGTCGGCTCGTCGAGCAGCAGAATCTTCGGCCCGCCGGCGACCGCCATCGCGATGTCGAGCAGCTTCCTCGCGCCCTGCGACAGCTCGCTCGCCAGCTGGTCGCGGAACGCGGCGATGCGGTAGCGCTCCATGATTCGCTCGGCGCGTTCGATCAGCTCGGGCCGGCGCAGCGGGCGCAGCATGCCCAGGCCGGGCGAGCTCGCGATCGCGACCGCGGTGAGCAGATTCTCGAGCACCGACAGCGACACGAACACCTGGCTGACCTGGAACGAGCGGCAGATGCCGAGGCGCGCGATGCTGCGCGGTGGCAGTCCGGTGATTTCGCGCGAGCGGTAGAGGATGGCCCCGCGGGTCGGCTTGAGGTAGCCGGTGATCATGTTGACGAAGGTGGTCTTGCCTGCGCCGTTGGCGCCGATGATGCCGACGGTCTCACCGGCGGTGAAGCTGACGTTGATGTTCGACGCCGCGGTGACCGCACCGAAGTTCTTGTGCAGGTTGCGCACGTCGAGGATCGGCGGCGGCATGTCAGCCCCCTGCCCCCGGCGCGGCGGCGGCCGGCCGCCTGCGGGTCAGGCGCTGGGCCACGCCGCTGACGAGCCCCCAGAGCCCGCCCGGCATGAAGAAGATGACGATCAGCAGCGTGCCGCCGACGATCATCTGCCAGGCGTGCGGCATCCACTCGAACGCGTAGGTGCGCAGGATCTCGAACACGAACGAGCCGATGAACGGCGCCGCGACGCTGCCCGGGCCGGACAGAATGGTGACGAACACCAGCTCGCCCGAAGCCGTCCAGTTGACCATCGAGTCAGGGTCGACCTGCCCGAGCGCGAGCGCCATGAAGCCGCCGCCGAGGCCGGCAAGGAAGGTCGAGAGCACGTACTTGATGTGGATCGCGTGCTCGGCCGAGTAGCCGAGGTACTCGACGCGGATCTCGTTGTCGCCGATCGCGGTGGTCAGCCGACCGAGCGTCGAGCGAAGATACGCTTGCACGCCGACCGCGACCGCCCAGCCCACCACCATCAGCAGGCAGAGCAGCGCGAGCTTGCCCTCGGAGGGATCCTCGAAAGCGATCCCGGCGAAGGTCGGCTGCTCGATGGTGAAGCCGTCGGTGCTGCCGAGCGCCTCGGTCTTGACCAGAATGCCGTAGAGGATCATCGAAAACGCGAGGTTGAGCATCGCGAAGAAGATGTCGCGGTAGCGGCGGATGATGAAGCCGACGAAAAATCCGACCACGGTGGACAGCAGAGCCGCGGCGCCGAGCAGCGCGAAGGCGTCGTTCACCCCGGTGTAGCGACTGGTCATCGCCACCGTGTAGGCGCCGAGGCCGAAGTACAGGGCGTGGCCGAAGGACACCAGGCGGGTGCGCCACAGCACCAGCAGGCCGAGCACCACGATCGCGCGCGAGAAGGCGAACAGCAGCTGGTTGACGATCCAGCTCGGCACCAGCGCGCTCACGATCAGCATCACGCCGAGCGCGAGCGTCAGGCCCTGCACCGTGCGGTCGCGGACGAGGTTCATATCTTCCTCGCCTTGACCGGTGCGAACAGGCCCTCGGGGCGGAACACGAGGACGGTCGCCATCACCGCGTAGATCACGAACAGCTCGAACTGCGGGAACTTGTGCACCGCGAGCGCGCGCACGATGCCCACCGCAAGGGCGCCGATCATCGCGCCGGGCACGCTGCCCATGCCGCCGATCACCACGACCGCGAACGAGAGCACGATGACGTCGACGCCGAAGCCGGGCGCGACCGACACGGTCGGCGCGATGTATGCCCCGCCGAGCGCACCGAGCATCGCGCCGATCACGAAGGTCACGATGTACACGCGACTGACGTTCAGTCCCATGGCCATCGCGAGCTCGCGATCGAAGATCACAGCCGAGAGCAGCTTGCCCCAGTGGGTGCGCCGCAGCACGAGCCAGCTCGTCACCGCGAGCACGGCCGCCAGGCCGATGAGGGTGAGGCCGTAAGTGTCGCGCGCAATTCCGCCCAGCTCGACCGAGCCGAGCAGCTGCATCGGCTGGAAGGCGAAGTAGGGATCGACCCCGAACACCAGCAGGATCGTGTCCTCGAGCACGAGGAAGCTGCCGAAGGTCGCAAGGACGATCAGCACCTCGTCGCGGTGGTACATGAACTGCAGGATGCCGCGCTCGAGGATCAGGCCGAGCACCAGGCCCACCAGAATCGCGGCGAAAAATATGATCGCGAAGCCGGCCCAGTCGGGCCAGCCGGCGTTCGCCGCGAGGCCGATCAGGAACGCCGCGGTGTAGGCACCCCAGGCGTAGAAGCTGCCGTGGGTGACGTTCAGAATCTTCATCACCCCGAAGATGATCGTCAACCCGAGCGAGACGATGAACAGGTACGACGAGAACACCAGTCCGTCGAGAAGGATCGTGAGCGCGGTTTCCACCCTGTCGACCCCGTCAGGAAAACACCGTCGTTGCTTGCATTGTCGGAACTGAAGCGGCGAACGGGGCGGCAATGCCGCCCCGCTCGCCCGGACGTGCTTGGCTCAGCGCCTCAGCCGCACTTGGCGCCCTTCATGCCGCCGTTGATCCAGTCGACGCTCTTCACGCCCGCGGGCGGGTTGACGCATTCGGCCGGGTAGAACTTCACCTTTTCGAGCTTCACCTCGCCGGCCTTGGCGTCCCACTTGGTGATGCCATAGCCGTTTTCCGTGATCGCCTGGTGCCCGTCGCCGAGCGCCATCTTCACGTGGGTCGAGAACGATTCGAACTCGGCGCCCTTGAGCTGCGCGATCACCTGGTCCTGGCTCGGGAAGGCGCCCGCCTTCTTCGCGGCGGCGTCGTAGGCAATCTTCGTCGCGAGCACCGCCTGCGCGTACTGGTAGGCCGGACCCGGCGGATACGAGCCGAACCGATCCTTATAGGCCGCGATGAACCACTTGTTGAGCGCGCTCGGGCGATTGAGCACGATCACGCCGTAGGGTCCGCGCGCGCCGAGAACGACGCCTTCGGGCATGCGCTTGTTCAGGCGGTAGACCGAGGTCTCGCCGACCGTGAACACGACCTGCTTCTTCTTGAACAGGCCGCGCGTCTGCCCCTGAAAGATGAAACTCTCGAGGTCGCCGTCGTAGAAGCTGGAGTGGATCAGATCGGCCTTGTCCAGCAGCAGCGCCGAGATCTCCGTGGAGTACTGGCCCTGAAACAGCTTCGGCCACTGCAGCTTCGTCGAAGCCTTCGCCTTGGTGAGCTGCTTCATCGCCGCATCGAAATCGCGCCAGGAATCCTGGCCCCAGGCGTAGTTCTGGTTGATCCCGGTATAGCCCTTGATCTTCGGAAAATACTCCCTCACGTAGTACGCCGCGGCGACGTTGTCCGAGGTCGCGTGGCTCATCGTGCGGAACACGTACTGCGGCTTCGACTCCTCGAAGATGCGCGGCGTGCCGCAGACCGCGTAGACGGTGAGCTTTTTCAGCTCCTCGGCCACCGGGGTCAGCGCCTCGCAGGTGCCGCTCGACACGTAGCCGAGGGCGACGTCAACGCCGCGCTTCTCGACCATGTTGCGGTACTCGGCGACCTGCTTCGTGTTGCCGCCCGACTCGTCGATGTACTCGACTTCGATCGGCCGCCCGGCGAGGCCCTTCGTGTTGTGCGGCGCCGGCAGCTTGCCCGCGTTGATCGCCAAGATCACCACCTCGGCGCCGTTGCGCGCGGGGACGCCGAACGGTCCTGCTGCCGGCCCCGAAAGGAACGACACCACGCTCATCTTGACTGGCTTGTCCTGCGCGACGGCTACGCCCGCCGGCGTCAGGGCAGCCGCCACCACGGCCGCAATTGCGGCCTTCCTGAATTGCCTCATGTTCCTTCCTCCTCTGGGTGAGACTCGGCGATGTTGCAGCAGGGGCTAGGGCGGGTCAAGCGGAAGGATATGGGGTCAGACCCCTGTGGATAACTCTGGCGCGGGACGACGGCCCCTTTGTCTCGCGCTTTTGGTGATTGTCGGAAAAGCGTCGACAATCACCAAAAGCGCGAAATCGGTTTTCCGATTTCGGGCCGAGCCGATTCACGAGGCGCTCACACCATCTCACGCCATGCCTGGTCTGCTATCGGTCTGGAACGACATCGACGCCGAGGACGAGGCGGCGTTCAACGCCTGGTATCACGAGGAGCATCTCGGCGAGCGGCTCGCGATGCCCGGCATCCTCACCGCGCGCCGCTACCGAAGCCTGGATGCGCCGCGCGCCTACGCGGCGCTCTACGACACCGACGGGCTCGAGCCGCTGCGCTCGGACGCCTACCTGAAGCTGCTCGCCAACCCGACGCCGCGCACGCAGGCGATCATGCCGCGCTTTCGCAACATGGTGCGTGCAGCGAGCGAAGTCCGCGCCGATCACGGCGATGCGGCGAAGAACAACGCCGCAGGCGCAGTGCTCGCCGTCGTCGAGCTCGGCGCACCCGGGACCTCGGCCGCCGGCCTGAAGACGCTCGAAGCGAAAGCCGCCCCGCTCCTCGCCGCCGGTGGCGTGCAGCGCATCCGCCTTGCCGTGCCCGACGCGAGCACCACCCGCGTGCCCAACCCCGAGGCCAAGCTGCGCGACAAGCCCGATGCGCTGCCGGCGCCGTTCGTGCTCGTCGAGGGCGACGCCGAAGCCGCGGTGCGCACCGCCGCCATGGCGCTCGCCCAGGCGCTCGGCGCGGACGAGCCGGTGCGGCTCTACGCGCTGCTCGAGGCGCGCGCGAAGTAGCCCCGGCGCGCAAACCTGCGCGCCGCCCGCATTTAATTCACGCGGCGGCGGGGCTAAGATCGGCGCCAAAGCCCACCCGGAGGAGGCTCGCTGTGCGCTTCGAAACCATCCTGTACGAGGAAGACGGCCCGATCGGCTGGCTGACCCTGAACCGTCCCGACGACGGCAACATGTTCACGCCGCAGATGTGCCACGA
>JAJDNJ010000235.1 GCA_022340705.1 Betaproteobacteria bacterium
GCGGGTAGGTCGTGCCCCAGGGTCCGCGGAAGCCGACCGCATCGCCCTTCAGCCATTCCTTTTCCGCAATCTTGCCAGCCTTCACGATGTAGCCGGCCGTGTGGCAGTCGTTGCAGCCGGAGGTTTGCACGATATATCGGCCGCGGGCGACTGCGCCAGAGTCGCCGGCCCAGGCGGCGCTCGCGAGCAGCAGTCCGGCGCCGAGCACGAGGCTGTGGGAAAGTTTCATGACGAGGTCTCCTAGAGATCAGTGGAAGGAATCGAGAGGGCCGATCGCCGCGGTCAGCTTCGCCCAGTCGCGCGCACCAAGATGCGGGCGCAGGGATTCGAGTATTTCCCCATGGGCGGTGCGCGGCAACGCAGCGAACAGCGCGGCACGCTCGGCCGGCGCCATCGCCGGCAGCATCCAGCGCAGGCCGAGAGACATCTCGTCGGCCGGGATCGCGGCGATCAGCGCCTGCTGGACCCGCGCCAGCTCGGCGTCGGTGTAAGCGGCCCAGAGCGCGGCATTGTTGTCGGTCTCCTCGGCGTGCATGTGCTCGAGATTCTCGGCAACGAGCAGCGCGAGATTGCGGTACAGGCGCCGCGCGGCGTCCGCGCGCGATTCGTCGCTCGCGCGTTCGAGCGCGAGCGCGTCACCCTCGAGGGCTTCGAGCGCGCGCTCGTGTTCGACGTGCTCGCCTGCGCTGCGGCAGGCGCTGCCCGGGCGGCGCGCTTCGAGCGCGGGATGAATGAATTGGTTCTCATGATGCAGGTGCGCGCGCAGGAAACCGGTCAGGCTGCGCAGGCCCTGCAGCGTGGTCGCGACCTCCTGCGGATCGAGTGGATCGACGCGGCCCACGGCATCGAGCGTCGCGCCCATGAATGTGCGGATGCCCTTGTGGACGAAGGCGTAAACGTCGAAGCGCGGGCCCTCGGCAGGGGCTGGCGCGCGCTCGCGGCGTTCGTCGAGTCGGATGACGGCGGGCTGCATGGCGTGCTTTCCTTGATCGAATGCGTGACGGTCCCAGCATAGCCATGGCGCGCGCAGCGCGTCGCTAAATGTCACTTAAGGCGACCTTAAAAGCTTCTTAACGCCCGCGCAGGAACAGCTTGTCGAGGTCGGCGAGCGAGAGCTGGTACCAGGTCGGGCGGCCGTGATTGCAGCTTCCCGAGCGCTCGGTCGCCTCCATCTCGCGCAGCAGCGCGTTCATCTCGGGCGGCGTGAGGCTGCGGTGCGCGCGCACCGCGGCGTGGCAGGCCATGCCGCCGAGCAGTTCGTCGCGCCGCGCGGCAAGCGCCTGCGCGGCGCCAAACTCGCGCAGCTCGGCGAGCACCGCGCGCGTGAGCGCCGGCAGGTCGCCGCCCGCGAGCGCCGCGGGCGCGGCGCGCACCGCGAGCGAATCGGGTCCGAGGACGTCGAGCTCGATGCCGAGGCGCTCGAGCGCTTCCGCATGCTCGCCCGCGGTCGCGACCTCGATCGGCTCGGCACGGAACACCGCCGGCACGAGCAGCGCCTGGCGCTCGATCTGCCCCGCCTCCAGGTTTGCGCGCAGGCGCTCGAACACGATGCGCTCGTGCGCGGCGTGCATGTCGACCAGCACCAGTCCCGCCGCGTTCTGGGCGAGGATGTAGATGCCGTGCAGCTGGGCGAGCGCGTAGCCGAGCGGCGGCGCGGCGTCGGCCTGGACCTCGGTCTGCAGATCCGCGGCCGCGGCCGCCGGCGCCGCCCGCGCGGCGCCGGCGACGAACGCCGCGTACGCCGCGCTCGGCTGGGCTAGCGCGAAGGACTGCTGGACGCCCGCCATCACAGCGGTCGGTCGCGCTGCCGGGGCCGGGGCGAGATCGGCGTAGGCGACCGGCGCCGCACCCGCGCCCGGCGCGAGCGCGCGCGACACCGCGTGCAGGACGAACTGGTGGACGGCACGCGCGTCGCGAAAGCGCACTTCGGTCTTCGCCGGATGCACGTTGACGTCGACCCCGCGCGGGTCGAGCTCGAGAAACAGCAGGTAGGCCGGCTGGCGCTCGCCATGCAGCAGCTCGCGCCAGGCTTCGCGCGCGGCGTGCGCGAGGACGCGGTCGCGCACGAAGCGACCGTTGACGAAGAAGTACTGCATGTCGGCGCGCGTGCGTGCGACCTGCGGCGAGCCAGCGAGACCGTAGAGGCGCAGCGCGCCGGCGGCAACCTCGACCGGCAGCGCCGCGTCGAAAAATTCGCGCCCGAGCAGCGCCGCCGCACGATCGCCGAGCGGCGCGCGGCGCAGCGAATGACTCACGCGCCCGTTGTGGCGCAGCGTGAACGCATGTTCGGGGTGGGCGAGCGCAATGCGCCGGAACGTCTCGTCGCAATGCGCGAATTCGGTCGCCTCGCTGCGCAGGAACTTGCGCCGCGCCGGCGTGTTGAAGTACAGGTCGCTCACGCTTACCGTCGTGCCCAGTGCGCGCGCGGTCGGCTCGACCTCGCCGATGCGGGGGCCTTCGGCGCGAATCGCGTAGGCATGCGGGCTGTCCGCGGTGCGTGAAGCGATCGTCAGCCGCGATACCGAGGCGATCGAGGCGAGCGCCTCGCCGCGGAACCCGAGCGTGGCGACGGCCTCGAGCTCGTCCAGGCTGTGAATCTTGCTCGTCGCGTGGCGCGCGAGCGCGAGCGGCAGCTCGTCGCGCGAAATGCCGGCGCCATCGTCTTCGACCTGCACGCGCTTCGCGCCGCCCTGCTCGAGCACCACCTGAACCGAGGCGGAATCCGCATCGAGCGCGTTCTCGAGCAGCTCCTTGAGCACGGACGCGGGACGCTCGACCACCTCGCCGGCGGCGATCTGGCTGATGAGCAGCTCGGGGAGAACGCGGATGGGGGCCATGCGCAGCGCGTCGATTATAGCGGTGCTGCAGATACAATCTGTGCATGGAACTCATCGCTCTACTGTGGGATTTCATCACGCGCCTCGATGAGCATCTCGCCGCGTTCGTTGCGCACTATGGGATCTGGGTGTACGGCCTGCTGTTTCTCATCGTGTTCTGCGAGACCGGGCTCGTCGTCACGCCGTTTCTGCCCGGCGATTCGCTGCTCTTCGTGGTCGGCGCGCTCGCCGCGGTCGGCAGCATGGATCTGCGGCTGGTGATGGCGGTACTGATCTGCGCGGCGCTCGCCGGCGACAACCTCAACTACTGGTTCGGGCGCTGGCTCGGGCCACGCGTATTCCGCTCGGATCAGGCGCGTTGGCTGAACCACCGCCACCTCGAGCGCACGCAGGAGTTTTACGCGCGCCATGGCGGCAAGACCGTGGTGATCGCGCGCTTCGTGCCAATCGTGCGCACTTTCGCGCCGTTCGTCGCGGGGGTCGGGCGCATGCGCTATGCGCGCTTCCTGTCGTTCAGCATCGGCGGCGCCGTGTTCTGGGTCACGTCGCTGACCACGCTCGGCTACTTCTTCGGCAACCTGCCCATCGTAAAACGCAATCTGACTGCGGCGATCCTGCTGATCATCGCGCTTTCGCTCGTGCCACTCGGCCTCGAATGGCTGCGCCACCGCCGCGCCGCGCTGCTCGCGCGGCGCTCGGGCTGAACTACTCGGCGCGGCGGCCGCCGCGCGCGTCGGGGAGCGCGGCGAGCGTCGGCCGCTGCTGCGGCGGATGCCTCTTCAGGTACTGCTTGATGCCCGCGAGGATCGCGCGCGCCAGGCGGTCCTGATAGGCGCGGTCGTTTAGCCGTTTTTCCTCGCTCGGGTTGGAGATGAATGCGGTCTCGACCAGGATCGACGGAATGTCCGGCGCCTTGAGCACCGCGAAGCTGGCCTGCTCGACGCGCGGCTTGTGCAGCGTGTTGATCGTGCCCAGTTCGGCGAGCACCGCGTTCCCGAGGCGCAGGCTGTGGTCGATGGTCGCGGTCTGCGACAGGTCGAGCAGGGTCTGCGCGAGATAGCGATCCTTGCCATCGAGGTTGACCCCGCCGATCAGGTCGGCCTCGTTCTCTTTCTTTGCGAGCCAGCGCGCGGCCTCCGAGGTCGCGCGCCGTTCGGACAGCGCAAACACCGACGAACCGTGCGCGTGCGGGCGGATGTAGGCATCGGCATGAATCGATACCAGCAGGTCTGCCTTGACCCGACGCGCCTTGTCGACGCGCACCTGCAGCGGCAGGTAATAGTCGCTGTCACGGGTGAGCAGGGCGCGCATCCCGGGTTCGGCGTCGATGTGCGCCTTGAGACGGCGCGCAATGAGCAGGGTGACGTCCTTTTCCTGGGTTCCGCGCCGGCCGCGCGCGCCCGGATCCTCGCCGCCGTGGCCGGGGTCGATCACGATCATCGCGAGGCGATCGCTGCGCGGCGCGCCCGCGTCGCCGTCGTCCGCCTTGCCTTTTGGCGCGACGCCGACCTTGGGCACCTTGCCGTCGAGCGCGATCAGCGCGGCGAGCGGATCGGGTGGCACGAGCGGGTAGAGGTCGAGCACCAGTCGGTGGCCGTACTGGGCGACCGGGCGGAGCGTAAAGGCCTGCGCGCGCACCACCTGTTTCAGCTCGAGCACGACGCGCACGACCCCCGGACGGTTGCGCCCGGCGCGCAGCTGGGCGATGAAGGGATCCTCGGCGCGCAGGTTGCGCGGCAGCGACTCCAGCGCCGGACCGAAGTCGACGCCCTGCAGGTCGAGCACCAGGCGCTCCGGGTCGGCCACGCTGAACACCGAATACTTGATCTCGTTGCGCGTCTCGAGGGTGAGGCGGGTGTAATCCGGCGACGGCCAGAGGCGCGCGGCAACCACGGGCTCGCCGGCCAGGGCGGGCGCCGCAATGTGCAGCAGGATCAGCGCGACGACGCCGGCGACCAGTGCTTCCGCGCAACGTCGAGCCACGCGCGGCCGGCCGCGCCCTGCGCCCGGAGCGTCGCTTGGCGACCGGGCAGCGCGAATTCCAGCTGCAGGTCGAGGTCCGCCGGCGCGAGCAATCCCTGCGCGCGCTCGGGCCACTCGACGATGCAGACCGACTCGGCGTTGAAGTAGTCCCGGAATCCAGAACTCAGCCATTCTGATCGGTCTTTGAACCGATAAAAATCAAAGTGATACAAGTTTAAGCTCGAAAACACGTAAACTTCAACCAGCGCGTAGCTAGGACTTTTGACATGTCCCTGGTGTCCCAGCGCGCGCAGCAGGCCGCGCACCAGCGTGGTTTTTCCGCTGCCGAGGTCTCCGCGCAGGGTCAGGACCCGCCCGGGCGCCACCCCCGCGGCCAGCGCCGCACCGAGGCGCAGGGTCGCGGCTTCGTCCGGCAAGTCGACGCTAAGATGCTCTGGCATGGATGGCGCGGCGCTCGCGGCGGAGATCAAGCAGTGGGGCAGGGCGCTCGGTTTTCAGGCGGTCGGCGTCGCGGACTGCGATCTGTCGGCGGCCGAGCCGCGCCTGGCCGAGTGGCTCGCGCGGGGCTGGCATGGCGAGATGGAGTATATGGCGCGCCACGGCGCGCGCCGCGCGCGACCGACCGAGCTCGTGCCGGGCACCGTGCGCGTGATCTCCTGCCGCATGGATTACCTCGCGCCGGGAGACGAGCCCGACGCCGCGCAGCGCGCGGTGATCGCGCGCTATGCGCGCGGGCGCGACTATCACAAGCTGCTGCGCGCACGCTTGCAGACGCTGTGCGACCGGATCCGAGCGCGCGTCGGCGATTTCGGCTACCGCGTGTTCTGCGATTCGGCGCCGGTGATGGAGGTCGCGCTCGCGGCGAAGGCCGGCATCGGCTGGCGTGGCAAGCACACCCTGCTGCTCTCGCGCGAGGCCGGCTCCTGGTTCTTCCTGGGCGAGATCTACACCAGCCTCGAGCTGCCGGTTGACGCGCCGGCGAGCGAGCATTGCGGCAGCTGCACCGCCTGCATCGAGGCCTGTCCGACGCGCGCGATCGTCGCGCCGTACCAGCTCGACGCGCGGCGCTGCATCTCCTACCTGACCATCGAGCACAAGAGCGCGATCCCGGAGGAACTGCGCCCGCTGATCGGCAACCGGGTCTACGGCTGCGACGACTGCCAGACGGCGTGTCCCTGGAACTCGTTCGCGCAGCCTTCGGCGGAGCCCGACTTCGCGCCACGCAACGGCCTCGACGCGGCGACGCTGGTCGCGCTATTCGCCTGGAGCGAAGCCGAGTTCGACACGCGCCTGCGCGGCTC
>JAJDNJ010000245.1 GCA_022340705.1 Betaproteobacteria bacterium
TAGGCCTCCGCGATCGGGAACTGGATGCCCTGGTTCTGGCCGATCGGGCGGCCGAACACGACGCGGTCCTTGGCGTAATTCGTCGCGCGCTCGATGAACCAGTAGCCGTCCCCGACGCACTCGGCGGCGATCAGGATGCGCTCGGCGTTCAGCCCGTCTAGGATGTAGCGAAAGCCCTTGCCTTCCTCGCCGATCAGGTTTTCGGCCGGAATCTCGAGGTTGTCGAAAAACACCTCGTTGGTCTCGTGGTTCACCATGTTGCGGATCGGACGCATGCTGAGACCCTTGTGCAGCGCCTCACGCTTGTCGACGATGAACACCGACATGCCCTCGGACTTGCGCTTGACCTCGGCGAGCGGCGTCGTGCGCGCAAGCAGCAGCATGAGCTCCGAGTGCTGCAGGCGCGAGGTCCACACCTTCTGGCCGTTGACCACGTAGCGGTCGCCCTTCTTCACCGCCGTGGTCTTGATCGTCGTCGTGTCGGTCCCGGCGCTCGGTTCGGTGACGCCCATCGCCTGTAAACGCAATTCGCCCGACGCGATCTTCGGCATGTACTTCTGCTTCTGCGCTTCGGAGCCGTTCCTGAGCAGGGTGTTCATGTTGTACATCTGCCCGTGGCAGCAGCCGGCGTTGCCGCCCGAGCGGGTGATTTCCTCCATGATCACCGTCGCTTCGGTGAGCGACAGCCCCGAGCCGCCGTAGTCCTCCGGGATCAGCGCCGACATCCACCCGGCCTGCGTCAATGCGTCGACGAAGGCCTCTGGGTAGGCGCGCTCTTCGTCGACTTTCTGCCAGTAGGCGGAGTCGAACTGGTCACACAGCGCGCGCACCGCATCGCGCAGGTCCTGATGGGTCTGAGGGCCGAGATTCATTGGAAACTTTCGCTCATTTGGGTTTGAGGTGTTCGGACGCTTCGTCGTCGGTCCGGTGCCAGACCTCCGCGGAGATCGGCGCGCGCGCCTCCTCGAGCAGGTGGCCGACGAGTCCCACCGCACGCGCCATGACGCCGATGCCGCGGCACACGCGCCAGTCGAAGCCCATTTCGCAGGCGAGCGCGCCGAGCGCACCGGTCGCGTTTAGGGGCAAGGGTTTGGCGGCGGCCCGCTCGGCGGTTTGCTGGACACGTTCGATGAGCTGACAGTATGGGCCGTAGAAGCCGCAGTCGCGCGCTATCTCGAACAGGCGCGGCACACGCGGATCGATCGGTTTGTGGATCGGATGGCCGATTCCCGGAACGCTCGCTTTGCGCGTGCGATGTGCGTCGACGATGTGCTGCGCGAGCACCTCGAGATCGGCGTTGACCTTCGGATCCGGAAGGGCCTCGACCAGCATCCGCGCGCAGGCCTCGGTCGAGCCGACGAACACGCTGCCCAGCCCGCAGAGACCCGCGGCGACCGCGGCCTGCATCGCCTCGGGAGCGCCGAAATAGGTCATGCGCGCCGCAATCGCCGACGGCGTCAGGCCGTGCTCGACCAGCGTCACGACCATCGCGTTGAACAGGGTCGATTCCTGTGCGCTCGGCGCCCGCCCGGTCAGCTCGAGAAAGGCCATGTCGCCCAGGTTGAAATGACCGAGGATCTCGCTCGGCAGATCCTTGCCGCGCACGACGATGCGCTCGGGCGTGCTCCACGCCATGTCCGAGCGGATTGGCTTGCGGGTCTTGCTCATAGTTTCGCTCGCGCCCTGCGCCGCGCACTGTGCGCGTCCCAGGCTGTCGGGTTGATGAGGTTCGCGGGCTGCTCGCCGGCAAGCATCGTCAGCGTCAGCTGCGCCGCGGCGACGCCCATGCGCGCGCGCGACTCGCGCGTGATGCCCGCGAGGTGCGGGGTGAGCAGGGCGTTGTCGAGCGCGAACAGCGGATGACCCGGCGCGAGCCGGTAATGCTCGAACACATCGAGCATCGCACCGCGAATCCGCCGGGCGCGCAACGCCTCGACCAGCGCCGGCTCGTCGAGGACCGCGCCACGTCCCACATTGATCAGCCAGGCACTGGATTTCATGCGTCCGATGCGCTCGGCGTTGAACAGATGATGCGTGTCCTGCGTCAAGGGGGCGGTGACCACGACAAAGTCCGATTCGGTCAGCAGGCGGTCGAGCGTCACCGGCTCGGCTTCCCCCGGTATGCGGTTCAGGCGGCGCTGCGTGCCGAGCACGCGCATGCCGAAGCCGCGGTGCAGGATGCGCGCCAGCCGCGTGCCGATCGCGCCGACGCCGACGATGCCGCAGGTCAGGCCGGCGATTTCGTGCACTTCATCGCCGCGTGCGCGCGCCGAATCCCAGGCATCGGTCCGGATCGCGGTCGTGATCGCGGCTGCGTTGCGCGCAAGCATGAGCATCGCCATCACGCAGTACTCGGCCACCGACTGCGCGTTTTCGCCAGGCAGATTCACGACCAGCACGCCATGTGCGGTCGCGGCCTCGAGCGGTACGAGGTCGGCGCCCGTGCCGAGGATGGCCACCGCGCGCAGGCGCGGCGCCGCCTCGAAAATGTCGTCCGGCATGCGGCTGCGCGTGATCGCCGCATCGCAATCTCGCGCCAGGCCACGCACCGTGCTCGGCTCGGCATTGGGCGCATCGACGACCTCGACCGCGTGCGCGAGCAGCTCGGCGCCCGAGGGGTCGATCGGATCGATCAGCAAAACGCGGTCCGCCATGCCTGCGCTGTCTGCGGTTGAGGACTGCTAGGATAGCAACATGGCCCCGGGGTTCGACGCAGCGCGCGACCATCGTTTCGCTCCGACGCGCTGGTTCGACGATTTTGCGCTCGGCGAGCGCTTCTACATTCCCTCGCGCACGCAGACCGAGGCGCTGTTCGCGGCCTTTCAGCTTGCCTCGGGCGACAACGACCCGATTCACTACGATGTCGAATACTGCAGGCGACACGGCCATCCCGGAATGCTCGCGCACGGCATGCAGGTCATGATCCAGACTGCCTCGGGCGCGGGTGTGTTTCCGCAGCTGGTCGCCGATTCCCTGGTCGCGATGCTCGAGTGCTCGGCGAAGCTCCTTGCGCCGGTCTACGCCGGCGATACGCTGTACCCTGCGCTCGAGATCGTCGAGCTCATCGCGCAGCGCACGACTGGCGTCATGGTGCTGCGCGCGACGGTGCACAATCAGAAGAACGAGCTCGTGCTCGAGGGCGTGCATCGTTACCTGATCCGCAAGCGTCCGAAGGACTGAGCGCGCCGTGACCCTCGAGCCGATTCTGGTCCGCGCGCATGTCCTGCCCGAGAACGCGAGCGACGCGATCCTGGTCGGGCGCGCCTGGATACCGGGCGCGCCGGGCGGACCGAGCCCGGTGCTGCTGCGCGAGGACCTTGTGCTCGACCTCAGCCCCCTCGCGCCGACCGTCGCGCAGCTGTTCGAACGCGAGGGGCTCGCCGACGAGATCTCTGGGCTCGATGGCCTGCCGTACGTCGGCAGCGTCGACGCGCTGCTCGCGGCGAGCGCGGCGCCGGCTTCGACATCGCAGGCGCACTTTCTCGCGCCGATCGACCTTCAAGTCGTCAAGGCGAGCGGCGTCACCTTCGTGACCAGCCTTCTCGAGCGGGTGATCGAGGAGCAGGCGCACGGCGACCCGAGCAAGGCGGCCGCAATCCGTGCACGGATCGAATCTCTGGTTGGTGGCGATCTGGCTGCGATCCGTCCGGGTTCGGAAGAGGCGCGCGCATTGAAGAACACCCTGATCGAGCAGGGCGCCTGGTCGCAGTACCTCGAAGTGGGCATCGGACCCGATGCCGAGATCTTTACCAAGTGCGCGCCGATGGCCTCGGTCGGACTCGGCGCCGAGATCGGCATTCTGCGCAGCTCCACCTGGAACAACCCGGAGCCGGAGGTGGTCCTGATCGCCAATTCGCGCGGTGCCGTGGTCGGCGCGACGCTGGGCAACGATGTCAACCTGCGCGACGTCGAAGGGCGCAGCGCACTGCTGCTCGGCCGGGCGAAGGACAACAACGCATCGAGCGCGATCGGCCCCTTCATTCGCCTGTTCGACGGGCGCTTCACGATGGACGGCGTGCGTGCCGCGGACATCGCGCTGAAAGTCGAAGGCGAAGACGGCTATACGCTCGAGGGTGTCAGCCCGATCTCGAAGATCAGCCGCGATCCGCTCGACATCCTGCGCCAGGCGATGAACGAGACGCACCAGTATCCCGACGGGCTCGCGCTTTACCTCGGCACGATGTTTGCGCCGATCCAGGACCGCGACGCTCCCGGACAGGGCTTTACGCACAAGCCGGGCGACCGGGTGACGATCTCGACGCCATCGCTCGGCGCGCTGATCAACCGGGTGCGCTACTGCGACGAGATCGCGCCCTGGACCTTCGGCACCGGCGCGCTGATGCGCAATCTCGCACAGCGCGGCCTGCTCAAACACTGACAAGGAGGAACCGATGAGCACTCTGCATCAAAACCTGATCGGCGGAAGCTGGCTGGCGGGTGCCGGCGTGAACGTTAACAAGAATCCCTCGGATCTGGCCGACGTCGTCGGCGAGTACGCGCAGGCCGATGCGGCCCAGGTGCAGGCGGCGATCGCCGCCGCGCGCGCGGCGTTCCCGAAATGGGGCTGGTCGAGCGTGCAGGAGCGCGCGGACATCCTCGATCGGGCCGGCAGCGCGATCCTCGCGCGCAAGGACGAGCTCGGCGAGCGGCTCGCGCGGGAGGAGGGCAAGACGCTGCCCGAGGCGATCGGCGAGGCAGCGCGCGCCGGCTACATCTTCAAGTTCTTCGCTGGCGAGGCGGTGCGCATCGAGGGCGAGAAACTCGCCTCGGTACGCCCCGGGGTCGACGTCGAGATCACGCGCGAGCCGCTCGGCGTGGTCGGCATCATCACGCCCTGGAACTTCCCGATCGCGATTCCGGCCTGGAAGATTGCGCCTGCGCTCGCCTACGGGAACTGCGTCGTGTTCAAGCCGGCGGACCTCGTGCCCGGCTGCGCCTGGGCGCTTGCCAAGATTCTGGAGGAGGCGGGCCTGCCGCCGGGCGTGTTCAACCTCGTCATGGGTCGCGGTGCGGTCGTCGGCGAAGCGATCGTCGCTTCGCCCGACATCGCGGCGATCTCGTTTACCGGTTCGGTCGAGACCGGGCGGCGCATTGCGCAGCGCGCGGTCGAGCAGGGCAAGAAGGTCCAGCTCGAAATGGGCGGCAAGAACCCGATGGTCGTGCTCGACGACGCGGACCTTGCGGTCGCCGTCGGCGCCTGTATCAACGGCGCGTTCTTCTCGACCGGCCAGCGCTGCACGGCCTCCAGCCGGTTGATCGTTACGCAGGGCATCCACGACCGCTTCGTCGCCGCGATGCGCGACAAGATGGGCGCGCTCAAGGTCGACAACGCGCTCAAGGCCGGCGTCGACATCGGTCCGGTAGTCGACCAGTCGCAGCTCGACCAGGACCTTTCCTATCTCGATATCGGGCGCAAGGAGGGCGCGAAGGTGCACGGCGGGGACATCCTCGGGCGCGAGACCGAAGGCTATTACCTGCAGCCGGCGCTGTTCACCGACACGCACAACGGCATGCGCATCAACCGCGAGGAGATCTTCGGCCCGATCGCGAGCGTGATCCGGGTCAAGGATTACGAGGAGGCGCTTGCCGTGGCCAACGACACGAGCTTCGGTCTGTCAGCGGGCGTCTGCACCACCTCGCTCAAGCACGCGTCGCACTTCAAGCGCAATTCGCAGGCCGGCATGGTGATGGTCAACCTGCCGACCGCGGGGGTCGACTATCACGTGCCGTTTGGCGGGCGCAAAGGCTCCAGCTACGGCTCGCGCGAGCAGGGGCGCTACGCCGCCGAGTTCTATACGACGGTGAAGACCGCGTACACGCTCGCCTAAGATGGCGCATCGGCGCTAGAATCCGCGCCCCATGCTACCCGTCACGCTGCGGCTGCCGGTGACCATGCTCGCCCAGCCGGACGGGACGACTTGCGGGCCGACCTGCCTGCATGCGATCTACCGCTACTGGGGGGAGCGCGAATCGCTGCGCCGGATCATTGCGCGCGCGCGCCGCCTCGAGCACGGCGGCACCTACGCCGTGTTCCTCGCCTGCGA
>JAJDNJ010000254.1 GCA_022340705.1 Betaproteobacteria bacterium
GATCCTTGATCGTGCCGAGATCGACGACGTCGGTGGGCGAGGCGAGGCGCAGCTTCATCGTCTGCACCAGCGTCTGTCCGCCGGCGAGCAGCTTGGCGTCGGCGTTCTTGCCCACGAGCGCCGCCGCGTCCTTCACGCTGCTCGGGCGGTGGTATTTGAATGCATGCATGGTCTTCTCCTAAGCGGCTTTCTTGCTTGCGTTCTGAATCGCCTTCCACACCGTCTGCGCGGTGGCCGGCATCGGCACGTCCTTGACGCCCATCGACCACAGTGCGTCGGTGATCGCGTTCATCACCGCCGCCGGCGCGCCGATCGCGCCGGCCTCGCCGCAGCCCTTCACCCCGAGCGGGTTGTGGGTGCAGGGCGTCTCGCGCGTGTCGAGCTGGTACGACGGCACGTCATCGGCGCGGGGGATGCAGTAGTCGGTGAACGAGCCGGTCACCAGCTGGCCGCTGTCCGGGTCGTAGCGGCAGCCTTCGGTGAGCGCCTGGCCGATCCCGTGCGTGAGCCCGCCATGCACCTGGCCCTCGACGATCATCGGGTTGATGATCTTGCCGAAGTCGTCGACCGCAGTGAAGTTGACAATCTTGGTCTGTCCGGTGTCCGGATCGATTTCGACTTCGCAGACGTAGCTGCCGGCCGGGAAGGTGAAGTTCGACGGATCGTAGAACGCGTTCTCGTTCAGACCGGGCTCGAGCTTGTCGTGCGGGTAGTTGTGCGGCACGTAGGCGGCGAAGGCGATTTCGCCGAAGGCCTTTTGCTTGTCGGTGCCCGAGACCTTGAAGATGCCCTTGTCGTACTCGACGTCACCCTCCGAGGCCTCCATCAGGTGCGCGGCAATCTTCTTGCCTTTGTCGATGATCTTGTCGAGTGCCTTCATGATCGCGGTGCCGCCCACGGCGATCGAGCGCGAGCCGTAGGTGCCCATGCCGAACAGGACTTTCGAGGTGTCGCCGTGCACGATGTCGACGTTCTCTACGGATAGGCCGAGGCGGTCGGCGACCACCTGCGCGAAGGTCGTCTCGTGTCCCTGGCCGTGAGAGTGCGAGCCGGTGAACACGGTGACCGAGCCGGTCGGATGGACGCGGATCTCGCCCGCTTCGAACAGTCCCGCGCGCGCGCCGAGCGAGCCGGCGACCGCCGAGGGCGCGATGCCACAGGCCTCGATATAGGCTGCGTACCCCAGGCCTCTCAGCTTGCCGCGCTTCGCGGCCTCCTCCTTGCGCTTGGCGAAGCCTGCGACATCGGCCATCTTCAGCGCGGCATCGAGCGTCGCCTCATAGTTGCCGGTGTCGTACTGCAGCGCGACCGCCGTCTGATAGGGGAACTGGCGGACGAAGTTACGCCGCCGGATCTCGGTCGGGTCGAGCTTCATCTCCCTCGCCGCGGTTTCCACCAGGCGCTCGACCACGTAGGTCGCTTCAGGACGTCCTGCGCCTCGCAGAGCATCGACCGGCGCGGTGTTGGTGAACACCGCCTTCACCTCGCAGTAGATGAGCGGGGTGGTGTACTGCCCGGAGAGCAGCGTCGCGTAGAGGATCGTCGGAACCGCCGAAGCGAAAGTCGACAGGTAGGCGCCGAGGTTCGCCGTCGTGTGCACCCGCATGCCGACGAACTTGCCATCCTTGTCCATCGCCATCTCGGCGATCGTATGGTGATCGCGACCGTGCGCATCGGTCAGGAAGGATTCGCTGCGCTCGGCGGTCCACTTGACCGGCCGGCCGAGCTGGCGTGAAGCCCAGGTGACCACCACGTCCTCGGGGTAGAGGAAGATCTTGGAGCCGAAGCCGCCGCCGACGTCGGGTGCCACCACGCGCACCTTGTGCTCGGGCAGACCCATGACGAACGCGGTCATCAGCAGGCGCTCGACATGCGGGTTCTGGTTGGCGACGTAGAGCGTGTAGCCGTCCTCTGCGCGGTTGTAGCTTCCGTTCGCCGCACGCGGCTCGATCGCATTCGGGATCAGCCGGTTGTTCACGAACTCGAGCTTGGTGACGTGCGCCGCCTTGGCGAAGGCCGCGTCGACCGCCGCCTTGTCGCCGAGCGCCCAGACGTAGCAGGTGTTGTCCGGCGCGATCTCGTGCAGCGCCGGCGCACCCTTCTGGGTCGCCTTGGCCGCATCGACCACCGCCGGCAGGACGTCGTAGTTCACTTCGACCAGCTCGGCGGCGTCGCGCGCCTGCTCGGCGGTCTCGGCGACGACGACCGCGACCTGGTCGCCGACGTAGCGCACCTTGCCCTGCGCGAGCACCGGGTGCGGCGGCTCCTTCATCGGCTGCCCGTTAACGTCGGTGATCAGCCAGCCACAGGGCAGTCCGCCGAGCTTGGCGGCGGCCGCGTCCTCGCCCGTATAGACGCCGAGCACGCCGGGCGCCTTTTTCGCCTTGTCGGTCTTGATCGACTTGATCGTCGCGTGCGCATGCGGCGAGCGCACGAACGCGGCGTAGCTCTGGTGGGGCAGGATGACATCGTCCGTGTACTGGCCTGCTCCGGTCAGAAAGCGGTAGTCCTCTTTGCGCTGGACGCGCGCGCCGATGAGAGATGCACTCATGTTGGCCTCCTCACTTCGCGCCGGCCATGGCCTTCGAGCCGGCCATGATTGCCTTGACGATGTTGTGATAACCCGTGCAGCGGCACAGGTTGCCTTCGAGCGCTTCGCGGACCTCATGCTCGCTCGCACCCGGGTGCTTCTTGGCGAAGTCGATCGCATTCATCACCATGCCGGGGGTGCAGAAGCCGCACTGCAGGCCGTGGTGCTCCTTGAACGCCGCCTGCATCGGATGCAGCGTGCCGTCGGCCGCTGCAACGCCTTCGATGGTGGTGATGTCCGCGCCTTCGGCCTGCATCGCCAGCATCGAACAGGACTTCACCGCGGCGCCGTTCATGCTCACCGTGCACGCGCCGCACTGGGCGGTGTCGCAGCCGACGTGCGTGCCGGTCAGACGCAGCAGCTCACGGATGAATGTGACCAGCAAGGTGCGTTCCTCGACCTCTCCGGACACGGCCTTGCCGTTCACCTTCATGGATACCTTGACAGACATTTGGCCTCCTCCTCCTTGCAGAATGCAGTGACGGGCTCGCCCTGCGGCGAACACCGCGGTACCTGGTCTCGAACGTGACGCGCCGGCGTCCGCGTGGCGTGCTGCGCTGATTCTGGATCGCGGACGTGGCGAGCGTGTGAACGCCCGGGTACGTATCGTAAGCGAAGCGCCTCACACCGGGCAACGCGAGCGCCGATGCTGCGGCGCGCAAAACGGGCGCGGAGAACTGCCGGCGAAGCGTCGCGCGCGATGGTTGCGCATGGAATTTCGACCCCGCCCGCCCAGCTTTGCAAGGGGCGTAGACTTGCAATTTAGAACGCCAGAAGACGAGGCAAACCATGGACAGCGTGGACATCGAAGTACTGCGCAGCGCGGAAGCGTGGCGCAAGGAAGGGCGCCGGGTCACCCTCGGCACCATCGTCAAGACCTGGGGCTCGGCGCCGCGCCCGGTCGGCGCGATGGTCGTGATCCGCGACGACGGGCAAGTCATCGGCTCGGTGTCCGGTGGCTGCGTGGAGGACGACCTGATCGAGAAGGTGCGCGCCAAGGCCATCGCGGCCGAGCGGCCGCAGCTCGTGACCTACGGGGTGACCAACGAGGAAGCGACCCGCTATGGGCTGCCCTGCGGCGGCACGCTGGAGGTGGTGCTCGAGCCGGTCTCCGAGCGCAGTCGGCTGGGCGAGCTGCTCGAGACGATCGGCAAACAGCAGCTGGTGCGCCGCCGGCTCGACATGGCGAGCGGCGAGGCGAGGCTCGAGGCGGGCAAATGGCAGGACGTGGTCGAGTTCGACGGCAAGGTGCTCTACACGGTACACGGCCCGCGCTGGCGCCTGGTGTTGATCGGCGCCGGGCAGCTTACCCACTACCTCGCGGCGATGGCCAAGATGCTCGATTACCACGTGAGCGTGGTCGAGCCGCGCGAGGAGTACGCCGCGGGCTGGACCATGGAAGGCGTTCCACTCGATCGCGACATGCCGGACGACGTGCTCACTGCGATGAACGTCGACGCCCACACCGCGGTCGTGGCCCTGACCCACGACCCGAAGATCGACGACCTCGCGCTGCTCGAGGCGCTGAAGTCGCCCGCGTTCTATGTCGGCGCGATCGGCTCGAAGAAGAACAACGACGCGCGGCGCACGCGGCTTGCGGAATTCGACCTGTCGGAGGCGGAGATCGCGCGCCTGCACGGGCCGGTCGGGCTGTTCATCGGCTCGAAGACGCCGCCCGAGATCGCGGTTGCGATCATGGCGGAGATGACCGCCGCGCGGCATGGGGTGGAGACGCCGGATTGGTCGGCGAAGGAGAAGAGCCGCTTCGCGCCCTCGGCCTGCGAGACGGCGCCGGCGACGCAGCGCGCCTGAGCCGCAACGGGTGAACGCCGCGACCCCGGCGCCGCGGGGCGCGATCGTCGGATTGCTGCTCGCCGCCGGCGCGAGCCGGCGCTTCGGCACCGACAAGCTGGCGCATGCGCTGCCGCACGGCGTCGCCGTCGCGGTGCAGGCCGCGCGCCACATGAGATCCGGGATCGACCGCGTGGTGGCGGTCGTGCGCCCGGGTGCCGACGACACCGCGCGGGCGCTCGCCGCCGAAGGCTGCGAGGTCGTCGTCTGCGAGGATGCGGACGCGGGCATGGGCGCGAGCCTCGCCTGCGGGGTGCGCGCCGCGGGCGAAGCTGCCGGCTATCTGGTCGCCCTTGCCGACATGCCGTTCGTGCGACCGAGCACGATCGCCGCGGTGCGCGACGCGCTCGCCGGCGGGGCGCTACTCGTCCGACCGTACTTCCGCACGCGCCCGGGCCATCCGGTCGGCATCGGCGGGCGCTTTCGCGCCGAGCTCGAGACCCTGGCGGGCGATGCGGGCGCGCGCGATTTGCTCGATGCGCATGTCGCAGAGATGGTCAAGCTGCCGGTCGGCGATCCCGGCGCGATCCGCGACATCGATACGCCTGCCGACGTGGCGCCCCCGCCGCGCGTCTGACCCCGGCGGTCGCGCGGAGGGGTCCTGTAAAATCAGCCTTTCCCCCTTCGTCTGCTCATGTACGCCAACGCCCCTCTCGCGCAATCGGACCCCGAACTCTGGAACGCGATCCTCCTCGAGCATCAACGCCAGGAGGACCACATCGAGCTGATCGCCAGCGAGAACTACGTCAGCCGGGCAGTGCTCGAGGCGCAGGGCTCGCAGCTCACCAACAAGTACGCCGAGGGCTATCCCGGCAAGCGTTATTACGGCGGCTGCGCCTTCGTCGACATCGCCGAGCACCTCGCGATCGAGCGCGCCAAGACGCTGTTCAGCGCGGAGTACGCGAACGTCCAGCCGCACTCGGGCTCGCAAGCGAACCAGGCGGCCTACCTCGCCTTCCTTAAGCCGGGTGACACGCTGCTCGGCATGTCGCTCGCGCACGGCGGACACCTGACGCATGGCGCCGCGGTGAGTTCGAGCGGCAAGCTGTACCGTGCGCTGTCCTACGGGCTCGATTCCAACGAGGTGCTCGACTACGCGGAAGCCGAGCGCCTCGCGCGCGAGCACAACCCGCGCCTCATCGTGGCCGGCGCCTCGGCCTACTCGCTCGCGATCGACTGGCAGCACCTGCGCCACATCGCCGACGCGGTGAACGCGGTCCTGGTGGCGGATATCGCGCATTACGCCGGGCTCGTCGCCGCGGGGCTCTATCCGAGCCCGGTCCACATCGCGGACGTGGTGACCACGACCACGCACAAGACGCTGCGCGGACCGCGCGGCGGCATGATCCTCGCCGACGCCGAGTATGAGCGGGCACTGAACTCGGCCGTGTTTCCGGGCCTGCAGGGCGGCCCGCTGATGCACGTGATCGCGGCGAAGGCCGTTGCCCTGGGCGAGGCGATGCGGCCCGAATTCCGCGCCTACCAGCAGCAGGTGCTCGACAACGCGCGCGCCATGGTGCGCGTGCTCGCCGAGCGCGGCCTGCGTATCGTCTCCGAGCGCACCGACTGCCATATGTTCCTCGTCGACCTGCGGCGCAAGGGCATCACCGGGCGCGACGCGGAAGACGTTCTCGGACGCGCGCACATCACCGTCAACAAGAACTCGGTGCCGAACGATCCCGAGCGTCCCACGGTGACCAGCGGCATCCGCATCGGGACGCCTGCGATGACCACGCGCGGCTTTCGGGTGCCGGAGGCGGAAATCCTCGCGCAACTGATCGCCGACGTGCTCGACAAGCCGACCGACGAGGCGATCCTGCGCCGCGTGCGGGGCGAGGTCGAGTCGCTGTGCCGGAGCTTCCCGGTCTACGCGCCGGCTCCGGTCGAAGCCTGACGCCGCCATGCGCTGCCCGTTCTGCAGCAGCGACGACACCCAGGTCGTCGACACGCGCTCGAACCCGGAGGCCAACGTCATCCGCCGGCGGCGGCGCTGCCCGAAGTGCGACAAGCGCTTCACCACCTACGAGCGCGTCGAGCTGCGCATGCCGCGCCTGGTGAAGAAGGACGGTTCGCGCACCGACTACGACCGCGACAAGCTGGTGGGCAGCATGATGCTCGCGCTGCGCAAGCGCTCGGTCGCGACCGAGGCGGTCGACGCGGCGGTCGATCGCATCGAGGAGCGCCTGCGCGCGCTCGGCGAGCGCGAGATTCCGACCGGGCGCGTGGGCGATCTCGTCATGCGCGAACTGGCCAAGCTCGACAAGATCGCCTACATTCGTTTCGCGTCGGTCTACCGCAGCTTCGAGACGCCGGACGATTTCCGCGACGCGGTGCAGGCAATCAAGAGCCCGAGGAAGCGCCGCCGGGGAAGCTAGCGGACCCGGCGCAGGACGCTGATCGGAGACCCGCGTGGCGCAAGGCGAATTCAGCGAACTCGATCGCGCGATGATGGCGCGCGCGCTCGCGCTCGCCGCGCGCGGCCTGGTCACGACGACGCCAAATCCGCGCGTCGGCTGCGTCATCGCGCAGGGCGAGCGCATCGTGGGCGAGGGCTGGCATGAGCGCGCGGGGCTCGCGCATGCGGAGGTAAACGCGCTCGCCGCGGCGGGCGATGCGGCGCGCGGCGCGACGGTCTACCTCACGCTCGAGCCCTGCAACCATCACGGGCGCACGCCACCCTGCGCCGAGGCGCTGGTCGCGGCCGGCGTCGCGCGCGTGGTCTGCGCGATGCGCGATCCGAACCCGGCGGCGGCGCAGGGCGCCGAGCGGCTCGCCGCGGCCGGCATCGCGGTCGCGCACAGCCTGCTCGAGGACGCAGCGCGCGAGCTCAACATCGGCTTCGTCGCGCGCATGACGCGCGGCCGGCCCTGGGTGCGGATGAAGATCGCCGCCACGCTCGACGGGCGCAGCGCGCTCGCCGACGGAACCTCGCAGTGGATCACCGGCGAGGCGGCGCGCCTCGACGGCCATCGCTGGCGCGCGCGCGCCTGCGCCCTGCTGACCGGCATCGGCACGGTGAAGGCCGACGACCCGCGCCTGACGGTGCGCGGCGTCGACACCCCGCGCCAGCCGCTGCGCGTGGTGGTCGACAGCCGGCTCGAGACGCCGCCCGCCGCGCGCATCCTCGAAGGCGGCAACGTGCTCGTCTTTTGCGCGATCGAGGATCCCGCGCGCCGGCGCGCGCTGGAAGCGAAAGGCGCCGACGTGGTGCTGCTCGCCAATCCGGCGGGCAAGGTCGACCTCGCGCCGATGCTCGGGCAGCTGGCGCGGCGCGGGGTGAACGAGCTGCACGTCGAGGGCGGCTTCAAGCTGAACGGCTCGCTTCTGCGCGAGGACTGCGTCGACGAGTTCCTGCTCTACCTCAACCCGAGCCTGCTCGGCGACGGCGCGCAGGGCATGGTGAACCTGCCGGCACCCGCTTCGCTCGATGCGCGCGTCAAGCTGAACTTGCACTCGGTCGAGCGCGTGGGCGAGGATCTGCGCGTGATCGCGAGGCGCTGATGTTCACGGGCATCGTTCAGGCGGTAGGAAACATCACGGCGGTGACGCCGCTCGAAGCGGGCGTGCGGCTGACGGTCGATGCGGGCGCGCTCGAGCGCAGCGGGATCGCGCTCGGCGACTCGATCTGCGTGCAGGGCGCCTGCCTGACGGTGGTCTCGATCGACGGCGCGCGCCTCGCGTTCGACGTCTCGCGCGAGACCCTCGCCTGCACCGTCGGGCTGGACGCGCCGGGACCGGTCAACCTGGAGACCTCGCTCGCGCTCGGCGACAAGCTCGGCGGCCACCTGGTGACCGGGCACGTCGACGGCCTGGGCGCGGTCCTCGCCTTCGAGCCGGCGGGCGAATCGAAGCGCCTGCGCCTGCGCGTGCCGAAGGAACTCGCGCGCTACGTCGCGCGCAAGGGCTCGATCACGGTCGACGGTGTGAGCCTCACGGTCAACCGCGTCGAGGACGCCGTGTTCGAAGTCAACCTGATCCCGCACACGCTCGCGGTCACGACGCTCGCGCGCCTCGCGCCGGGGGCAAAGGTCAACCTCGAGGTCGATCTGATCGCGCGCTACGTCGAGCGCATGCTCGGCAACGACTGAGCGCGGCCGCGCGCCGCGTCAGAACTCGAAGCGCGCGAGCGCGTTGAATACCTTGTTGCTGAACTCGTCGCGGCCCTCGACCTGCAGGTACTCGACGCTGAGCGTGACGTCGCGCTTGGCGTAGAAGCGCAGCCCGATGCTCCAGTCCCACTCGTCGCGGTCGCCGGGCTGGGTCGCGCCGACCGCCGAGGGCAGGCCGCCGCCCGAGGCGCCGTCGTTGCGCGACGTGTCGTAGCGGTAGAGGAGCCCCGCGTAGCCCTCGAAGCCGCTGCCGAAGTAATAGGCGACGTCGGGGCCGACGTAGATCTGGCCGAGGCGCAGGGTGCGCCCGTTCACGACGCGCGCGCTCGGCCCGCCGGTCTCGGTGTAGCCGTCCTGCTTTTCTTCCGAGTAGATGTAGCCGACACGTCCCCCGAAGGTCCAGTCGCCGCGCGCGAGAAAGCCGTTCAGCGTCGCGCTCGCGAAGCTGCGGTGCCCGTCGTAGCTCGAGTTGAGCATGGTCGGCGAGCCCGGCACGCTGGTCGGGTCGATGCGCGTCTGCGAGGTGTTCTGCCAGCCGTAGCCGCCGTTGACGTCGAGGCTGAAGTGCTCGTCGATCAGCCAGCTGAAGTAGGGCGCGACCGACCAGGTGTCGCCGTTCTGCCCGCCGCCGTTGTAGGTGGTGTCGGTGTCGAGCTTGTCGTAGAGCACCGCGACGCCGAGCAGAAACTTGCCCGAGAAGAAGCGATCGAGCCCGAG
>JAJDNJ010000259.1 GCA_022340705.1 Betaproteobacteria bacterium
CGCCTTGATCCAGACCTTCGCCGATCAGGCGGCGATCGCGATCGAGAACGTGCGCCTGTTCAACGAAACGCGCGAGGCGCTCGAGCGGCAGACCGCGACCGCGGACGTCCTGCGCGCGATCAGTGACTCGATCGCGGACACTGCGCCGGTGTTCGACAAGATCCTGGAGAACTGCGAGCGGCTGTTCGCGGGGCGGATCGTCGGGCTCAACGTGGTGGGCGAGGACGGCAACTTGCATATCGGCGCCTATCACGGGGTGCAGCGCGAGGAATTCGACAAGATCTTCCCGATGCCGCCGTCGTCGAACGCGGCGTCGTGGGTGGCGATCAGGGAACGGCGTGTGATCCATTTCCCGGATGCCGAGGACGAGGCGAAAGTCCCGCCGGCAACGCGCCAGGGCTGCAGGACAGTCGGCATCAAATCGGTGATCTTCGCGCCGCTGCTGCGCGAGGGTCGCGGCCTGGGCGCGATCTTCGTCGGACGCGCTCACGCCGGTGCGTTTTCCGAGCATGAGATTGCGCTGCTCAGCACCTTCGCCGATCAGGCCGCGATCGCGATCGAGAACGTGCGCCTGTTCAACGAAACGCGCGAGGCGCTCGAGCGGCAGACCGCGACCGCCGAGATTCTGCGGGTGATGAGTGGATCGCCGACCGATACCCAGCCTGTATTCGACGCGATCGCATCGACCGCGCTGCGTCTGTTCAACGGTGCGGCGGTCGGGGTCGTGCTCGCGAAGGCCGAAGAGATGGTGCTCGCTGCGGCGGCGGGCTTCGACGCGCACTACCTGCGCACGCTGCGCGAATTCTTCCCGCAACCGCTCAGTTCGGCACAGGGAACCGCAGGACGCGTCATTCGTGAAGGGGTCGTGAAGTACCTGCCCGATATCGAGCAAGCCGATTTGGCGGAAGAGATGCGCGGCGAGTACCGCCGCTGGGGCATTCGCGCGGTGGCGGGTGCGCCTCTGCTGCGCGATGGCAAGGCGATCGGCGCGATCATGCTCTCGCGCACCTCGCCCGGCACCTTCGGCGACAAGCAGGTTGCGCTGCTGCAGACCTTCGCCGACCAGGCGGTGATCGCGATCGAGAACGTGCGCCTGTTCAACGAGACGCACGAGGCGCTCGAGCGGCAGAAGGCCTCGGGCGAAGTGCTGCGCGTGATCAGCCAGTCGGTCGACGACACCGGCCCGGTGTTCGAGGCGATCGTCGCGGCCTGTGCGCGGCTCTTTCCAGCGCATTCAATCGGCATCAACGTTGTGGACGAGGAGGGCCGTGTCAGGTTACGAGCCTGCGAGGGTCCGAACCGCGAGCTGCTGCATCGCTATTTCGCTGAAAAGGTCGAGACCGAGCGCGGTACGGACCTGGTCCTCAAGCGCGGCGTGGCGCACTTCCCCGACGTGCGCGCCGATGGCGTGCCGGACCGGGTACGCGAAGGATGCCTGCTCTGGGGCGCGCAGGCCATCGTCTACGCACCGATGACGCTCGCCGGACGCGGCATCGGCAGTCTGTGGATCGCGCGCGATCGGGTCGGCCCCTACGACGACAAGGAAATCGGCTTGCTGACGTCGTTTGCGGATCAGGCGGTGATCGCGATCCAGAACGCGCGCCTGTTCAACGAGACGCGCGAAGCGCTCGAGCGGCAAAAGGCATCGGCCGAGGTGCTCAGCGCGATCAGCGGCTCGATCGCGGACACCAAGCCGGTGTTCGACAAGATTTCCGAGAGCTGCGGACGCCTGTTCGCGGGCGATCTGGTCGGCGTCACCGTGGTCAACGAGGCTCGCGAAATCGTGCTCGCTGCGTACCACGGCCCGAACGACGATGCACTGAGAGACATCTATCCGCTGCCGCTCTCGCAGGAAAGCGGCACCGGCAGCGCGATTCTCGATGCGCAGGTGAAGCATTACCCGGACATCGATGCGCCGGGTGTGCCCGCGGGGGTGGTGGCGGGCTGCCGCGTCCTAGGGAATAAGGCCATCGTCTTCGCGCCGCTCATTTCGGGCGGGCAGGGGATCGGCGCGATCTGGGTCGGACGCATCAAGGCGGGCGCGTTTTCGGATCGCGACATCGCACAGCTCAGGACCTTCGCCGACCAGGCGGTGATCGCGATCCATAACGCGCGCCTGTTCAACGACACGCGCGAGGCGCTCGAGCGCCAGACCGCGACCGCGGAGATCCTGCGCGTGATCAGCAGCTCGCCGACCGACCTGCAGCCGGTGTTCGACGCGATCCTGGAAAACGCGCTGCGCCTGTGCGACGCGCACCTCGGCATCCTGTTGCGCTACGACGGCAAGCGCTTCAGCACCGCGGCGCAGCGCGGCGGGCACGCGGAGTACGCCAGCTATCTGCGGAATCGTGCGCCGTTCGAGCCGGCGACGAGTGACCCGCTCGGGCAGCTCGTCGCCGAACGACGCGCGATCGACGTGCCGGATCTGCGCGATACGGAGGGCTATCGGACCGGCGTGCCACACATCGCGCAGGGCGTCGACCTCGGCGGCATTCGAACGTACGTGGCGGTTCCCATGCTGAAGGAGGGCGGCGTGATCGGCGCGATCGCGGTCTATCGGCCCGAGCCGCGCCCGTTTGCGCAGAAGCAGATCGACCTGCTGAGCACCTTCGCCAGCCAGGCGGTGATCGCGATCGAGAACGTACGCCTGTTCAACGAGATCAACGAGGCGCTGCGCCAGCAGACCGCGACCGCGAAGGTGCTGCAGACGATCAGCCGTACCACCTTCAGCCTGGACGCGGTGCTGCAGATGCTGCTCGACAGCGCCGCGCAGCTCTGCGGCGCCGATCACGCGGTGCTGGTGCGGCCGGACGAGCACGACAACTACCGGCCGGTCACGGCTTACAACTACGCGCCGGACTCGCCGGTGCTCGAGCGCATGCGCCGCAACCCGCTGCGCCCGGGGCGCGAGTCGATCACCGGACGTGCGCTGCTCGAACGCAAGATCATCCATGTGCCCGACGTGCTCGCCGACGCGGACTACAAGCGCGCCGATCTGGTCGAGCCCGACCCCTACCGCGCGGTGGCCGCGGTGCCGATGTTGCGCGACGGCGAGCCGCTCGGACTGATCACCTTCACGCGCCGCACGCCGGTCGCGTTCGGCGACAAGCAGCTCGAGCTGATGGCGATGTTCGCCGACCAGGCCGCGATCGCGATCGAGAACATCCGCCTGATCGACGAGCTGCGCCAGAAGAGCGCCGAGCTCGAGGTCGCGAGCCGACACAAGTCGGAGTTTCTCGCCAACATGTCGCACGAGCTGCGCACACCGCTCAACGCAATCATCGGATTTTCCGAGGTACTGCAGGAAAAGATGTTCGGCGAGCTGACCGAAAAGCAGGACGAGTACGTGGGCGATATCCTCGGTTCCGGGCGTCATTTGCTCTCGCTGATCAACGACATTCTCGATCTGTCCAAGATCGAGGCTGGACGCATGGAACTCGAGCTGGCCGAGTTTCCGCTCGCGCCCGCGGTCGACAACGCGCTCGCGCTGGTCAAGGAGCGCGCTCAGCGCCACGGCGTCGCGCTCGCCTGCGAGATTGATTCGGGGATCGACCGGATCCATGCCGACGAGCGCAAGTTCAAGCAGGTGCTGCTCAACCTGCTGTCGAACGCGGTGAAGTTCACTCCGGAGGGCGGATCGATCAACGTGCGAGCGACGAAGAACGGCGCCTGGCTCGAGATTGCGGTGAGCGACACCGGCGCGGGGATCGCGCCCGAGGATCAGGCCGCGGTGTTCGAGGAGTTCAAGCAGGTCGGCAACGACCTCGCGCGGCGCGCTGAAGGCACCGGACTCGGACTGCCGCTCACCAAGCGCATCGTCGAGCTGCACGGCGGCGAGATGCGGCTGGAAAGCGCGCTCGGCAGAGGTTCCACGTTCAGCTTCACTCTTCCGCTGAGCGGTCGATCGGAGAATGCCTGAGCGGGGCGCGGTGCTGGTCATCGGCGCGGGCGATGCCACCGGCGGCGCGGTGGCACGGCGCTTCGCGCGCGAGGGCTACACGGCCTGCGTGGTGCGCCGGCACGCCGACGCGCTTGCGCCTCTGGTTGCCGCGATCGAGGCAGAGGGTGGCAGGGCGCGCGCCTTCGGCACCGACGCGCGGCGCGAGGAGCAGGTCGTCGGGCTGGTGGAGACCATCGAGCGCGATGTCGGTCCGATCGAGGTCTTCGTCTTCAACATCGGCGCCAATGTGCCGTCGTCGATCCTCGACGAGACCGCGCGCAAATATTTCAAGATCTGGGAGATGGCCGCGTTCGCCGGCTTTCTCAGCGCGCGCGAGGTCGCGAAGCGCTTGGTAGGGCGCGGCCGCGGCACCATGCTCTTTACCGGCGCGAGCGCGAGCCTGCGAGGGTCCGCGAGCTTCGCTGCCTTCGCCGGCGCCAAGCACGCGCTGCGCGCGCTTGCGCAAAGCCTGGCGCGCGAGCTCGGTCCGCAGAACATCCACGTCGCGCATGTCGTCATCGACGGCGCGATCGATACCGCGTTCATCCGCGAGAACTTTCCCGAGCGCTACGCGCTGAAGAACCGGGATGGCATCCTCAACCCGGAGCACATCGCCGACGCCTACTGGCAGATCCATTGCCAGCCGCGCGACGCCTGGACCTTCGAGCTCGACCTGCGGCCCTGGATCGAGCGCTGGTAGCGACGGAATCGGCCGACCCCGAAGAGGTCTTATGACACAGGTGGAATTTCATTTCGATTTCGGCAGCCCGAACGCCTATCTCGCGCACAAGCTGATCCTCGGCATCGAGCAGCGCAGCGGCGCAGCCTTCGTCTACGTGCCGATCCTGCTCGGCGGCGTGTTCAAGCTGACCAACAACGCGGCGCCGATGGTCCAGTTCAAGGATGTGAAGAACAAGCTCGCCTACCAGCGCCTCGAGTTCCAGCGCTTCATCGACAAGCACGGCCTGAAGCAATTCCGGTGGAACCCCCACTTCCCGGTGAACACGGTGCAGATCATGCGCGGCGCGATCGTGGCGCAGATGGACGGCAACCTGATGCCCTATGTGGACGCGGTCTTCCACCACATGTGGGAGGCGCCGAAGAAGATGGACGATCCGGCGGTGATCCGCGCGGCGCTGGAAGAATCCGGGATCGATGCGGCGCGCATCCTCGCGCGCGTCCAGGATCAGGACGTCAAGGACGCGCTGCTCAGGAACACCGAGGCGTCGGTCGCGCGCGGCAGCTTCGGCGCGCCGACGTTCTTCGTCGGCGACGAGATGTACTTCGGCAAGGACCGGCTGCGCGAGGTGGAAGAGGCGATCACGCAGTCCGCCCCCCGCTGACTACATTCTCAGCACGACCTTGCCGATGTGCGCATTGCGGTCGAAGTAGGTCTTCGCCTCGCCGATCGCATCGAAATCGAATACCCGGTCGACCAGCGGCTCGATCGTGCCATCGGCGAACCAGGCCAGGCAGTCGCGCTTGAAGCCGGCGACCGTCTCGGCGCGCTCGGCGGCGCTGCGCAGACGGTTGCTGACACCGAAAATCTCGAGCCGCTTCGAGTGCACCGCGCCGAGGTCGAGCGGCGCCCCCAGCGCGCCGTCGACATAGCCGACGATCGCGATCCGCCCGCGGTAGGCGGCGGCACGCACCAGGTCCGCGAACACGCTGCCGCCGACGTTGTTGATCGAGAGATCCGCGCCGTGGTCGTCGGTGATGCGGTTCACCTCGGCGGCGAGCGCATCTTGGGTCGCAATCCCCGCGTCCAGGCCGAGTGCATGCAGGCGCTCGAGCTTTTGCGGCGAGCCGGAGCTGCCGATCACGCGCGCGCCGAATGCTTTGCCAAGCTGCAGGCTCGCCACGCCGACGCCCGAGGACACTGCGGTGACCAGCACCCAGTCGCCGTGCCGCACGCGGCCGTAGGGCACGAGCATGTCGTAGGCGACGAGAAACACGATCGGCACCGCGGCCGCGGCCTCCCAGTCGAGCCGCTCGGGAATGACGATCGCTTCGCCGGCATCGACCAGCGCGTACTCGGCAAATCCACCGCGGCAGCGCGCCATGACGCGTGCGCCTTGCACAAAGCCTTTGACCTCCTTGCCGAGCGCAACCACTTCGCCGGCCGCCTCGACGCCCGCCGGCCGCGCACCGGGCTTGCCGGTGGGCAGCAGCTCGCCGCGATTGAGCGAGCTCGCGCGCACGCGCAACAGCAGCTGCTGCGCGCCGGGTTCCGG
>JAJDNJ010000281.1 GCA_022340705.1 Betaproteobacteria bacterium
ACCACGCGCACGATCGACTGCTCGTGCTCGGAGTCGGGGCGCGCCGCAAGGCGCGCGCGCATCCAGTGGAAGATGCCGCCGAGGCCGGTACCCACGGTCAGCTCAGCTCCGCGTGCCTGCTTGGCAATTGTTCTGTCACGCTGCCCGTTCGTCTCATGACGAGACTCCCCGGAGCGGGGTCGTTGATCTGCGTCAAGCCTACCCCGCAGGCATGCCCCTGTCCAGAATTTCCCTGAAAATTCCGTCGACTAGGCGCCTACGAGTGGCGCCGGACCGCAACAATCGAAAGTCGCCCGGCGCGGACGTCGTGCCTACCCAGCAGGGCGCTGCGCAAGCTCGACGCGGCGGCGGCCGATCCAGCACAGGCCGATGCCCACCAGTGACACCAGCAGCGCCGCCGAATCGATCTGCAGATGCGTCACATCGAGGATCTTCGGATTCGCGGGCGCCGCAAGGATGAGGCCGCCGATGACCAGCAATACCCGACCGGGCCACGCCGCGCCGCCGCCATCGAGCGCACCGACGCCGTACAGGTAGCCTTGCAGACCGCTCGCGATCAGCACGATGCCGACGACCGCGGCGCTGAGCACGATCGTGATCTCGCCGATGGGTCCCTGGCCGATCAGCGCGGGGTTAAGCACGAAGAAGAACGGCACGAAATAAATGATGCTGCCGAGGCGCATCGCCTCGAAGCCGGTCTTCATCGGATCCGATTGCGCGATCGACGCCGCCGCGTACGCGCCGAGCGCCACCGGCGGAGTGATGAACGAGATCATCCCCCAGTACATCAGGAACAGATGCACCGCGAGCTTGTCGAGCCCGCCGGCGACCAATGCAGGCGCGAGCGTCACTGCGAGGAACAAATACGCCGCGGTGACCGTCATGCCGATGCCCAGGATGAAGCTGGTCAGCGCGCCCATGACGAGCAGCATGACCACCGAGTTGCCCGCGATGCGCACCAACTCGTAGGTCAGGCTGCCCACCTTGCCGGTCAGCGTCAGCGCGCCGATGATCAGCCCGACGCCGGCGAGCACCGCGAGCAGCTCCGCGAACAGGGTGCCCACCCCCTCTACGAATTCGACAAAGCGCTTCAGGCTCCAGCGGTGCTTCTTCGCAACCTGGTTGATCACCAGCAGAACGATCGTCGCGTAATACGGCGCCTGCGCCTCGCGCTGCATGTACAGCAGCATCACGATCAGCATCACGAACACGAAGACGAAATACCATCCGTCGCGCAGCACCTGAGACACAGGCGGCAGCTCGTTCGCGGGCAGTCCCTGGAGCCCGTTGCGCGCCGCATAGGCGTCGATTTGCAGGAACAGACCGAGGTAGTACAGCAGCGAAGGAAAGGCCGCCGCGACCACGATCTCGGCATAGCCGATTTCGAGGAACGTCGCCATCACGAAGGCCGTCGCGCCCATCACCGGCGGCATCAGCACGCCGCCCGTGGATGCACAGGCCTCGACGCCGCCGGCGTAGGCTGCGCGAAAGCCGACGCGCTTCATCGCCGGGATCGACATCACGCCGGTGGTCAGCACGTTGGTGATCACGCTGCCCGACATCGAGCCCATCAGCCCGGAGGCGAAGATCGCGACCTTGGCCGGCCCGCCGCGCCGCGTGCCAAGCAACGCGAACGCGAGATTGAGGAAAAACGCGCCGCCTCCGGTGTACTGCAGCGCGACGCCGAACACGAGAAATCCGACGACGAGGTTCGCGAAGGCACTCATCGGGATGCCGAGCATGCTTTCGGTCCCGAACATGTGGAATCCGGCGGTCACCTGCGCCGATACCGCCTGGCCGTGCAGAAAGCCCGGCGCGACATCGGTGAAGATCGGGTAGACCGACACGACCAGGCAGATGGCGAAGATCGCGTTGCCGCCCGCCCGGCGCAGCGCCTCGAGCACGATCGCCCAGAGCACGAAGGCGAGGGCCATGGCGTAATTTGGCGCCGTGTACTCCCAGCCCTGGTTCAGGATCGCGTCGCCCTTGTAGGCGAAAAAGGCCGGGATCAGAAACGCCGCCAGTGCGAGGATCGCGTCGTACCAGGGCAGGTGATCGCGCGCCGCACGCGTCAGGGGATACAGCACGAACGACAGCGGCAGGAGCAGCGCCAGCATGACGTAGAAGTACTCGGTCTCGAGCGGAACGTAGGTCTTGAAGACATTCCCGAGCCCGAAGATCACGTAGGCCGACAGGAAGACCGAACCGACCGCGCCAGCAAACAGGAACCCGCGCAGCAGCGGCGAGAGCTTGCGGTAGCGCGCGATTTCGACGGCGCTCGCCGCCTTCTCGCCCGCGGTCATGTCTAGGGTCATGGCGCGATCACCCGCTCGGTTCGGGTTGCAGATAGCAAGAGGGCTGGCTCGCAGCCAGCCCTCTCAAGCGTTGTCGGATCTTTCGAGTGCCTACTCGAAAATCACCGGCATGCCGGCCTTCTTGAGCGCTGCGGCACGGACCTTCAGCCATTCCGCCGCGAACTGCTCCTCGGCGACATTCTTGGCCTTCATCTCCTTCCAGGCCGCGGCAAGCACAGCTTGGCGCTTGATTACCGCGGCGTTGTGCTTGTCGTGCTCGGCGGTCCAAACGCCCTTCTCCTTGTAGTACTTCACCGCCGCCGGATGGTAGGGAAAGATGTAGTCGAAATTCTGGTTCGAGAGCTGATAGCCGTCCATCCCGGGGCCGCTCTCCTTGAACGTCTCGTAGTTGTCCATCACGGCCTTGGTCAGGCCATAGGCCAAGTCGTCGGAGGTTCCTTGCATCGCGACGAAGATCGGGTACGGATAATTGCTGCCCTCGTGCGGCAGCGTATTTTTCGCACCCTTGATCATCGCGGTGACCTTGGACGGCGACCACCACGGGGCGATCGCCTTGGCCCGCTCCCAGCCGGCCTTGTCGCTGGTCGGAAGGGACGGAAAATAGATTCCGCGCGGAGACGCCGCGAGCTGCGCGTAGGCGCTCGAGATCGTGCTGCCCCAGGCACTGTCGGCCTGGCCGTCGATCACCGCCTGAATCGACTGCTTCCAGCCCGGCACCTCGACCTTCTGCACGTCCTTCCAGGTCAGACCGCCGAACGCGAGCATCGCAGTCATGTTCTGGTTGAGCGCGTCCGCGCCCTTCACCCAGGTGACCCTCTTGCCCTTCATGTCGGCCACGGTCTTGATGCCGGCGTCGGCCGCGGTCATCGCCTGCTGGCCGTTGCGCCCGATGTTGTTGAACAGGTTGTAGAGCTGCATCGGGCCCCAGTCCTTCGCGGCGAACATCAGCACGCCTTCCTGGGCGAAGTAGGCCGCGATGCCGCAGGCACAGAGCGGGGATTGACCGGCCTTGAGCGGCGCCATGCGCGAGACGTCGTTCTTGCCCGGGATGATGCGCAGGTCGACGTTGTACTTCTCCTTGAGCATCTTGCCGAGGCCGACCGACTGGGCGTAGCCAGACGAGGTCGTGCCATA
>JAJDNJ010000003.1 GCA_022340705.1 Betaproteobacteria bacterium
AGCCGCGTCATACGCAATCGTCTCCGGCACCTCGGCAACCATCCCCGGATACGCGCGCAGCGCATCGAACCTCGGCCAGGTCTCTTGCGCCTCCTCGGCGCCCGCCTTGTAAATCCGCACGCGCACGTCGTACCAGCCGGCTTGGCCGGTGATCGGGTCGGAGTTCGAGATCTCGGCGCCTTCGGGCGTGCGCAGGGTGTCGCTGATCAGATGGTTGAGCAGAAAGCCCTTGCGCGCCTCGTTCGCGCCCGCATCGAGCCGCCAGGCGCCGGGCTGCTTGCCGATCGCGTTCCAGGTCCACACGGTTCCCGGCTCGACGGCCTCGGACAGCTTGGCGATACAGCGCACCCGGCCCCAGGGCGACTCGACCCAGATCCAGTCGCCGTCGGCGATGCCCTCGGCGGCGGCCGCGCGCGGGTTCATGGTCAGATGGTTGTGGGCATGAATCTGGCGCAGCCAGGCGTTCTGCGAGTCCCAGGAGTGGTACATCGCCATCGGTCGCTGGGTCACGGCGGCGAGCGGATAGCGGCTGGCGTCGGTGGCCTGGCGCTCGAGCGGCTCGTAGTAGAACGGCAGTGGGTCGAAGTAGGTCCGGATGCGCGCACGCAGCCGCTCGGGCGGGCGGCGCGATCCCCATCTGCCGTCGGCCGCGAGGCGGAACTTCTGCAGCACTTCCGAGTAGAGCTGAAGGATGATCGGGTCGCCGAAGCGGCGGATGCGCGCGCGCTGCGCCCACTCCATGTAGCCCTTGTTCCAGTTGCGCATGTACTGGTACGACGGCGCCAGCCGGTGGTGATACACGCAGTTGTTCCGGGCGTACATCTCCCACTGGCGCGGATTGGGCTCGCCGTGCATGAACTTCTCGCCGCCCTTGCCGCGCCAGCCCGCGAGAAAGCCGATGCCCGAGCCGGGCTCGGTCTCGTAGCGCAGGATGAAGTCCGCATAGTCGCGATAGCGCCGCTTGCCGTCCGCGTCGACGAACGCGGGCAGCTGGAGACGCCCGGCGAGCTCGATCAGCACGTCCTGGAAAGGTTTGCAACCCGGTGGCGGTGCGATCACCGGCACGCGCACCGAGTCCACCGGTCCGTCGAACTCCGAGATCGGCCGGTCGAGCATCGACATCACGTCGTGGCGCTCGAGGTAGGTCGTGTCGGGCAGCACGAGGTCCGCGAACGCCGTCATCTCCGACTGGAACGTGTCGCAGACGACGAGGAACGGAATCTTGTACTCGCCGTCGTCGGCGCGGGCGTTCAGCATGCGGCGCACCTCGAGCGTGTTCATGGTCGAGTTCCACGCCATGTTCGCCATGAAGATCATCAGCGTGTCGATGCGGTACGGATCCTCGTTCACCGCGTTGGTGATCACGCTGTGCATCAGCCCGTGCACCGACAGCGGGTACTCCCAGGAAAACCCCTTGTCGATGCGCACCGCCTCGCCCGCGGAATCGACGAACAGGTCCTCGGGCGACGCCGGCCAGCCGAGCGCGAGACCGCCGAGCGGCGTCTCCGGCTTGACCGCCTCGGGGCCGCGCGGCGGCTTCGCCGCCGGCGGGATCGCGCGCGGGAACGGCGCCTTGTGGCGGAACCCGCCCGGCCGATCGATCGTGCCGAGCACTGTCATCAGGATCGACAACGCACGGATCGTCTGGAAGCCGTTCGAATGCGCCGCAAGCCCGCGCATCGCGTGAAAGGCCACCGGATTCCCGGTCACCGACTCGTGCTCCTTGCCCCAGCAGTCGGTCCAGGCGATCGGCAGTTCGATTTTCTCGTCGCGCGCAACGATTCCCATCTCCTGCGCAAGGCGCCGGATCGTCGCTGCGGGCACGCCGGTCACGCCCTCGGCCCACTCCGCCGTATAGTCCCTGACCCGCTCCTCGAGCAGCTGGAACGCCGGCTTGACCGCGCGGCCGTCCGGCAACCTGAAATTACCGAGCAGATGCGGATCGGCGCCTTCGGTGTGGGTGCGCACCGGCTTGCCGGAATGGCGGTCCCACCAGAGCTGGTTGTGCGCGTATTCGGGGTTCTCTTCGGGCGCCGCCTCCCCGCGCACCAGCAGACCGTAGTCGTCCGCGCCTTCGTCCAGGTTCACCAGCTGACCGGCATTGGTGTAGCGCACCAGAAACTCGCGGTCATAGAGGCCGAGCGCAATGACCTCGTGCACGATCGCGAGCAGCAGCGCGCCGTCGGTGCCGGGACGAATCGGCACCCACTCGTCGGCAATCGCCGAATAGCCGCTGCGCACCGGATTGATCGACACGAAGCGTCCGCCACGCCGCTTGAACTTCGAGATCGCGATCTTGAGCGGATTCGAATGATGGTCCTCGGCGGTGCCGATCATCACGAACAGCTTCGCGCGCTCGAGATCGGGACCGCCGAACTCCCAGAACGACCCGCCGATCGAGTAAATCATGCCCGCGGCCATGTTCACCGAGCAGAAGCCACCGTGCGCCGCGTAGTTCGGCGTACCGAACTGGCGTGCGAACAGCCCAGTGAGGGCCTGCATCTGGTCGCGTCCGGTGAACAGTGCGAATTTCTTCGGGTCGGCCGCGCGGATTCGTGCCAGGCGCTCGGTCAGGAGATCGAAGGCCTCGTCCCAGCCGATTTCGACGAACTCGCCCGCGCCGCGCTCGGCACCCTCGCGCCGCCTGAGCGGCCGCGTCAACCGTGCGGGCGAATACTGCTTCATGATCCCCGAGGCGCCTTTGGCGCAGATCACCCCCTGGTTGATCGGGTGTGCCGGGTTGCCGTCGATGTAACGCAGCTTGCCGTCACGCAGGTGCACGCGGATGCCGCAGCGGCAGGCGCACATGTAGCAGGTGGTGGTCTTGATCTCGCTGCGCGGAGGGGTCATAAGTAAGGTCTCTATATTCTCCTTATGGACGCCTATCAGGCAAAGCTGATTGTCCTGATACGCTCATAGATCCTTATGATTCATGTAGTTACGTTCCGTGCTCGAATTCGCCGCGCGAGCACGCGAGAATACGCGCGATGGACAAGGCCGCCTTCAAACCGGACACCCGCTATACCCTGACATTGCGCCGTCCCGATGGGAAGCCCGAGGCGGCGAACCTGTACGTCTACCGCGTGTACGAGCAATTCATGGTCACGCGCGCCACCGGCGGCGACGGCTTGCTGCGCAAGCTGCCCTATGCGGACGTGATCAAGGTCGTCGACGAAATCCCGGTC
>JAJDNJ010000010.1 GCA_022340705.1 Betaproteobacteria bacterium
TTCCTCGAAGCCGAGCTCGGGATGCGCGTGGATGTCGCGCCGCCAGCCGGTCAGTTCCTCGTGCATGCGCGCGATGCGCTCTTCGACAGCCATCTGGTTTCCTCGCGTGGGCGCCGCGCGAGCCGCGGCGTGGGGCGCTACTTTACCGCGCCGGCCAGCCAGTTGCGCACCGCGCCGACGTCGGGCAGGCGCCAGTCGGCGACCGTTTCACCCTCGCCCACTTTGACCGCATGGCCGCCGAGGCGCTGCGCGGTGGCGAAACCGTACTCGTCGGTCAGGTCGTCGCCGATGAACACGGGCTTGCGCCCCGCGAAGGGCGGCTCGGCCATGTAGGCCTCGACCGCGCTGCCCTTGTCGTGCCCGCCCGGCTTGAGCTCGACGACCATCTTGCCCGCCTGCAGCTCGAAGTCCCCACCGAGGTCGGCGACCGCGTGCTCGACGAGCATGCGGACCTCGCGCTCGAGCTGCGGCGCAAGACGAAAATGCAGCGCGAGGCTGTGTCCCTTGTCCTCGAAGACGACGCCCGGATGGCGCGCCTTGAACGCGGCGAAGCGCTGCGCGACCTGGCGCAGATGCTCCTCGGGAAACGGCAGGCGCTGGATGTGGCCCGAAAGGTCGCGCCGCTCGACCCCGTGCTGACCCGCCACCGGCAGGACCAGGGGCTCGAACAGCGCATCGACGTCGGCCACCGCGCGACCGCTCACCAGTGCGAGCGCGCCTCCGCAGAAGCGCTGCAGACGCTCGAGCAGCTCGCGCAGCGCATCGTCCACGTAGACCGCGTCCGGCGTCTCGGCGTGCGTGAGCAGCGTCCCGTCGATGTCGAGAAACAGTGCACAGTCAGAGGCGAGTGGTGGCGGCGCGCCGCCGGGGGCCGCCGGCTCGGGCGGCGGCGTGCTCATCCGTGCGTGCCGGTCGGCGCGAGGCGCGTGCTGCGCGCGCGCGACAGGACGCGGCGCCGATGGCGCATGCGCGCCGCGTCGATCAGCATGCGGCCCGCCCAGCGGTAGACGTTGAATTCCTGCACCAGATGGCGCATCGAGCGCATGCGTGCGCGCTGCTCCTCGGGATGCATCGAGAGCGCTGCGTCGAGCGCCACTGCGCACTGCTGGATGTCGTAAGGATTGACGATCAGCGCCTCGACCAGCTCGCGCGCCGCGCCGGTGAACTGCGACAGGATCAGCACGCCCTGCTCGTCGTCGCGCGCGGCGACGAACTCCTTCGCGACCAAATTCATGCCGTCGTGCAGGCTCGACACGTAGCACAGCTCGGCGGCGCGGTAGAGCTCGTAGACCTGCTCGGCCGTGTGATGCTCGATCTGCAGCACGATCGGCAGGTAGCCCGGCCTGCCGAAGCGGTTGTTGATGCGCAGCGCCGCGGCGCGCACCCGGTGCTCGAGGTTCTGGTACTCGTCGAGCGACGAGCGCGAAGGCGCCGCGACCTGCAAGAAGCTGAAGCGCCCGATCCATTGCGGCTTGAGCTCGAGCATGCGCTCGACCGCGAGGAAGCGCTCGAGGATGCCCTTGGTGTAGTCGAGCCGGTCGACGCCGACGCCGAGCAAGGCGTCGGGCGCAAGGTTCAGCCGCTCGCGCACGCGGCGCCGGCATTCCTCGATCGAGGCCTGCCTGGCGAGCGCGGCGGGCGGCCACTCGATCGAGATGGGGTAGCGCCGCACCTCGGTCGGCTCGCCGCCGTGCGTGATGGTGTAGGTCTCGCGGTTGACGCGCGCCTCCAGAAACCGGTCGACCGTATCGAAGAAGTTATTGCAGTGAAACTGCGTGTGAAAGCCGAGGATCGACGAGCCGAGCATGCCCTCGAGCACTTCCTCGCGCCAGGGCAGGATGCCAAAGACTTCGGGGTTGGGCCAGGGAATGTGCCAGAAGGTGATGATCGTCGCGAGCGGCAGGCGATCGCGGATCATGCGCGGCGCGAGCGCGAAGTGGTAGTCCTGTACCAGGACGATCGGGTCTTCGCTCCTCGCCTCGTCGACCACCACATCGGCGAAGCGCTGGTTGACCGTCTTGTAGTGCTCCCAGTCCTCGACGCGGAATACCGGACGCGCGTGCGCGATGTGGCACAGCGGCCAGAGGCCTTCGTTGGCGAAGCCGTAGTAGTAGCCCTGTTCCTCCTCGCGCGTGAGCCACACCCGCCGGATGCGGTACGAAGGCTTGTCCGGCGGCACCATCACGCGGTCGTACTGATCGACGGCATCGCGGTCCGCCGAGCCGGCGCCGTGTGCGATCCAGGTGCCCGAGCAGGCGCGCATCACGGGTTCGAGCGCCGTGACCAGGCCGCTTGCCGGGCGCTGGATCTCGATCACGTTGTCCTCGCGGCGCACGTGCAAGTAAGGCTCTCGGTTCGAGACGATCAGGATCTCGTCGCCCTTCAGGTCCTCGCGCAGGATGCGGCGCAGTGCATCCGGCCCCCAACTGGTCTGCGATTCGTCGCGCGCGCTGCGCTCGGCCTCGAGGTCGCGCACCAGCGACTTGAGATCGGCTTCGATCGGGCGCAGCTCGGGAACGCGGCTCTTGGCCGCATCGCTCTCCGTGCCGGCGCCCGATACCAGCGCCTTGAAGCCGGCAACCCAGCCACGCCAGGACAGCTCAGCGATGATCACCGTGATCAGCGCGACAATGCCCGCGATCGCGGCAAACAGGTAGACGAGGTACATGCGCGTCTCGGCACTGCGCCGCTCGATGAAGCTCATGTCGTGCATCACGATCAGCGCGCCGAGCTCGCCGCGCTCGCCTTCGAGCGGCGTCACCGCGACGTGCACGGGCCCCTCGGCGAGGCGGACGATGTGGTTTTCGGTCGCATTCGTCGTCGGCGCGCAGCCCAGGCTGCGCGGGTAGCGGTCCGAGGCGTAGGCGAGCTTGCCCTCCGGCGTGCACACGCCGAGCGCGAACACCCGCTCCTGGCGCACCGCCTGCTCGATCAGCCCGACGATGCGCGTGCGCGAAGGCGCACGCAGCAGGTCGACCAGGCGGTCGTTCAGCCCGCGCGCGACGATCGCACTGCGGTCGTCGAGATCGCGCACGAACCACTGCAATGCAAGGCGATCGAACAGCGGCACGACCGCGTAGGCGATCACCGCGAGCGCGACGCCGAGGGGAAGAATGAAGCGCAGGGACAGCCGCATGGTTGCTCTCTTAGCCGCCGGACGCAGCGCGTTGAGCCACCGGCCTACGTCGTACAACCTCGGTCATCGCTCGGGCCGCACGTCGACGCCGGTGCGCTTCACCGGCAACCTTGCAAGTTTACCCGCGGCGCTGCGCGCTGACCACCGGCGTCGTCGAAACGGGACGCCCGGCGCAGGCGACATGCGTCAGGGAGCGCCCGAATACAGGCGCATCAGCCAGAACGCGATCAGGGCGAGCGGCAGAATGATCGCGAAGAACACGAGCTGGCGGTTCTCAAACCGGGCACCGCGTCGGCGCTCGATCCATTCGAGCAGCGCATCGGCCCCGAAGTACAGGCCGATCGCAACCAGCGTGAAAACGACGGTCTCCATCACTGCGTCCCGGGCGATTGCGCCGCGCGCCGGCGGAAGATGGCGATACACGCGAGCACGACGAACAAAGTGCCGCCGATCACCGCGATCAGGCCACCGAGCCCCATGACGCCCATCGCGACGACCTCCTCGGTGCTGCGCAGCGCCTGCGCGGCCCCGGCGACCTTGCGCTGCACGCCGTAGCCGCCCGACCAGACCAGCCCGGCGACGTGCATCAGCTGGCCGCCGGCGTAAAGCCACAGCTGCCAGCGCGCCGCACGCGGCGGCACTGCGCCGAATCCGAAGCGCGGCAGCAGCAGGTAGGTGAGACCCATGAAGGCGAGCGTCACGCCGACGATGCTGCCGTGGTAGTGAGCCGGGATGCGCACGTTCGAGCCGCTGATCATCAGCCCGATCAGGCCGCCGACACCGAACAGGACGAGCGAGGCGCCGAGCGCGCTGCGCAGCACGGCCTGCTCGGCGCGCGCCGGCGCTGCGCGCGCGAGACCGGCGAGCACGGCGAGCGCGAACGGCAGGATCGCGAGCCCGCCGCCGAAGCGCATCAGCCAGGTGTGCAGGCGGTGGTGCTCGACGGTGCCGACGTCGTAGGCGAGAGTGATCACCGGCGTGAGAAACACCGCGACCAGGCCGACGCCGAACAGCAGCGTCGTGGTGCGCGGGGTGAGCGGCAGTGGCGCGCCGCCGGCCTCCGCGAGCCAGGCCCAGGCGACGAACATGAGCAGCGTCCAGGTGAACTGGAGCACGTGGCCGCCGCCCCAGAAGGCGAGCTCGTAATAACCCTTGGCGTCGATCCCGGGCGCCAATCCGCGCAGCGCCCAGATCGACCAGACAAAGGCAAAGAGCGCCATGCCGGCGGCGACCAGCGAAGTGTTGAGACCGAAGCGCAGCGCGCCGGGCCCGTCGATTCGCGTCCCGACCGGGGGCACGGCCCACATGCCGCGCAGCACCGCGATCGCTACGCCGAGCGCGAGCAGGACGAGGCCGCTGAGAAACACCGGCTCGTCGAGCACCGGAATGTAGTTCGCCATCACCGGGCGGCCCGCGCCGACGAAGGGCGCCAGCGCCATGACCGCCGTGCCCGCGCAGGCGAGCGCGAACGCGGCCCAGCCGAGCGCCGCCGCGCGCGGCGTGCTGTTCAGCGACCACAGCGTGCCGGCGAAGGCAACGAACCACACCAGCACCGACAGATCGACGTGCACGACGAGCGCAACGCGGAAGAAATCGACCAGCGGAAAGACGTCCTTGACCGCGGGTGCGCGCGACAGGACGAGCAGCACCGAGAACACGCCCGAGACCGCGAGCGCAACGAGCGCGAGCAGCGTCCAGGCGACGGCGAGCCGGCGGCGCGCGTCCGCGGGCACGGGCAGCGCGTAGTGCGCGGCGCGCGCGCGCGGAACCGCAATCGCATCGAGCAGCGCGCGCGTGTTCATGGCCTCAATCGTCTCACGAGAACACGATCCCGCCGCGCGCGGGCTTGAAGTCGACGCTCAGCACGCGTCCGGGCTCGAGGCGCAGCGTCGCGCGGCGCTCGACCGCGCGCTCCGGTGCGCGCAGGTCGTCGATCACCCGCACGGTCAGCCGGCGCTCGCCAGCGGGAATCGCGATGCGGCGGTACAGGCTCGAGGTGCCGTCGCGCGCGAACCCGGTCGGCGGCAGGATTTCGTCGATCAGCACGCGGTCGTCGACCGACACGGTAACGCGCACCGGCGATCGTCCGCGTGGGCAGACTTCCGGTGCGCGCATGTTCGGTGCGCGCGCGGCGAGCTCGGCTGCGCTCAGGCGCCGGCAGGGCGCAAGGCGCGCACCGGCGTGCGCGATGCTGACCTGTAGAACCGCCGCGTCGGCTTGGCGCGGCGCGAACGACGGCGCGTGCGACAGCCAGACGAGGAGCGCGCCGAACGCGGTCCAGGCGAGCACCGCGCGCGTCGCGCCGTGCCTAGGCTTCTGCATGCGCCCTCCCCAAGCGTTCGCGCTTCGGCGGTTGCAGCGGCGCGGGCGCCATCGCCTCGAGCGCCGCGCGCAGCGCGTCGCGCGCCGCCGCCAAATCGGCTTCCTCGCCCGCGGCCAGCTCGACCATGCGCAGGCGTTCGCGCGGCACACTCTTGCGCAGGATCGGCTGGCGCGTCCCGGCGAGGCGTTGCGCGGTGAGCTCCGCGCCGAGACGGTAGGCGCACTCGCCCGCACGGCAGGCGACGAGCAGCGCGCCGTCGGCGCCCGCACGCAGCGCGTACTCGATAAACGAAGGCGGCAGCATGCCGATGCAGCGCATGTCGAGGCGCGCGGTGCGCGCGTCCTCGAGCCGCGCCGCGTTCGCTGCCGCGGCGCAGGCGAAGACGATGATGCGGCCCGTTTGCGCGGGCGAATCGTTCACGATCCGCGCGAGCGCCGCCTCGAGCCGCAGGCGCTGCTGCTGCACCGAGGCATCTGGCATGTCGATTCCGGCGGCGAGCGCTTCTGTGCTGCGGAACGGCGTCGACGACGGACAGGCGCCCGCGCACAGCCCGCAGGCGGCGCAGCGCTCGGCCATGATCTCGACCTGCCTTCCGGTGCGCACGTTGGGCGCGGGGATGAGGAGCACCGCCTGGTAGGGGCAGTCGACGGTGCAGCGCGCGCAGCCGTTGCAGTTCGCCGGATCGACCACCGCGGGCACTGGCTTCGCGCCCCGAGCGAGCGCGGGAAGCGCGACAAGCGTGAGCGTCGCGCCGCCGACGATCAGCCAGAGCAGCGCGGGGGATGTGGCCGCCATCAGCGGATGCACGAACAGCATCAGCCAGTCGAGCTCGATCTCGGAAGGCAGATGCAGCGGATCCCAGGGCGCCTGCGACGCGGCCGGGTGCAGGAGCGCGGCGCCGAGCAGCATGCCGAGCGTCGCGCCGACCAGCGCGCGCGGCGCGACCGTGCGCGGCTGGCCGATGCGCTGCACGTGGATCCACATTCCCGCGAGCAGCGCGAGCGGCAGGCCGATGTGCAGAAACACGAACAGCGAAAACAGCCGGTCGCCGACGCTCTCGGCGCCGAGGAAATTGCGCGCCATTGGCTCGGCCGTGACACCGAGCACGTCGAACCACTCGGCGGTGGCGAGCGCGGAGATCTGCGCGCGCGCATCCCACACCAGCCAGTAGCCGACGATGCCGGAGGCGTACATCAACCAGAGCAGCGGCACCCCGGAGATCCAGGAGAAACGCCGAAAGCGTCGGAAGCGCCCCGCGGCCCATTCGCGCAGCAGGTGGAGCAGCGTCGCAGCGACGAAGGCGTCGGCGGCGTAGCGGTGCAGGCTGCGCACGATGCCGCCGAGCCACCATTGCTCGACGCTGAGCGCCTCGATCGACGCGTAGGCGCCTTCGACGCTGGTGTCGAAATAAATGAACAGGTAGATCCCGCTCGCGGCGAGCACCCAGAACAGGAGAAACGCGAGGGTGCCGAGATTGCGCAGCGGGTTGGCGCGCGCGCCGAAGGGCGCGTCGAGCCAGCGCTCGGCGGCGACGAACGCGCGGTCGATCGCGTTCGCTGCCGCCATCACCCGCCCCGGAAATCGAATCCGCCCTTCGCGGCGACGAAGTCGATCAGCAGCTGCGCGCCCGGCGCGAGCTCGAGCGTTTCGGCGCGCTGGTAGTTGAACGGCCCGTCAGCGCGGTCGCGCATGCGCGCCACGACGCGGTGCCGGCCGGCGGCCACCGGCAGGCGGTGATACAGGCTCGCGGCGCCGTCGTGCCGCAGGCCCGCGGGCGGCACCGTGCGACGGAACACTACCGCGCCGTCGACTTCGAGCTCTACGCTGAGCGGCGCGCGCTCGCGTGGGCAGTCGAGCGTGGCGCGCATGTTGGGCGGCAGCTTGGCGAGCTCCTCGGGCGTGCGCTTGCGGCATTCCTGCTTGCGCTGCGCGGCGTGAATGATCGAGATGCGCACCAGCGCGTCGCCGGGCGGAATCAGCTCGAAGCGCGGGCTGGTCGAGAAAGTGCCGATCAGCGCCATCAGCGGCAGGTAGAGCAGCAGCTGCGCCGCAAGCCGCAGGAACGCCATCAGCCGGTCCCTCCGAGCTTGACCAGCTCGCTCGAGGCGCTGCGTATGCGTGGCGCAAGGCGAAAGGCGTCCGAGAAGCAATCGTCCTGCGACAGGCCCCGCGCGCGGAACGCGGGGTAGGCAGCCTCGACCATGCCCGCCGAGCCGCAGGCGTAGACCTGGTACTCGGCGAGGTTGGGGAAGTCCTCGAGGATCGCCTCGTGCACGAGGCCGGTGCGCCCGGTCCAGTGGTCTTCGGGACGCGGCTCGGAGATCACCGGCACGAAGCGGAAGTTGTCATGCTCGCGCGCCCACTGCTCCGGCAGCGCGGCGAGGTACATGTCCTCAGGCCGGCGCGTACCCCAGTACAGCATCATCTGCCGCTTCATACTGCGCTGGAATGCGTACTCGACCATGCTCTTCACCGGCGCGAAGCCGGTCGAGCCGGCAACGAAGATGATCGGCTTCTCGGAATCCTCGCGCAGGAAGAACGAGCCGAGCGGCCCCTCGAAACGGACCCGGTCGCCGACCCGCATCGTCTCGAAGACCTGCGTCGTGTAGCGCCCGTTCGGGATACGCCGGATCTGCAGCTCGATGCGATCGGTAACTTGCGGCGCGGTGGCAAACGAGAAGGCGCGCTTCTCGCCGTCCTCGAGCAGGATGTTGATGTACTGGCCGGCGTAGAACTCGATCGGGTCGCGCCCCTCGAGCCTGAGCATCACGCGCATCACGTCGGGGGCGAGCCGGTCCATCGACTCGACGACCGCGCCCCACACGCGCGCCGGGCGCCCGCCGGGCGCGGTGCTCGGCGCGTATTCGACTTCGATGTCCGAGCCCGGCGTCGCGCAGCACAAGAGCAGTTTTCCCTCGGCGCGCTCGGCATCGCTCAGCGCGTCGCGCTGGTAGGCGCCGTAGTCGACCGTACCGTAGGCGAGCGTCGCCTTGCACTTTCCGCATCCGCCGTTGCGGCACTCGTAGGGGAACGGCACGCCCTCGCGCAGTCCCGCGTCGAGGATCGTCTCGCCTTCGCGGATCGCGAGGATGCGGTTGTCGGGCCGCAGGAGCATGTGATAGCCCTCGGCCGGGCCGCTGCGCCGGCGCGGCGGCAGCCAGGGCAGCAGCACGAGGAGCAAGGTTCCGGCGCCGACCAGCAGCCAGACCGCGCCGGTCGGCCAGCGGTACAGCAGCGCGTAGACCGGCAGGTAGAACCAGTCGAAGTCGAGCGCGGTCACCGCGGTTGCGAGGTCGGCTTTGCCCTGGCTGACCGCCGGCTTGACCAGCGACAGCACGACGAGGGCCCCGGTCAGCGTGATCGCGATCGGTAGCGGCGGCGTGGTCTTCGCCTGGGGCACGCGCTGGGTATGCACCCAGAGGACCGCGAGCACGGCGAGCGGAATGCCGATGTGAATGAACGACAGCAGCGAAAACAGGCGATCGTTCACCGCCTCGGGAAAGATGAAGTTGCGCACCAGCGTGCCGTTGAACACCGGCAGCCAGTCGAACCACTCCGCGGTCGCCACCACGACGAACTGCGCCATGCGGTCCCAGGGCAGCATGTAGCCGTTGATGCCCGCCGCGTAGACCAGCCAGAGCAGCGCGACGCCCGAGAGCCAGGAGAACCAGCGAAAGCTGCGGTAGCGGTCGAAGCTCCAGTGGCGCGCCATGTGCAGCAGCATGGTCAGTACCGCGCCGTCCGAGGCATAGCGGTGCAGGCTGCGCAGCAGGCCGCCGGCATACCACTGGCTGCGCGTCAGATGCTCGACCGAGGCGAAGGCGCCGTCGACGCTGGTCTCGAAAAAGATGTACAGGTACAGCCCGCTCGCGACCACCAGCCAGATCAGAAAATAGGAGATCGGGCCGAGGTAGTAGAGCGGATTGAGCCGGTCGCCGAAGGCGAGGTTGAACAGCGCCTCGATGCGCAAAAACAGCCACTGCCCCGCGGCATGCATCCGCTTCAGCAAGACCCGCTCCTCGTCATTGTGCCGCGACGGCGCGGCATACCTCGATGCTACGAAGTCGCGCTGCGCCGCCCATGACCTGCGTCAACGCCTGCGCCATCGGCGCGGCGCCGGCGCCGCCACTCGATCACCACGCTCGTGATGCCGACGAGCAGCACGCTGGTGCCGATCAGGATCTCGATCAGCACGGCGTAGTTCACGCGGTACTTTCCGGAGGCCGGATCGTAGACCGTGCACAGCAGGCGGATCTCGTCGATCAGCCCCGACAGCGTCCCGGCCGGACGCGGCGCGTTTTGCGCGAGCTCGAGCAGCGGCCCGACGAATTGCGGCGCATCGAAGGCATCGCCGTAGACCTGGCGGTAAATTCGCCCCTCGGCGTCCACGATGCTCACCTGGAGAAGATGGTCGAAGCCCGCCGGCGTCGCTTCGCTCACGAAACCGAAATCGGCGAGCAGCGCCTGGACGCTACCCGCCTCAGGCGACAGGAACGACCAGTTCGGATTGCGCACGCCCTGCTTGCGCGCGAAGTCGCGCATCGCCTCGGGGCTGTCGAAGGGCAGGTTGAATCCAACGGTCGCGACGCGGAAGGTGCCCGGGCCGAGCGCGCGCTCGGCCTGGCGCACCATGGTCTCCAGGTGCTTGGTCGTCGTCGGACAGACCTGGAAGCAGCCGGTGTAGACGAAGCTCACCACGAGCGGTTTGCCGCGGAACGCCGACAGGCGCACCGTCTTGCCCTCGGTGTCGGTGAAGCGGTAGTCGCCCGGCCTGTGCCCGATCGCCGCCTGGCTTTCGCGCAGCGCGCGTTTGGTATCGAAGGTTTCGAGCGCGCCGAGCGCCGGTGCGGCGATCAGCAGCGCGAGGAGCGCGCATACCCACGCCGTGAGGCGGGTCATGCGGATCCGGCGGGAACCTGCGAGCGGGAGCCGCGCCACGTCGCTCCCGCGTTGCATCATCGCAATGCGACGTCGAGCATCGCGCCGCCCAGCACCGCGACGAGCTGAACGAGCGAGGCGCGAAACGCCGTGCGCGCAGTTTGCGGGCCGGGCGCGGCCGCAAGCGCGTGGCACTGAAGCAGGAACCACGCGCCGCCCGCGACCGCGGCAATCACATAGATCGGGCCGAGACCGAGCACCGCGGGCACCAGCGTAGCGATGATCAGCAGCCAGGCCCCGGTCAGCACCGCGTTCGCGGCGCGCGCATCACCCACCACGACTGGAAGCATCGGCACGCCCGCGGCCTCGTAGTCGTCGCGGTAGGCGATCGCCAGCGCCCAGAAATGCGGCGGCGTCCAGAGGAACAGGATCACCGCCAGCGCGAGCGCGACCGGTCCGGGCACCGGCGAGACCGCCGCCGCTCCGGCGAGCACCGCGAAGCTGCCGGCCAGACCGCCAATCACGATGTTCCACCAGGTGCGCCGCTTGAGCCACACGGTGTAGACCACGCCGTAGAAGAACGCGCCGAGGAAGACATGCGCCGCGGCAACGACGTTGGTCGCCAGCGCGGCAGCGAGCACGGCAGCGAGAATCAGCGCAGCAATCGCCCACAGCCAGGCCGGGCCATGCGCAAGGCGCCCGGTGACGAACGGCCGGCCGCGCGTGCGCCGCATGCGCGCGTCGATGTCGCGCTCGACGTACTGGTTGAACGCGCCGGCCGCGGCCGAGGACATGAGCACGGCGAGCGCAAGCACCGCAACCTGCCACGCGGCGATCCCCGTCCCGCGCTCGACTGCCCAGCCGGCAAGCGCCGCGACTGCGATCGCGACGCCGATTCGCAGCTTGAACAGGTTAAGTATGGCTCTCATCTCTCTCCCGCTTTCGCCGGCGGCCGCGCGATGAACGGCCTTCGGTCCGTTCCATCGCGCGGTTCGCACGGCGCTCCGCGTCCGCGCGAACCCTACTTCAGCGGCCAGACCGTCGACAGGTACTTCCAGTTGACGAAGTAGTACAGCACGAAGGAACCGAGGAACACGAGCGCCAGCACGAAGGTTCCCGGCGCCACCATGCCCCAGGCGCCGATCCCGGCGTGCGCGCCCTTCGGGTCCGGCGCCGCCGCGGGCAGCGCACCGACGCCCTCGCGCACGCCGACATGCTTGAAGCCCGGCGTTTCGATCTTCTGGCCGAGGAACACCGAGCCGACGGTAATCAGCAGGTAGAGCGCGCCGCCGACGAAGGCGACCAACGCCGAGACGCCCATCAGGCCCATCATCAGCCAGGCCGCGCCCGGGAACTCGTAGCCGAACACGTTGCCGGCGAAGCTGATGTCCCAGTGCCGGCGCGGCACGCCGAGCGTCCCGGCGCCCATCATGAACAGCGCCACGCCGGCCATGCCGATGCCGAACAGATAGGGCTGGTACTTGGCGAGCGGCTCGAACATGATCTTGCGCCGGAACAGCACCGGGATCAGGAAGTAGGTCACCGCCATGAAGGCGAGCGTCGTTCCCGTCGCGACCGTGGCGTGGAAGTGGCCCGGCACGTAGATCGTGTTGTGGATGATGAGGTTGAGCTGCTCGGTGCCCATCATCACGCCCGAGATCCCGCCGAGGAAGCCGAAAATGAGGATCGACAGAAAGATCCCCGCGAACGCCGGGTTGCCCCAGGGCGCCTTGCGCAGCCACTCGAACAGGCCGTTGTTGTAGCCCTTCATGCGCTGCGCGACCTCGATCGAGCCCGGCACGGTGAGGCCATGCACCATCGAGGCGAGCACCGCGAGGTACATCGCGTAGCTCGTGTTGAAGATCTTCCAGTTCGAAGTGAGCCCGGGGTCGGCGAGCAGGTGGTGCGCGCTCGCGATCTGCAGGAACAGGATGTAAAGCAGAAACGCCGTGCGGCTCACCTTCTCCGACATCGGCTTGGCGCCGAACACGATCGCCGCGCCCGCGTACCACAGCGAGACGTGCGCTGCGACGTTGATCTGCTGCGAGGAGTGGCCGAAGCCCCACCAGATCGTGCGGTACATGAGCGAGTCGATGTGCTCGATCAACCCGAGCGACCAGAGCAGCGTCGGGATCAGGATGATCGCCCCCGAGGCGATCGTGAACACCGCGATGATCGCCGCGGTGATCGCGCCGAAGGTGACCAGCGAGACCGAGCCGACATAGGTGCGCTCGGCGCGCGCCACCACCAGCGTGCCGAAGAACACGAAGCAAGCGATCAGCGCGCCGACCGCAAACAGAATCAGCCCGAGATAGAAGGTCGGGTGCGCCCCCATCGGCGCGTAGGAGGTGAACATCACGCTCGAATCGCCGCGGATGACCGAGTAGTTGTTCATCAGGGCGCCGAGGATCATCAGCCAGAACCCGAGCCAGGCCATCTTCGGCGTCGCCAGCCGGCAGCGCAGCAGCGTGCTCGAGGCAAAGTACAGCACCGCGATCTCGAAGAAGATGATCCAGAACACCAGCATGTTGAGGCCGTGCGCGGTGAGCACCTGGTAGAACAGGCTCGGATCGAGCAGGTGCACCGCCTGCCAGCGGGTCAGCGTCACCCCGATCGCGAGCAGCCCGCCCACCAGCAGGAAGACGACCGCGACGACCGCGTTCCAGCGCATCAGCTTCTCGGCCGGCTCATGAAACACCAGCCCGCTCGACGGGCAGGTACGGAAATTTCTGTTGGTTGCCATCTCCCGCCTCCCCTATTTGACGTACAGCTTGCTCGCCATCGTGTGATGGTTGATGCCGCAGTACTCGTTGCAGATGATCGAGTACGTGCCCTTGCTCGTCGGCGTCACCGTCAGCACGTGGTCGTAGCCCGGATGCACTTCGACGTTGATGTTCTCGGGCTGCAGCGAAAAGCCATGCAGCCAGTCCATCGACATGAGGTGAATGCGGTAGGACTTGCCGGACTCGAGCTCGAGGATCGGGTACCACTGCCACAGCCGGGCGACGAGGTAGACGTCGCTGCCCGCGGGCGGCGCCACCACCGGCACTTTCTGGCCTTCGGCGCCCTCCTCGCGCACCTTGTACTGGGCGATCATCGCCTCGGTCTTCTTGAGATACTCGGCCGGGGTGGCACGGAAGGCCTCGTTGGCGAGGTTCTGCTTACCGTACACATGCCAGTACGGCATCATGAAGAACATGATCAGGCACCAGACCAGCGCGATCACGATCCAGATCAGCTCGACGCGGTCGAGCGGTTGCTTCCACCAGACCCGTTCGCTCGGCGGCAGGATGGCACTCATGGCGATCTCCCTGGGCGTGTGCGCGCGTTACTTCGCGATGGGCACCGAGACGATCTCCATCACGCCCCACACGATGTAGAGCACGGTGGGAATCGCGATGCCGAGAAAGAGCAGCAGAAACGGGTTGTCGAGCAGCTGCTGCAGCGCCGGCACGGGCTCGTCGAACAGGTCGTCGGGTCCGGGATTGCTGGATTGCGTCGCGTTTGCCATGTTTTCCCCCATAATTAGCGCCAATACGCGTAGACCTGCGCCCACGCATGGCGCGCACGTTACGCGTCGGGCCGCGCGCACCGACTTGATGCGTATCAAGCTTTGCCGCGCTGTCGCGGCGCAGCATCGCGGAGCGCGGCGCGGCCAATCGCCGGCCCGTGGCGCTTGACGGACATCGAACGCGATCGAGCACAGCAAAACGCAAGCGATGAACACGACCGACCGACGCATCGTCGCCAGCTGGCTGCTGCTGTGCGCGGGTATGGTTTTCGCGATGGTCGTGGTCGGCGGCGTGACCCGCCTGACCCACTCCGGGCTTTCGATCGTCGAGTGGCAGCCGCTGGTCGGCACGCTGCCGCCGCTCAACGAGACCGAATGGCAGACGCTGTTCGAGAAGTATCAGCAAACGCCCGAATTCAAGCAGGTCAACTTCGACATCGACCTCGCGGGGTTCAAGGGCATCTTCTGGTGGGAATACTTTCATCGCCTGCTCGGGCGCACGATCGGGCTCGTCTTTCTCCTGCCCTTTCTGTGGTTCTTGCTGCGCCGGCGGCTCGAGCGCCGGCTCGCCTGGCAGCTGGGCGGCGTCTTCCTGCTCGGCGCGCTGCAAGGCGCGCTTGGCTGGTACATGGTCGCGAGCGGGCTGATCGACAACCCGCGCGTCAGCCACTTCCGCCTCACCGCGCACCTCGGCGTCGCGCTCGCGATCTTCGCCGCCGAGCTGTGGCTCGCGCTGCGCCTGCTGTCGGCGAACGCGCCGCCGACCGGCCGCCTCGGACGCCCGGCGCTGGGGCTCGCTGCGCTCGTCTATCTGATGGCGCTCACCGGCGGTTTCGTCGCCGGCCTGCGCGCCGGCTACGCCTACAACACCTTCCCGCTGATGAACGGGCATCTCGTGCCGCCCGAGATCCTGATGCTCGATCCCTGGTGGCAGAACTTCCTCTACAACTTCGCCACTGTGCAGTTCGTGCATCGCGGCATTGCCTGGCTGCTGATCCTGCTCGTCCCCTGGCTGTGGTGGCGCGCGCGCCAGGAGCCGCTCAACGCGCAGGGACGGCTCGCCTGCAACCTGCTACTCCTGATGCTCGCCGTGCAGGTGACGCTCGGCATCGTCACGCTGGTCAACGGCGTGCCGCTGGTGCCAGCGGCGGCGCACCAGGGCGGCGCGGTGCTCCTGTTCGGCACGGCGCTGTGGACCGCGCATGCGCTGCGCAGCGCGCCCGCAACCCGCAGCGCGCCGCGCACCGCCAATGCCCGCGTCCCGGCCTGACGACCGGCGGCGAAGCTTCGCGGTCACCGCGGCGGTGGCGCTCGCGCTCATGTTCGTCGTCGTCGCGGCGAGCGCCTACATCCGGCTCGCGCTCGGAGAGAACAGCACCGCGCCTCTGCCCGTGGCGCGCGGCCTGCATCGTGCCGCGGCCAGCTTGACCGCGGTCGCGGTGCTGGTGCTCGCCGTGCTCGCATGGCGTGGCGCCGCGCTGCGCGCACGTGTCGGCGCGGTCGCAGGCGCCGCCCTGCTGCTCACCCTCGCGCTCTCCGCCCTCGGCGTCGCGACCGGCGCCACGCCGCCTCCGGCAGCGCAGTTCGCCAACCTGTTCGGCGGGCTGCTGCTCCTCGCGCTGCTCGCCTGGCTGAGCGGCCGGGTCAGCGCGCAGACCGCGACACGGTTGCAGGATGCGGCGAAGCTTGCGCGACTGGCACGCATCGGTTTTGCGCTCGCGCTCATTCAGGCCGCGCTCGGCGCCGCGCTTGCGACGTTCTGGAGCCCGCCGGAAGCGCTTGCGCTCACGGTGCACGTGCTGTTCGGGCTCGGCACCGCTGCGCTCGCCTTCGCGCTCGGCATCCGCCTCATCGGCGCCGGCGCGCCGATTGCACTCGGCCTCGTCGGCGCGGGTTTCGCGGCACCGATTGCGGGCACGGTCTCCGCGCTGATCGATCTCGCTCCCGCGGCGGCGCTGGCGCATCCGCTGCTCGGCGCAGCCACGCTCGTGCTGCTCGCCCGGCTCGAGGCGCGCTGCAGCGCGCCTCGACTACCCGCTTGACTCACATCAAGGCCCGAACGGGCCTGTCTCGGACAACGTGCGGCCATCGCCCAAGCGCGGCCCGACATGACGAGTATTTCCGAGGCGCTCACCGAGCATCACCGGCACTGCGATGCGCTGTTCGAAGCGGCGAGCGAAGCGGCCGACGCCGCTGACTGGGCGGCGCTGCGCGCGCAGCTCGCGACGCTGAGCGACGCCCTCGCGCGCCATTTCGCGTACGAGGAAGAAGCGCTGTTCCCTGCGTTCGAGGCGGCGACCGGCCTGCACGAGGGACCGACCGCGGTCATGCGACTCGAGCACGATCACATGCGCAACATCCTCCAGGAGCTCGCGGCGGCCGCGCCCGAGCACGACCCGGACGGCTGCCGCGCCGAGCTCGACAACCTGTTCGTCATGCTGCAGCAGCACAATGCCAAAGAGGAAGGCGTGCTCTACCCGGCCTGCGACCAGCTGCCCGCCGATTCGCGCGAGGCGCTCGCGGCGGAGGCCGCGCAGCTCACACCGCGCGCGGTCGACGCGCCGGCAGCAGCCGGCGCGTGCGACACGCTCGACCTGCGCGCGCTCGAGCCGCCCGAACCGTTCCTGCGCATCGTGCGCCGGCTGCGCGAAGCGCCCAGCGGGCCGCTGCGCGTGCGCATTCACCGCGAGCCGTTTCCTCTCTACGAAGAGTTGCAGGCGCTCGGCTATCGCTGGAGCACGCAATCGCTCGCCGATGGCAGCTTCGAGATCCTGATCGAACCCGTCGCGTGAAGAACTGAAAGGCGGGCGGGCGCGGCGCGGGTCTGCTATCTTCGCGCGCCATGCTCCAAGCCGAATCGCTTGCCTGCGAACGCGGGGGACGGCTGCTGTTCAAGTCGCTCGAGTTCACCCTCGCGCCGGGGACGCTGCTGCGCGTCCTGGGTCCGAACGGCGCGGGCAAGACCAGCCTGCTGCGCATCCTCTGCGGCCTTGCCCGCCCCGTCGCCGGGCGCGTGCTCTGGTCGGGCGAGGACGCGCATGCACTCGGGGAGGAGTACGGCCGGCGGCTGCTCTACCTCGGGCATCTGAGCGCGATCAAGGAGGACCTGACGCCGCGCGAGAACCTGCGCTTCGCGCAGCGCCTCGTCGGCCTCGAGGCGCCGCGCGCGGCGCTCGACGAAGCCCTTGCGCGGCTGGGGCTCGCCGGGCGCGAGGACGTTCCGGCGCGCTACCTCTCGCAGGGACAGAAGCGCCGTGCCGCGCTTGCGCGCCTCGCGCTGTCGCGCGCACTGCCCCTCTGGATCCTCGACGAGCCGCTCGCGGCGCTCGACGTCCACGCGATCGACACCGTGCTGGCGCTGATCGGCACACACCTCGCCGACGGCGGCATGGCGGTGCTCACCTCCCATCAGGAGATCGAGCTCGCGTCGGCCTCGATCCTGCGCCTGGTGCTCGCGGGCTGAGACGCGATGCTCGCCTCGCTCGCCGGCATCATCGAACGCGACCTGCGCCTCGCCTTCCGCAGGAAGGGCGACGTCGCGCAGGTGCTGGTGTTCTTCGTCATCGTCGCAAGCTTGTTCCCGCTCGGCACCGGCGCCGAGCCGAACCAGCTGCGCGCGATGGGGCCTGGCGTCGTCTGGGTCGCCGCGCTGCTCGCCGCGCTGCTCTCGCTCAACCGCCTGTTCGCGGCGGACTACGCCGACGGCAGCCTCGAGCAGATGCTGATCGCGGCGCATCCGCTCGCGGTGACCGTCGCCGGCAAGACGATCGCGCACTGGCTGACCACCGGACTGCCGCTCACCCTGCTCGCGCCGCTGCTCGGCGTGCAATACGACCTGCCGGGCGCGGCGCTCGGCGCGCTCGTCGCGTCGCTTGCCCTCGGCACGCCGGTGCTGAGCCTGATCGGCGCGGTCGGCGCGGCGTTGACGCTCGGCACGCGCGGCGCGGCGGTGCTGCTCGCGCTGCTCGTGCTGCCGCTCTACGTGCCGGTGCTGGTGTTCGGCGCCGGCGCGGTCGGCGCGGCGCTCGCCGGACTGCCGCACGGCGCGCATCTCTCGCTGCTCGGCGCATTTCTTGTGTTTTCCACCGTATTCGCCCCCTGGGCGACCTGCGCCGCGCTGCGTATCGCGCTTGATTGAACGCAATTCGGCCGCGATGGTCATCATTTAGAATCCACCCTCCTTTCCCCCTTTGCGGATCAGGGTTTGAGCACCAAAGAGCTTGATTTCGGCGAGCATGCGGCGCGCGGCGAGTGGTGGCTGCGCTACGCCGCGCCGCAGGCGTTCTTCCCGCTCGCGGGCCGCTTGATCCCCTATTTCGTGGTGCTCGCGGTCGTGTTCGCAGCCTGCGGCCTGTACCTCGGCTTCTTCGTCGCGCCGACCGATTTCCAGCAGGGCGAGGCCTATCGCATCATCTTTCTGCACGTCCCCGCGGCGTGGATGTCAATGTTCCTGTACGTGGTGATGGCCCTGTGGGGGGCGCTCGGCTTTGTACTGAACACGCGCCTGTCGGGCATGATGGCGTCGGCGATCGCGCCGACCGGCGCACTGTTCACGTTCATCGCGCTGTGGACCGGAGCGCTCTGGGGAAAGCCGACCTGGGGCACCTGGTGGGTCTGGGACGCGCGCCTGACCTCCGAGCTTATTCTGCTTTTTCTCTACGTCGGCTTCATCGCGCTGAAGGCCTCGATCGACGACCCGCGCCGCGCGGACCGCGCCGGCGCGGTACTCGCGCTGGTCGGGGTGGTCAACGTGCCGATCATCTACTTTTCAGTGCAGTGGTGGAACACGCTGCACCAGGGTGCGAGCGTGAGCCTGACCCGTTCGCCATCGATGGCGACCACGATGCTCTGGGGAATGCTGCTCATGGCGCTTGCGGCCTGGATGTACGCGATCGCCGTGTGCCTTGCGCGCGTGCGCCTGATCATCCGCGAGCGCGAGCGTGAAATGGCCTGGATGCGGGAGCTTGGAGGAGGAGAGTAAACCGGTGAACTGGGGCAGCGTGGACGGATTTTTCCACATGGGCGGCTACGGGCTGTTCGTCTGGGGCTCGTACGGCGTCGGACTGCTGTGCATCGCGCTTGAAGTGATTGCGCTGCGCATGCGCGCGCGCCGGCTCGCGCGCACGGCCGGAGGCGAGGCATGAAGCCGCGCCACAAGCGCTTGGTCGCGGTGGTGGTCGGCGTCGCGGCGCTCGCCGTTTCGGCCGCGCTGGTGCTCAACGCGTTCCGCTCGAACCTGGTGTTCTTCTTCAGCCCGAGCGAGGTCGCCGAGAACAAGGCGCCGCAGGGACGCACCTTCCGCCTCGGCGGCCTGGTCGAAAAGGGCAGCCTGAAGCGCGCGGCCGACGGCCTGACGGTGAGCTTTGTGGTCACCGACACCGCGAAGAGCATCCCGGTGCGCTACACCGGCATCCTTCCGGACCTGTTCAAGGAGGGCAAGGGTGTGGTCGCCCAGGGCCAGCTTGGCGCGGACGGCGTGTTCACCGCCAAGGAAGTGCTCGCCAAGCACGACGAGAACTACATGGCGCCGGAAGCGGCCGAAGCGGTCGAGAAGGCGCGCCAGGCGCACGAGCGCGCAGTGAAGAGCATGGCGCAGAGCGCCGCGGGCGCAAAATGATTCCCGAGCTCGGACATTTCGCGCTGATTCTGGCGCTGTGCATCGCGCTCGTGCAGGGCACGCTGCCGATCGTGGGCGCGGCCCGCGGCAACCGCACACTGATCGCGCTCGCGCGGCCCGCCGCGCAAGGCCAGTTCGTGTTCGTGCTGATCGCCTTCTGCGCGCTCGCGTGGTCGTTCGCGCAGAACGACTTCTCGGTGAGCTACGTCGCGAACCACTCCAATTCGAAGCTGCCCCTCGCCTACCGTCTGTCCGGCGTCTGGGGTGGCCACGAGGGCTCGCTCCTGCTCTGGATGATGATGCTCACTGTGTGGATGCTCGCGGTCAGCGTGTTCTCGCGCACCCTGCCCGAAGTGATGGTGGCACGCATCCTCGGCGTGCTCGGGCTGATCAGCATCGGTTTCTACGCGTTCATGCTGTTTACCTCGAATCCCTTCGAGCGCCTGCTGCCCGCGGCGGCCGACGGCACCGACCTCAACCCCTTGCTGCAGGATCCCGGCATGGTGTTCCACCCGCCCATGCTCTACATGGGCTACGTCGGGTTTTCGGTCGCCTTTGCCTTCTCGATCGCGGCGCTGCTCGACGGCCGGCTCGACGCGTCCTGGGCGCGCTGGTCGCGCCCCTGGACGACCGCGGCCTGGATCTTCCTCACGCTCGGCATCGCGCTCGGCAGCTACTGGGCCTATTACGAGCTCGGCTGGGGCGGATGGTGGTTCTGGGACCCCGTCGAAAATGCCTCGTTCATGCCCTGGCTGGTGGGTACGGCGCTGATCCATTCGCTCGCCGTGACCGAGAAACGCGGCGCGTTCCGCGCCTGGACGGTGCTGCTCGCAATCGTCGCATTCTCGCTCTCCCTGCTCGGCACCTTCCTGGTGCGCTCGGGCGTACTGACTTCGGTGCATGCATTTGCCACCGACCCCAAGCGCGGCATCTTCATCCTCGCCTTTCTCGCCGTGGTGGCGGGCAGCTCGCTGATGCTGTTCGCCTGGCGCGCGCCCAAGGTCGGCCTCGGCGGTCGCTTCGAGCTGCTCTCGCGCGAATCGATGCTGCTGGTGAACAACGTGGTGCTCTCGGTCGCGGCGTTCACGGTCATGCTCGGCACGCTCTACCCGCTCGTGCTCGACGCGCTCGGGCTGGGCAAGATCTCGGTCGGCCCGCCGTATTTCGAGGCGGTGTTCGTGCCGCTCATGGTGCCCGCGGTGTTCCTCATGGCGGTCGGCCCGATTGCGCGCTGGAAGGAGGCGAAGCTGCCCGAGCTCGCCCATCGTCTGCGCTGGGCCGCAGCGGTCGCGGTAGCCACCGCGATCCTGCTGCCGCTTACGCTGGGCAGCTGGCGCCCACTCTCGGCGCTCGGCTACCTGCTCGCCGGATGGGTGATCGCGGCGAGCGTGAGCGCATTCATCCAGCGCCTGCGCTCACAACCCGCCGCGCAGTCGCGCGGCCAGCGGCTGCGCGCGATTCCGCGCGCGCAGCTTGGCATGCTGCTCGCGCACCTCGGCGTCGGCCTGTTCATCATCGGCGTCACCTCGGTGAAGGCTTTCGAGACCGAGCAGGACTTGCGCATGCATCCGGGCGAGGTCGCCCAGCTCGGCGGCTACACGCTGCGCTTCGACGGCGTGCGCGACCGCGAGGGCCCGAACTACAGCGCCGCGCGCGGCACGCTGCAGCTGCTGCGCGACGGCAAGCCGGTGCGCACGCTGCATCCCGAAAAGCGCGTCTACCACGCACAGAACCAGCCGATGACCGAGTCGGCGATCGATTCCGGGCTGACGCGCGACCTGTACGTCGCGCTCGGTGAGCCGCTGCCCGACGGCGCCTGGAGCGTGCGCCTGCACTACAAGCCGCTGGTGGTGTGGATCTGGCTCGGCTGCATCGTGATGGCGCTCGGCGGGCTGCTTGCCACGCTCGATCGCCGCTACCGCGTCACCGCGCCACAGCGCACCGCGCCGGAGCGCCGCGCGGCCGCGTCCGGGAGCCGTGCGGCATGAAGAAGTACCTCCTCCCGCTCGCGGTGCTCGTCATCGTCGTCGGCTTTCTCGGCTTCGGTCTGCGGCTCGATCCGCGCGAGGTGCCCTCGCCGCTGATCGACAAGCCGGCGCCGCCGTTCAGGCTGCCGGTGCTGCAGGACCCGGCGAAGACCGTCTCGAACACCGACCTCAAGGGGAAGGTGTGGTTGCTGAACGTCTGGGCGTCGTGGTGCGTGAGCTGCCGCGAGGAGCACCCGGTGCTGGTCGAGTTCGCCAAGCAGAACATCGTCCCGATCTACGGCCTGAACTACAAGGACAAATCGGACGACGCCAAGGCCTGGCTTGCGCGTCTGGGCAACCCCTATGTCCTGTCGCTGGTCGACGAAAAGGGCAAGATCGGAATCGACTACGGCGTGTACGGCGTGCCGGAGACCTACCTCATCGACCGCGACGGCATCATCCGCTACAAGAAGATCGGTCCGGTGACCCCGGACACGATCCGCGAAAAGATCCTGCCGCTGGTGAAGCAGCTCAAGGGATGAGGTCCGCGCTCACCGCAGTGCTTGCCGCCGTGGCGCTGCTCGCCGCGGCGCCCGGCAGCGCGCAGATGCGCGAGGCCCCGCCACTCGCCGCGGACCCGGCGGTCGAGGCGCGCGTCATGCACCTGGCGAGCGTGCTGCGCTGCCTGGTGTGCCAGAACCAGACGCTCGCCGACTCGAACGCGGAGCTCGCCGTCGACCTGCGCAACCAGCTGCGCGAGCAGGTGAAGGCCGGACGCAGCGATGAGCAGATCGTCGATTACCTGGTCACCCGCTACGGCGATTTCGTGCTCTACCGTCCGCCGATGAAGGCCACGACGGCGCTGCTCTGGGTGGGTCCGTTCCTGCTGCTCGTCGGCGGGCTTGCTGCGCTCGGTCTCACGCTGCGCCGGCGCGCGCGTGCGCAGGGCGCGATGGCCGAGGCCGACGGCGGCGCGGGCGATGCGGCCGCGCGCGCGCGCGCCAAGGCCCTGCTCGACGAGCCCGGCCGCAGCGCATGACCGCCTTCGTCCTGCTCGCCGCAGTGCTCGCGGCGCTCGCGCTCGGCATTCTGCTCCGGCCGCTGCTGCGCGTGCGCGCACAGGCCGCAGAGGGCGCACAGGGCACACCGGGCACACCGGGCGCACAAGACGTTCGGGCGGACGCAAACGCAGAAATCTATCGCAACCAGCTCACCGAGCTCGAGGCCGAGCGGTCGCAGGGGCTGGTGAGCGAGGCGCGCAATGCGGAGACACGTGCCGAGATCGAGCGCCGGCTCGCCGAGGATCTGGCGAGCGGTGCGGCCGCCGCCCCGCCGCCGGCGCGCAGCGCCTGGCCGGGCACGCGGCTCGCCGTCGCGCTCGGCCTCGCGTTGCCTCTGGTCGCGATCGGCCTGTACCTGCTGATCGGCACGCCAACCGCGCTCGACCCGGCCGCGGGTGCGCGCAGCGCGCAGAGCACGCACCAGGTCACGCCCGAGCAGATCGAGGCGATGGTCGCGCAGCTTGCCGCCCGTCTCGAGCGCGAGCCGAACAATGCAGAGGGCTGGATGATGCTCGCGCGCTCGCAGGCGGCGCTCGGTCGCTACGCCGAGTCGGCGAAGGCCTACGCGAAGGCGATCGAATACGGCGGCAAGAACGCGAGCGTGCTCGCCGACTACGCCGATGTGCTCGCCATGGCCGCGGGCCGTGACCTGCGCGGCGAGCCCTACCGCCTGATCCAGGAAGCGCTCAAGCTCGACCCGGATCACGTCAAGGCGCTCGCGCTTGCGGGCACCGCGGAGTTTCACATGGGGAACTACGACGCGGCGATCATGTACTGGGAGCGGCTGATGAAGTCGCTGCCGCCCGATTCCCCGCTCGCCGAGGGCGTACGCAGCGGCCTGGCAAGCGCGCGCGAGCGCAGCGGACGTCCGCCGCTCGCCGCCGCGCAGCCGCCTGCGACGGCGGCTGCGCCCGCGCCGAGCGCATCCGCGCCGCCCGCCGCCGCGGGCGCGGAGGCGGTGCAGGGTATCGTCATGCTCGACAGCGGGCTCGCTTCGAGCGTGAAGCCCGACGACGTCGTGTTCGTGCTCGCGCGCGCCGCCGAGGGCCCGCGCATGCCGCTCGCGGTCAGGCGCATCGAGGTGCGCGATCTACCCTACGCGTTCCGCCTCGACGACAGCATGGCGATGGCGCCGGGCGCGAAGCTGTCGCTCTTCCCGCGCGTCATCGTCATGGCGCGCGTCTCGCGCGCCGGCAGCGCCGCGCCGCAGAAGGGCGACCTCGAGGGCGCGAGCGGCCCGGTTGCGCCGGGCACCAGCGGCGTCGAGGTCACCATCTCGAAGGTCGTCGACTAGCGCAGGTCTCGGGCCGCGGGCACGATTGCCGCCCTCGTCACATTTGGAGCCGCCATGGAGCCAATTGTTTTCCTGGTCATCGGATTCCTCGCGGCGGTCATCGTCGCGCTCGGCATCGCGGTGCTCTTCCTGTTTCGCCGAACGGGCGGGCGCAGAAACACGACGAGTGTTCATTCGACGATCGAGGGGATGCGCGCGGTCGGCGACCTGTCCGTATTCAAGGTCTACACGAAAGAGATCGTCACCGAGCTGGACCACAGCTGGGGCGATTTCGGCAGGAAGTACCTCGACTGGATCTACTCGAGCAAGAAGATGGCGATGATCTTCGAATTCGAGATCGAGTTCCGCTACGACCTCAGGACGCGCGACTTCGAGATCATCGAGACCGGGCCAGGTGCGTACATCCTGCGCATGCCCCCCTGCTTTCACGAGATCAGCATCCGCAGCATCGAGTTCTACGACGAGCAGCGAAGCCGACTCCTCCCCTGGCTGCTGCCGGACCTGCTGAACGGCTTCCTCGGCGCGGGATTCACCGAGGAAGACCGCAACAAGCTCGTCACGGCGGCGAGCAATCACGCCAGGGAGCGCGCAACCGCGATGATCGACAGACTGTCCTCGGAAGTCGAGGCGTCCGCCAAACAGACGCTGCACGCGATCGGGCAGTCTTTCGGCGCGAGCAGCCTGACGTTCGTGTTCAAGCCGGCGGGCGAATCGAAGGCCCACGTGAGCATCGACGAGCAGGTCAAGGCGGCGGCCTAGCGCGGGGCGCTCCGCCCTACGCCGCCCTGCGTGCCGCGGCCGGCGTCACGTTGATGTTGAAGCGGAACACGTTGTCCGGGTCGTAGCGCTGCTTGACCGACTGCAGGCGCGCGTAGTTGACGCCGTAGGCCTGCGTCACGCGTTCGCCTTCGTCCTCGGTAAAGAAGTTGACGTAGCCGCCGCCGGTGCTGAACGGCGCCGCCGCGCGGTACAGCGCGCGCGTCCAGTCGCGTCCGCTCGCGTCCTGCTCGGCGCTCTGCCAGCGCCCGTGGATGTTCATGATGCAGCGCGCGTCGCGCCCCGCGTACGCGGTGTCGGTCGGCGCGACCGCCGACATGGCGCCACCCAGCTGGGCGAGAAAGACCTCGAACTCGGGCCCCGGACAGCGCCCGGCGGCGTCGATGACGATGTCGATCAGGCCATCGTCCACCGCGGCGAAGTTGTGCGACTTCCAGTAGTTGCGCGCGCCCGGCTGCAGCAGCGGGTCGAACGCCGCCTGAAAGCCAGTGTACGGGTTGCGGCCGAGGTGACTGCCGGCCGGCGTGCCGAAGCCGAGCACCGGTGCGACCGCTTGCTCGCCGCGCTCGGCGTCGCCCGTGTAGACGACCGCGAAGATCACCACGTTCTGGCCATGAATCGATTCGGGCAGGAAAGGCAGCGGCGGCGCCTTGCGCAGCACCGCCCAGACGTTCACCTCCACGGGCGCGTCGAACGCAAATTCCCGCCAGGCGCGCAGCACCGCGCGCGCCTGGTCGAAGGGGTACACGACCAGCCCGCTGTATACCTCGGGCCCGAGCGGGTGCAGCGCGAACTCGAACGAGGTCACCACACCGAAGTTGCCGCCGCCGCCGCGGATCGCCCAGAACAGCTCCGGGTCCTGCGTCGCCGATACCACGCGCTGGGTTCCGTCCGCAGTAATGATGTCGGCCGACAGCAGGTTGTCGATCGTCATGCCGTGCTTGCGCGTCAGCCAGCCGAATCCGCCGCCGAGAGTCAGCCCGGCGACACCGGTGGTCGAATTGATGCCGAGCGGGGTCGCGAGTCCGAAGGCCTGCGCTTCGCGGTCGAAGTCGCCGAGCAGCGCGCCCGGCGCGACGCGTGCAGTGCGCTGCTGTGGGTCGATGCGCACCGTGCGCTGCACGGACTGGTCGATGACCAGCGCGCCGTCGATCACCGAATTGCCCGCGATGTGATGGCCGCCACCGCGCAGGCTGAGGCGCATGTCGTGCGCACGGGCGAAGGCGAGCGCGTTGCGCACGTCCTGCGGACTCAGGCAGCGCGCGATCGCCGCCGGGCGCCGCTCGACCATGCCGTTCCAGACCTTGCGCGTGCTGTCGTAGTCGGAGGACTCCGGCGTCACGACGCCGCCGCGCACGCCGGCAGTCAGCGTCTCCAGGTCTTTTGCGTTCAGTTTTGCGCTGCGCCCGTCGAGCGTCGTATAACTCAGGTCTTTCATGCTGTCCTCCGGTTGGTGGTGGCCTGCGCTGCGAAGGCTGCGCGCTGTTGGTAACGCGACGATTTCCAATTCCGGGTTTTGGTTACCGGTTTGTAACCGCGGGTCCGGGGACGAACCGCGGGTCGCGCTTGACCGGACACAGCCGCGCCGGGCAGCATGGGCGTGGCGCCCGCGCCTAGCGACGGACATGAACGAGCCAGACAACTCCCTCGCCGACTGGTTGGCCGGCGCCGACGGCGCGCTCGGCCTGGTCTTCTCGGACATCGTCGGCTCGACCAACCTGCTCTACTCCGCGCGCACGCTCGACTACGTGAGCATGCTGCGGGCGCACAAGCAACGGGCGGAGGCGCTCGCTCAGGAAAATGGCGGCCGGCTGATCGGCGAGACCGGCGACGAGCTGCTCACCGCATTCGCGCAGGCCGCGCAGGCCTACGCGTTCGCTAAAGCGCTGTTCGGCGATCCCGGGCACACGCAGCTGCGCGTGCGCGTCGGAGTGCACTACGGGCGGGTGCGCGCCGAGGGCGAGAGCTTGGCCGGACGCAACGTGCACCTCGGTGCGCGCGTCATGCAGCACGGCGTCGAGAGCGAGCTCTGGCTGAGCGACGCGGCCAAGGCTGCGCTCGAGAACGAGGCGCCATCGCTCGCCGGGCGCATCGCCTGGATCGCGCACGACGAATGCGAGCTGAAAGGCGTGCCTGGCCGCCACCGCCTGTGGCGTGCGGCCTGAGGCAGGCCGCAGCGCACGAGGCCCGGGTCAGAGGATCGTCGGGTTGCGGCCCTGGCGAATGTCGTTCATGCGCAGTGCGATCGCCTGCTCGATTTGCGGCTGCACCGGCAGCACGTAGAAGCGATCGGCGCGGATCGCGTCGACGACCTGCTCGGCGATCGCCTCAGGCCGAAATCCGCCCTTGAGGAACTCGCGCACGGCCTCGTGCCGTTCGCGCGATTGCGCACTCGACTCCGAGGCGTCCTTGGGCGCAAGCGCAGCGGGACGGTTGCGCGCCGAATCGATAATATTGGTGTCGACCCACCCGGGGCAGAGTACCGAGGCGGACAGCTTCGCCTGATGCGCCTTGAGGTCCTTGTACAGGTGCTCGCTGAGCGCAACCACGCCGAACTTCGACACCGTATACGGCGCCCCCGTGACGCCGCTCACGAAGCCGGCGGCGGAGGCCGTGTTGACCACATGACCCGCTTCGCCCTTCGCGAGCATGCGCGGCACACAATGGTGAATGCCATGCACCACACCCCAGAAGTTGACCCCGAGCACCCACTCCCAGTCTTCCCGGGCCCAGTTCCACACGCCGTCGACGCCGAGCGCCCCGCCCACGCCCGCGTTGTTGCACAGGACATGGACGTTGCCGTAAGCGTCGAACGCCGCTTGCGCCATGCGCTTGACCTCGGCCTCTTGCATCACGTCGGTGCGCACCGCGATCGCGCTCGCGCCACGCGCGCGGAGCGCCGCCGCCGCGTTCGCGAGCGGCGCCTCCTCGACATCGGCGAGAACGAGCTTCATCCCTTCCTGGGCGAAGCGCCTGGCCAGAGCGAGCCCGATACCGCTCGCCGCCCCGGTCACCAGCGCCACCTTGCCGCTCAAGTCATCCATAGCGGGTCACTCCGCCGCGATCGTGCGGAGGCAATCTTAGCTGCTTACCCTTCAATCCGCGGTGCGATCCGCGAACTTCGCAAGACGCCGGCGTACACTCGACATTTCCACCGAAGGAAAATCCATGACCGTCGCATCCGCCGTCCTTAGCTTCGACAATCCGGTGTTCCGGACCTTTGCGCTGGCCGCCAGTCTCATGCTGCTCAAACTGATGCTCCAGCCGTGGATGACGGTTGCGCGGATGACCAAGGTCAAGGCGGGTTTCCGCAGCCCCGAAGACGCGAAGAAGAGCCCCCTCAACCCCGAGCCGAAACCCGGGCAGCTCGAGGCCAATGAGTACGTGGAGCGCTCGCGCCGCATGAACCTCAACGACCTGGAGAGCATTCCGGGTTTTCTCGCCGCGGGGTTCCTCTTCGTCCTCGTCCACCCTCCGCTGCTCCTCGCCCAGATCCTGATCTGGACCTACGTCGCGGCGCGTGCCGCGCATTTCGCCGCCTACGTCACCGCGCAGCTGCACGACGTGCGCGCGTTCTGCTGGACCTGGAGCTCTCTCGCAGTGATCGCGATGGCGGGATATGTGCTCGTCAAAGCCTTCTAGTGCCGCGCTGCGGCTTGACGCCGGACGTCAGCGGATCTTAAAAACCATCGCACGATGCGCGCGCGCGCGTCGTCGTCTGTTGTCTTGAGGAGGAGACGATGCCCTTTCGCAGCCTGTACCCCGATGTCGAGATCCCGGAAGTCGCGCTCGGCGACTACGTCCTTCGCAACGCGCAAACGCTCGGCGACAAGCCGGCGCTGATCGACGGCCCGAGCGGCCGAACCATCAGCTATGCGCAGCTGCCCGCGCTGGTCTCCCGCGTCGCGGGCGGGCTCGCGGCGCGCGGCTTCAAGAAAGGCGAGCGTTTCGCGATTCTCAGCCCGAACCTGCCCGAATACGTGGTCGCGTTTCACGCCGTCGCCGCGCTCGGCGGAGTGATCACCACGGTCAACCCGCTGTACACGCCGGGAGAAGTCGCCAAGCAGCTGCAGGACTCGGCTGCGCGCTTCCTGCTCACCGTGCCGCCATTCCTCGCCACCGCGCGCGAGGCCGCGGCGCAGGCGAAGGTCGACGAGATCTTCGTCTTCGGCGAGGCGGAAGGGGCGACGCCGTTCGCCGCCCTGCTCGCCGGCAGCGGCGCGCCGCCCAAGGTGCAGATCGACCCGCGCAAGGACCTGGTGGCGCTGCCCTACTCGAGCGGCACCACCGGCCTGCCGAAGGGCGTGATGATCTCGCACCATAACCTGGTCGCGGAGCTCTGCTCGCTCAAGGGCGTCACGGACGCCGCGCTGATCTTGCCGACCGACACCGTGCTCGCCTTTTTGCCGTTCTTCCACATCTACGGCATCGTCGCCTTC
>JAJDNJ010000013.1 GCA_022340705.1 Betaproteobacteria bacterium
AATGATGCGCGCTCCGGGGCGGAAATCGTCGCAGTGTGCAGAAGTTCACCTAGCGTTTTGAAATCACTGACTTTCCTTCGCGCGCCGTCGAGAGTAAACTGTTCGCGTTACAAACGATTCGGGCGCGCCAGGTGACGCATCGATGTCACATTGATCGGCGACGCACCGCGGAGACAGGAGTTGCAGCCCACCGACATACGCAATCCCGATTACTTTCACAAAGTCGTTGATTGCCAATGGGCTTGCCCGGCCCACACGCCGGTGCCCGAATACATCAGGTTGATCGCCGCGGGGCGCTACTCCGACGCCTATCTCGTCAACTGGAAGTCGAACGTCTTCCCGGGGATCCTCGGGCGCACCTGCGACCGCCCCTGTGAGCCGGCCTGCAGGCGCGGGCGGGTCGAGGATGCGCAGGCCGCGAAGCCCGAGCCGGTCGCGATCTGCCGGCTGAAGCGCGTCACTGCGGATTTCAAGGACGACATACGGCCGCGCCTGCCCAAACCGGCGGCAAAGAAGAATGGCAAACGCGTGGCCTGCGTCGGCGCCGGCCCGGCGTCGCTGACCGTGGCGCGCGATCTTGCGCCGCTCGGCTATTCGGTGACGGTGTTCGATCAGGACCCGAAGGCGGGCGGCATGATCCGCAGCCAGATTCCGCGTTTTCGGCTGCCGGAGGAGGTCATCGACGAGGAATGCGGCTACATCCTCGAGCTCGGCGTTGAGTTTCGCGGCGGCGTGCGCATCGATTCGATGAACGAACTGCTGGCGGAGGGCTTCGACGCGATTTTCGTGGGATCCGGTGCGCCGCGCGGGCGCGACCTCGACATCCCGGGCCGCGCGGAGGCGGCGCAGAACATCCACATCGGAATCGACTGGCTCTCGTCGGTGTCCTTCGGCCATGTCTCGAAGATCGGCAAGCGCGTGATCGTGCTCGGCGGCGGCAACACGGCGATGGATTGCTGCCGGACCTCGCGCCGGCTGGGCGGTGAGGACGTCAAGGTGATCGTGCGCTCGGGATTCGAGGAGATGAAGGCGAGCCCCTGGGAAAAGGAGGACGCGATGCACGAGGGCATCCCGATCCTCAACTACCACGTGCCGAAGAGCTTCGATCTGAAGGACGGCAGGCTCTGCGGCATGACCTTCCAGATCGTGCGCGCCGAGTACGACGCGAACGGCCGACGCAAACTGGTGCCGACCGGCGACCCAGACGCCTACTTCGAATGCGACGATGTACTGATCGCCGTCGGTCAGGAGAATTCATTTCCTTGGATCGAGCGCGACTGCGGCATCGCCTTCGACCAGTGGGGTCTGCCGGTGCTCGATGCGGCGACGATGCAATCCTCGCTACCGCAGGTCTTTTTCGGCGGGGACTCTGCGTTCGGGCCGAAGAACATCATCTGGGCGGTGGCGCACGGCCACGAGGCAGCGGTCTCGATCGACAAGCTGCTCATGGGCGAGGACGTGCGCGAGCGGCCCGCGCCGGGCGTGAGCCTGCTCTCACAAAAGATGGGCATCCACGAGTGGAGTTACGACAATGACGTGGCGCTGGACGCGCGCTACAAGGTGCCCTGGCGCGACGTCAAGGAGACCCTGAAGAACGTCAAGGCCGAGGTCGAGCTCGGCTTCGATCTGGCCACGGCCTGGAAGGAAGCGCAGCGTTGCCTGAACTGCGACGTGCAGACCGTGTTCACCGCGAAGCTGTGCATCGAGTGCGACGCCTGCGTCGACATCTGCCCGATGGACTGCATCAACTTCCTGCGCAATGGCGAGGAGCAGGGACTGCGCGCGCGGCTGCGTGCCCCGGCGAAGAACCCGGACCAGGACCTGTACCTGCAGGACGGGCTCAAGACCGGCCGCGTGATGGTGAAGGACGAAGACGTCTGCCTGCACTGCGGTCTGTGCGCCGAGCGCTGCCCGACGGGCGCCTGGGACATGCAGAAATTCCTGCTCGAGATGGCGCAGGCCGGGCCCGAATGCCGGACGCCGCAACGCAAGGCGGCATAGCCGCATGGAAGGAGTCGATGTGAAACACGCTGCCCGAAGGTCGAACAAGGTTGCGCCGCTCGCGCGACGCCTGGGAATGGGCCCGAAGGAATGGGCGCTGCGCGTCGACCTGGCCGCGGCCTATCGGGTGGCGGCGCATCTGGGCTGGTCGGAGCTGATCTATGCGCACATCACGGCGCGCGTCCCCGGTCCCGAGCACCATTTCCTGATCAATCCCTACGGCCTGCGCTGGGACGAGGTGACCGCCTCGAATCTGGTCAAGATCGACGTCGACGGCAATCCGGTGGACGAGCAGCCCTATGGCGTCAACAAGGCCGGATTCGTCATCCACAGCGCGATTCACATGGGCCGGGCGGATGCGGTGTGGGTCTACCACACGCATACGCTCGCGGGCATGGCGGTGTCGACCCAGGCATGCGGCCTGCTGCCGATCCACATGTATGCGCACAACTTCTACGAAGACCTCGGCGTGCACGACTACGAGGGCCCGAGCATGCGGCTCGGTGAGCGCGAGCGGCTGGTCGCGAGCCTTGGCAAGCACCCGGCGCTGCTGTTGCGCAATCACGGTTTGCTCACGGTCGGGCGCACCGCAGCCGAAGGGTTCATCCGCATGTGGCGGCTGGAGCGTGCCTGCCAGATCCAGCTCGCTGCGCAGGCCGGTGGTGTGCTGATCGAGCCGAGCCCCGAAATGTGCCGTCAATCGCAGGCGTTGGGCGAGGAGTTTCTCACCGACCAGGCCGCGCTCGGCGAGCTCGAGTTCGCCGCGCTGGTGCGGATCATCGACGCGAAGGACCCGAGCTACAAGTCATAGCAGGCGAGGAAGGAAGCAGGGCGTGAAGCGCATCGAGGCAGTCAACGATTTCGTCATCAAGTTCGGCAACGTGAACGGCTCGGGCTCGGCCTCGGCCAACGAGCTGTTCGCCAAGAGCTTCCTGCGCATGGGCATCCCGGTGAGCCCGCGCAACATCTTTCCGTCCAACATCCAGGGGTTGCCGACCTGGTACGAGGTGCGCGTCACCGAGGCGGGCTGGCTCGGACGGCGCGGTGGCGTCGACCTGATGGTCGCGATGAATCCGCAGACCTGGGACAAGGACGTGCGCGAGATCGACCCGGGCGGATATCTCTTCTACGACAACACCAAGTCCCTGCCAGCGTCGAAATTTCGCGACGACATCCACGTCGTCGGCATGCCGCTCACCGAGATTTGCAACGCGACCTACACCGATGCGCGCGAGCGCCAGCTGTTCAAGAACATCATCTACGTCGGCGCGCTCGCGGCGCTACTCGGCATCGAGCCGGGTGTCATCGCGGAGCTGATCGGCGAGCAGTACAAGGGCAAGGAGAAGCTGCTCAAGCCGAACCTGAACGCGTTCCAGATGGGCTTTCACTATGCCGAGGAAAAGCTCAAGGACGCAGTCGGACTGAAGGTGCAGCGCGGCTACAACGTCGGCGACCGGATCTTCATCGACGGCAATTCCGCGGCCGGGCTGGGAATGGTCTACGGGGGTGCCACGGTCTGCGCCTGGTATCCGATCACGCCGTCCTCGTCGCTCGCAGAAGCGTTTCAGCGCTACTGTGCGCGATTGCGCGTCGACAAGGAGACCGGCCAGAACCGCTTCGCGATCGTCCAGGCCGAGGACGAGCTGGCCTCGATCGGCGTGGTCGTTGGGGCGGGTTGGAACGGTGCGCGTGCGTTCACCGCGACCTCCGGGCCGGGGATCTCGCTGATGACCGAATTCATCGGCCTGGCCTACTTTGCAGAGATCCCGATCACCATCGTCGACGTGCAGCGCGGCGGTCCGTCGACCGGCATGCCGACTCGCACGCAGCAGTCAGACATCCTCGCCTGCGCCTATGCGTCGCACGGTGACACCAAGCATGTCCTGCTTTTTCCCGAAGATCCGCACGAATGCTTCGAGCACGCGGCGATTGCGCTCGATCTGGCCGACCGCCTGCAGACGCCGGTCTTCGTGATGACCGACCTCGACATCGGCATGAACCAGCGCCTGACGAAGCCCTTCACCTGGGACGACACGCGGCGCTACGACCGCGGCAAGGTGATGACGGTGGAAGAGCTCGAGGCAGGCAAGGAGTTCGGGCGCTACCTAGATGTCGACGGAGACGGCATTCCGTACCGAACCTATCCCGGGACCCATCCGACCAAGGGCGGGTTTTTCACGCGCGGCACGACCAAGGACCGCTACGCGCGCTACAGCGAAGAGGGGCCGGTCTACGTCGACAACGTTCAGCGTCTGCTGCGCAAGTTCGAGACCGCGAAGTCGATCGTCCCGCAGCCGGTGCTGCGTGGCTGCGGCAAGAAGACGCGCTTCGGGGCGATCTACTACGGTTCGACCAGCCCCGCGATGGACGAGGCCTACGCCGCGCTCGAGGCCGCGGGCATCGCAATCGACACGCTGCGCCTGCGCGCATTCCCGTTCAACGACACGGTGAGCGATTTCATCGCCGAGCACGACCAGGTCTTCGTCGTCGAGCAGAACCGCGACGCGCAGCTGCGCAGCCTGCTGGTGAACGAGCTCAACATCGACCCCGCGCGGCTGATGCCGGTGCTGCATTACGACGGCACGCCGATCACTGCGCGCTTCATTGCCTCCGAGATCAGCGAGCGGGTGCGCGTGCTCAATGTCGAGCCGCTGAAAAAAGGCAAAGCTGCATAAAGAACCACGATGCGTTGCGGTGCAGAAACTGCCTGCACCGCAACGCAGACATTCGGAAAAAGCTCATGACCTACATCACTAAACCGAAACTGCACCACCCGACGCTGCAGCAGAATCGCATCGGCTACACTCGGCGCGACTACGAGGGCAAGGTGTCGACACTGTGCGCGGGCTGCGGCCACGACTCGATCTCGGCGGCGCTGATTCAGTCCTTCTGGGAGCTCGACATCGAACCGCACAAGGTCGCGAAGCTCTCGGGCATCGGATGTTCTTCGAAGACCCCGGATTACTTCCTTGGCAACTCGCACGGCTTCAACACCGTGCACGGGCGGATGCCCTCGGTGCTCACCGGAGCGAACCTGGCCAACCGCGAGCTGATTTACATCGGTGTTTCGGGCGACGGCGATTCGGCTTCGATCGGACTCGGGCAGTTCGCCCACGTCATGCGCCGCGGTGTCGACATGGCCTACATCCTCGAGAACAACGGGGTCTACGGGCTGACCAAGGGACAGTTCTCGGCGACGGCCGATTTCGGATCACGCTCGAAACGTGGCGTCGAGAACAGAGACTCCGCGGTCGACACCGTCGGCCTGGCGCTGCTCATGGGCGCGAGCTACGTCGCGCGCGGATTCTCGGGCGACAAGGAGCAGCTCGTGCCGCTGCTCAAGGCCGCGATTGCGCACCCCGGCGCGGCCTTTGTCGATGTGATCAGCCCCTGCGTGGCGTTCAACAACCACGCCGGCTCGACCAAGAGCTATGACTACGTGCGCGAGCACAACGAGGCGGTCAGCCGGCTCGACTTCTGGCCATCGCGCGAGGCGATTACCGTGTCCTACGAGGAGGGGGCGGTCATCGATGTCCCGCAGCACGACGGCTCGATCCTCAAGCTGCGCAAGCTCGACGGTGCCTACGATCCCACCGATCGCATCGCCGCGATGAACGCCATCGCGCGTGCTGCGGCGGTAGGGGAAGTGCTCACCGGGCTGCTCTACGTCGACCCCTCGGCCGAAGACCTGCACGCGCACCTGTCGACGGTCGAGCTGCCGTTCAACCGGCTCGGTGAGCAGGAGCTCTGCCCCGGCTCGGCGATGCTCGACCGGATCAACGCCAGCCTGCGCTAGCCTCGCCGAGCAGCTCGAGCTCGAGCGCGCGCCACACGGCGGCGCGCGCCGAATGGACGTCGAGCTTGCGATAGACGTTCTTGATGTGGGTCGTCACGGTGTGCAGCGACACGCCGAGCGCGTGGCCGACCTCGGTGTAGCTGTGGCCTTGCGCCAGCAAGCGCAGCACGTCGGTTTCGCGGGAAGTCAGCCGGATGGCGGGTACTAGAGAAGAGGTGGCCATGCGCGGGCTCTCCAGACAGTTGACGGGCACTGTCCGGGTACGCAGCATTCATGCCAAATCTCTATCTTGTTGTTTTAATTTCGCTAACTCTCGGTTGCAGGGGCCAATGGGCTGCTCGATGGACAGTTTCTGAACCGTCCGAGTACCTGAAATGCGCACAGACGCTAGCGAGGCGCGAGGCCCGAATGCTGCGCAGTGCTCAAAGCCGCGGCCGCTCGGGGTGCGCGAAGGTCTTCTCGTGGACCCGCTGGCACTCGATGCAGCGCAAGGCGCCGGGCTCGACCTTGAGCCGCTCGAAGCCGATCTCCAGGCCACAGTCGATGCAGGCCCCGTAGCTGCCGTCGGCGATGCGCTCGAGCGCCGCCTCGAGCGCGCGCAGTTCGGCGAGGTCGCGCGTGAGCTCGGCGTTGTCGATGTCGGCCATCAGGTCGGCCACCGACTCGTCGCCCTCGTCGGCGACGCCGCCCGCGAGATCCGCGTAAGTCTCGCCGCGCGCCTTGTCCGCGTCCGCGTGCAATTCCGCCTGCAGCGCCGCGCAGCGTGCTTCGATCTGGCGCTTGAGCGCGTCAAGCTCTTTTTTTGAAAGTGTCATCACAGCGCTCCTTCAGTCCATGCGCAGCAGTTCTTCAGCAGGCAGGTCCTCGCCATAGCGCTCGATGAGTGCATCGAGCTCGCCGACGAGCGCCTGGGCATCATCCGATTCGATCAGACCTTCGCCTTCGAGTTCCGCAAGTAAGCCCTGGTCGACCGCGTCGCG
>JAJDNJ010000027.1 GCA_022340705.1 Betaproteobacteria bacterium
GTCCCGCGGATTTCTCCGAGCGCCATCGCGCGCACGATCATCGTCACAGTCTGATTGCCCGAGTTGCCACCGATACCGGCCACGATCGGCATGAGCGCGGCAAGCGCGACGAGATGCGCGATCGATTCCTCGAACGCATCGATGACCCGCGAGGCAACGAAGGCGGTGACCAGGTTGAGCGCCAGCCAGGCCCAGCGGTTCTTGAAACTGTCCAGAACCGGCGCAAAGATGTCCTCTTCCTCCTCCAGGCCGGCCTCGGCGAGTTGCGTCTCTTCGCTACGCTCGCGGATGTAATCGACCACCGCGTCGACCGTCACCCGCCCGACCAGACGACCAAGCGCGTCTACCACCGGCGCGGAAACCAGGTCGTAGCGCTCGAACGCGCGCGCCGCATCCTCGGCGCGGTCGCTAGGGTGGAGCGTGACCTGCTCCGGAACCATCAGCTGATGCACCTCGAGGTCGAGATCGGAAACGATCAGCCGGGTGATCGGCAGAGCGCCGCGCAGCTTGCGTCCGCGGTCGACAACGAATAACTGGTCGGTATGATCCGGCAGCTCATCCATGCGCCGCAGGTAGCGGGTCACCACCTCGAGCGCAACATCCTCGCGCACCGTGATGAATTCAAAATCCATCAGCGCGCCGACCGTGCCTTCGGCGTACGACAGCGCAGCGCGCAGCTGGTCGCGCTCCTCAAGCGGAAGCGACTGCGCCACCTCGTGGATGACTTCGTCCGGGAGGTCCGGCGCGAGGTCGGCGAGCTCGTCGGCTTCGAGCGTGCCGGCCGCGGCAACGAGCTCGTCGGAGTCCATGTTCGCGATGAGGGATTCGCGAACCGCATCGGATACCTCGAGCAGGATTTCACCGTCGCGGTCGGCCTTGACCAGGTCCCAGACCACGAGCCGGTCTTCGAGCGGCAGCGCCTCCAGGATGTAGGCGATATCGGCCGCGTGCAGCTTGTCGAGTTGGGTGCGCAGCTCGGCGAGATGCTGACGATGGACCAGCTGCTCGACCAGGTCGTGGCGCGCCATCTCCTGATGGCCAACCACGTGCTCGACCAGCTTGTGGCGGTCAAGCAGCGCCTGGACGTCGCGCAGGTTCTTCTCGAGGTCCTCGACCTCGCGCCGTGTCTGCAATTCGCTCATGATCTGGCCCATTGTATGGGCTCGTCGGAACGCGCGTCATGTCGCGCGGCTCGCGCGCGATCGGCTATGGAATCCGCGCGCTGCCCATCCGTACAAGGATCACTTCGACCCGGCGCTCGAGGTAGGGCGTGGTGCGGCCGTGCGCGTAGCGCCGCGGGCTCGGCAACACGACGGCGAGCCACGCCGCCTGACGCGGGCTGAGCGCAGCTGCGCTCGTAGCGAAGTGGTAGCGGGCCGCGGCCTGCGCGCCGAAAACCCCCTCGCCCCACTCGGCGACGTTCAGGTAGAGCTCGAGGATGCGCCGCTTGCTGAGCGTGGCCTCCAGCATCCAGGCAATGATGGCCTCCTGCGCCTTGCGCGCCCAGGAGCGCTCGCCGCTCAGGAAAAGGTTCTTGGCCAGCTGCTGGGTGATGGTCGAGGCTCCCGTGACCACGCGGCCGCGCTTCTGATTCTTTTCGAACGCGCGTTCGATCGCGTCCCAGTCGAGGCCTGCGTGATCCAGAAAGCGCGCATCCTCCGCAGCGATCACGGCACGTTTGAGATGTTGCGAGATGCGGGCGTAGGGCACCCAGTCATAAGCCAGCTTTGTCCGACCGGGGTCGCGGCCCTTGAGCGCCGCCTGGGCACGCAGGGTTTCGAGACTGGCGTCCATGAACGCCGTGCTGACCGGATTGTTGCGCGCGAGCCAGAGGACCTGCGCGAGAAACCAGACCTGCACGACCAGCAGAGCGGCAAAGCCGGCGAGCACCAGCGCGCCGGCCAGGCGCGCAAACCGCCGCCGTCCCCTGCGTCGCCTAGCCATGGCGCAGTGCGCGCAGTACCGCTTCGGTGGGCGGGCGCACGCCGCGCCAGATCAGAAAAGACTCTGCGGCCTGCTCGACCAGCATTCCGGTGCCATCACTCACGCGCGCATGCTGCGCGCGGGCGAATTCGAGAAACGGTGTTTCGCGCCCGTACACCATGTCGTAGGCCAGAGCCCCCGCTGCAAACACGCGGGCCGGAACAGGCGGGCGCGCGCCCGCCAGGCCAGCCGCGGTTGCATTCACAATCAGGTCGTAGACGCCTTCGACGAGCAGCTCGTATCCGCCGCCCTGCACGCCGGAAAACCGGGATGCCAGCGCCTGCGCCCGCGCCGCGGTGCGATTGACCACAACAAGGCGCGCAACCCGCGCTTCGAGCAACGGCTGCACGACACCCTGCGCCGCACCGCCCGCACCGAGGAGCAGCACGCGGCGACCTTCGAGCGTGCAACCGAGATTGACCTGCAGGTCGCGTACCAGGCCGACGCCGTCGGTGTTGTCGCCGAACACCTTGGCACGATCGAGCACCAGCGTGTTCACCGCTCCGGCTGCGCGAGCGCGCGCGCTCAGCTCGGCGCAGTAGCGGAACGCAGCCTCCTTGAACGGCAGTGTCACGTTCGCACCGCGCCCCCCTGCGGCGCGGAACGCGTCAACCGCCGCATTGAATCCGTCCGGCGGCGGCTCAAGCCGTCCGTAGTCGATGTCCTGGCCGGTCGCGCGCGCGAATTCGGCGTGAATCCACGGCGACTTCGAATGCCCGACCGGATTTCCGATGACGACGTAGCGATCCGTCATCCGCTTAGTGTACGAATCCCGCCCCGGATTCCACTTGGGAAGGGGGGTGCGGGAGGAAACGTCTCGCGTTTCCCCCTGCGTCTCACTGGGAAGGGGGGTGCGGGGGGAAATGTCTCGCGTTTCCCCCTGCGTCTCACTGGGAATGGGGGTGCGGGGGGAAGCATCTCGCGTTTCCCCCCGTAACAGACCACTATTCGGTCCAGATCTTGTCGCCGCGCCCGAAGAACCAAGTGCGCGTAATGACGAGGAGGTCGGTGTCGCGACGTATGTTGGGCGGAAACGGTGCAAACGGCGCCGCCATGCGAACGATCTTGTAGGCCGCTTGGTCGAGCACTTTGAGCCCCGAGGAACGGTCCAGCTCGACAGACGCGACGCTGCCGTCCGGACGGATCGTCACCGTCAGGCGCAGGTTTCCGTAGAGCTTGCCCCGGGCTTCGGGCGGATAGTTGAGCGTGCCGATGCGCTCGACCTTCATGCGCCAGTCTTCCTCGTATTGCGCAAACCGGTACTCGGTCGCGCGTGCACCGATAAATTTCTTGCGCGGTCTCTTTTGATAGGCCTCGATCCGCCGGTCGAGCTGCGCCTGCAGCTTGAGCGCTGCGAGCGAAAGATCGGCAAGGTCCTGTCCCGAGCGACGCGTGGCGGGCTTCTCTTCCGGCTTCGGTTTGGGCTTGGGCGGCGTCTGGCGCTGCACCTTCGGCGCAGGCTCTGGCTTAGCCTGCGCCATCAGCTTGCGCTGGCGCTCCTCGAGCTCCTGCACCCGGCGCTTGGCCTGCGCAAGCGATTTGCCGGGATCGTCCGGCTGGGTCACCGGCAGCGGGGTTCTGGCGCGCACGTTGCGGTCGGTGTTGCCGCCACGGTCGAGGTTCGCCTGCGCCAGGGCTTCGGCCTTGGCGGGCGCCTCCTTGGTCTTCGCATTGACGAGGATGACCTCGAGAGGCGTGTTCGGCGAGTTCCAGCGCAGGGCCTCGGGAAACGTAAAGTGCACCGTCAGCAGGCCCGCATGCAGAGCAAGAGAAACCACGACCGACGCGTGCAGCGCACGCGAATTCCGATGTACGCCCGTCCAGATCCATGGCAGGCGGTACGGCTCCGTCGCTAGTGCGCCCTGCAATATCGTCTCGCGAATCCGACCCGGCGCTATTTTACGGCTTTGGACCGCAGGTTGGATCGCGCCTAAACCGCGTCGGCCGGGACGGACAGCGTCTCCAGATAGCTGCAGGAGACCGCGCGTTCGATCAGGTCGACATCGCTGATGCGGATGCGGACGCGGGTTCCGGATTCGAGCGCGGGGAGCGAAGGTACCGATGCGGTCAGCGGCACTGCGGCGAAGCGTACGACCCGGTCGCGCAGTACGACGGCTTCGGCCTGCTCCACGCGCTCCTGCAGCAGCCAGCGCAGGCACCAATATCCTTCCATTGCACGCTGGTGCTCGGCGTAGCGCGCGTGCGTCAGCTCGAATGCGCGCATCGCCGAAAGCAGAGTGTCGGCGCTGCGACCGAAAGGCGGACGCCGACCCTCAAGCACGGCGACCAGCTGCCACTGGTTCACCAGATCGACGTAGCGGCGCAGCGGCGAGGAAACCCACGCATAGCAGGAAACCCCGAGCCCCTCGTGGGCCTCCGGGTGAACGCTGAACCGCACCTTGCCCGACGTCTGCACGCGGTAGATCGCAGCGACGTCACGCTCGGCCAGCAACGTGCCCCACGCGGTATTCGCCAGGATCATCAGTTCGGCGACCAGCTTGTCGAGCGGTGCGCCGCGCTTGCGGGCGCGAATATCGACGCGCTCGTTGTCGACGGTAATCGTAAATTCCTCGAAGCCTACGTTGACCGCGGGTTTGCCCCGGCGGGACTCGAGCCCGCAGGCGAAGCGCCACAGTTTGCGCAGCGCCTCTTCATACGGCAGGCCGCAGCTCGAGCCGTTCAGGAAAAGCTGGTTCAGCCGGTCGTACTCCACGTGGCGCAGGTTGGCCGCGATCGGAATCCGTTCCAGGCGAGAGCGCTGCCCGCGCACCGTGAAATCGTCGGGCGAGACATCGACGTAGAGCGAGACCGCGGGTTGTGCCGATCCATGATCCAGCGAGAACCGCTCGATCACATCATCGGGCAGCATGGTGAATTTCTGCGTCGGCATATAGGCGGTCGAGAGCCGCTCGCGTGCGATTGCATCGATCGACGAGCCGGGCGCGAAGCCGAGCGTGGGCGCGGCGATGTGTATGCCGATGCGCAGCGTTCCGTCCGCGGTCTCGGTCACCGAAAAGGCGTCGTCGATCTCGGTCGTGCCGACGTCGTCCAGGCTGAAGGCCGGCTGCTCGGCAAGCTGGAGCTCAGCCGGCGGTGCCGGCTCCGGGTGCGGTGGGAACTGCGTGCCGCGCGGAAAGAACTCGCGCAGAAACCCGTTCATGTGATACCCGTGACTGTCTCCGAGCAAGCCGCAGCGTTGCAGGAGGCGCGCTGGCCCGAGCCCGGTCAATTTGCAAGCCTGCTCGAACGCCTTCGTTTCCGGCTTGTTACGATCGGGCGCGTATAGAAGCTCATCCGTCAGCTGCGCAATTTCCTCCGGGCAGTGTCCATTGACGAGCTGGTCGGTCCAAGTTTCGACGCGCGCTTGAATACGGCGCTTCTTCTCCAGCCCCGCGATCGCGCGCTTGAGCGTCTCTTCCGGCGCGGCCTGGTAGCGCCCGCGTCCCCGGCGATAGAAGTACATCGGCGCCGCGTGCAGCTTGAGCAGCAGGCCCGCCGCCTCGACCGGCGTCGGCTCGCGCCCGACGTAGTCGCGCGCGAGGTCCCAGTATCCGAACTCGCCCGCGCCGCAGCATTGCCAGAGAAAATCTGCATCGATTGCGTCGGCGAATTGCTCTGCGCGCGCCAGCAATTCCGCGCCAGTCGGCTGCTCGAACCGCAGCAACACGTTTGCCGCCTTGATCTTGGCGCGGCGGCCATGCGGCGTCTCGACCTGGAAGGAATTCGGCGACTGCGACAAAACTGCGCCCACGCGGAATTCGCCGCTATCTTCGTACAGGATCTGCATCCTGCGCTGGATTATATGGGTGCCGCCGCGCGAGTCGCGCGCGCGAAAGACGCGGTCAGTCCCGGGTGATGCCGGCGAAGGCGAGGATGCGCGGCAGATGCTCGGGAAAACTCTGCATGGTGTGGTCGCCGCCGTCCCGAATAATGGTCCGTGCGCCTTCGTATTTGCGTGCCGCTTCGCGCCAGTCGAGCACCTCGTCTCCCGTTTCGAGCAGCAGCAGATAGCGCTCGGGGTCGATGCGATCGACGACCAAGCGGTGCCAGCCGGCGAGGTGTGCCGCGCTCAGCACGAAGGCCTCGCCGGTATAGAGATTGCGCTGCGGCCCGAGATAGGCGGCAAGACCAAGGTCGGGCCGGATCGCCGGATTGATCAGCGCCGCCCGGCGCTCGTATTTCTCGGCGAACCAAGTCGCGTAAAAGCCGCCCAGGGAGCTGCCGACAAAGGTGACTTGGGCGCCTTGCGCGCGTCGGATCTCGGCCTCGATCGCCTGCACCGCCGCCTCCGGCGTATCGGGCAGTGCGGGGCATACGAACCGCGCTCCCAGTCCGCGCGCCTGCATGTAGTCGCGCATGGCGCGCGCCTTGTTGGACGCCGGCGAGCTGATGAATCCGTGAAGATAGATGATCATGCCGCGTCGGATTCGGACTGCGCGCGCTTGGAAATCGGAAAAACCAACAGGTTGCGCAGCAATCCCCCCGCCGCGACGACGATGAGGAATACCGTTCCCCCCGCCATGATCGCGAGGTACGTCGCCATTCCCTTCTCGCCCGCTTTGACGCTGACCGCGTCGCCGTAGAGCACGCTGCCGACCAGGGCGGCGACGCCAACCGCGGCGAGCAGAATCACGGCGTTGACGAACGCGAGCGAGAGCGCAGGCACGCCCTTCGGGTTGGAATGGAAAAAGCCCCACACCACGGCGCCGAGAAGAAATAGCAGGATGAGGACCATGAAGTGCATGAGGGGCTCTGGTCGTTGTGGAACCGCCAGGCTAGCGTCGGCCGGAGGCCTGCCCTTGATCTGTATCACCACCCGTCTCGGCGAATCGCGCGAGCAAACGGCCGTGTATGCCGCCGAAACTGCCGTTAGACATGACGAGGACCTGATCGCCCGCACGCGCGGCCGCCGCGATCGCGTCCACGAGAGCGCCGAGCTGATCGTGGCACTGGGCGCGCGTGCCGAGCGGCGCGAATACCGGTCCGGGTTCCCAGGCCAAACCCTCGGTGTAGACGAACACCAGGTCCGCTTCGGCGAGACTCGGCGAGAGCGCATCCTTCATGACCCCCGCCCGCATGGTGTTCGATCGCGGCTCGAGAACCGCGAGGATGCGTGCAGTTCCTCCACGCGCGCGCAGGCTCTCCAGGCTCGCCCGGATCGCCGTCGGATGATGCGCAAAGTCGTCGTACACCGAGATTCCGCGCACCGTACCGCGCAATTCCATGCGCCGCCGCACACCCTCGAAGCGGGCAAGCGCTTCGCAGGCAATCCCTGGCTCGATGCCCGCGTGACGCGCGGCCCCGATGGCAGCGAGCGCATTCATGCGGTTATGGGCGCCGTTGAGCGACCAACGAACCTGGCCGACCGGGCGGCCCTTCCATTGCACCTCGAACTCGGCGTCGTCCTGCCCAACCGCCGCTGACCAGCCGTCGTAGCTTCCGAAGCGTTCAACCGGCGTCCAGCAGCCTTGGGCGAGGACGCGCTCGAGGGCGGGGTCGGCCGCCTTGACAAGAATTCTTCCGCCGCCAGGCAGAATCCTCACAAAATTGTGGAATTGGCGCTCGATGTCTGCAAGATCGCCGAAGATGTCTGCATGATCGAATTCCAGATTGTTGAGAATCGCAGTCCGTGCGCGGTAGTGAACAAACTTTGAGCGCTTGTCGAAGAACGCGGTGTCGTACTCGTCGGCCTCGATCACGAAGCACTCGCCGGCGCCCGAGCGCGCCGACAGGCCAAAGTTGGCGGGCAGCCCTCCGATCAGGAATCCCGGCGCCTTGCCCGCGCACTCCAGGATCCAAGCCAGCATCGCGCTGGTCGTGGTCTTGCCATGCGTGCCCGCCACCGCCAGCACCCACTTGCCGTACAGGATCTCGCGCGCGAGCCATTCCGGGCCGGACACGAAGCGCTCGCCGCGCTCGAGGATGGCCTCCATCAGCGGGTTGCCGCGCTTGACCACGTTGCCGACGATCCACAGATCGGGCGCCAAACGGATCTGCTCGGCGTCGTAGCCCTCGATCAATTCGATGCCGAGCGCCGAGAGCTGGTCGCTCATCGGTGGATATACGCCGGCATCACTGCCGGTCACTCTGAACCCCGCGCTGCGTGCGAGCGCAGCGAGGCCGCCCATAAATGTTCCGCAAACGCCGAGGATATGGAGATGCACAGGCCAGCAAGCCGCTCGCAAGGGCGCCGATTTTACGCGCTGCGCTATCATGCAAGCCCGATCTGCAGGGCACGCACGCCATGGCACGTCACGGCAAGCGGCAACAGGCGATTCGCTCGAGCATCGCGGCGGCGGCGGCACGCATCATGGCCGAGGACGGCGTGGACGATTTTGCCCTCGCCAAGCGCAAAGCTGCCCGACGCCTCGGTGTCGAGGACGGTCAGTGGCTACCGGCGAATCACGAGATCGAAGCCGAGCTCGAGACCTATCGCGCGATCTATCAGGCTGACGAACATCCGGCGAGGATCCGCGAATTGCGCGAGATCGCGCTCGACGCAATGCGCGCGCTCGAACGCTTCAATCCCTATCTCACCGGGGCGGTGCTAAAAGGCATTGCCGGGCGCTACGCGGAGATCGAGCTCCAGCTCTTTCCGGAAAGCACGAAGGACGTAGAGCTTTTTCTCCTCGACCGGGGAATTCTCTATACAGCGGCGCCCGCGCGGCGCTTTGCGGGTGATCGCGCGATGAGCGCGAGCGTGCTGTCGCTCGAGTGGAACGGGGTACCGCTCAAGCTGACCGTGCTCGATCCGCGCGACGAGCGGCTCGCCCTCAAGACGTCGGTCGCTGGGCGCGTTATCGACCGCGCGGGAATCACCCAAGTCAGCGAGCTCGTCGGCGGGCGCGCCTAGAACGCGCGGCGCGTGATCCGATGGCGCTGTCGCGGCGCGAATGGCTCATTCTAGGCAGCGTGGGAGCGGCCGCCGCGATCGGTGGCGCCATGCTGGCCCCGACCCTGCTGAGACAGGACGGCGGAGCATCGGAGCTGCTCGCGGCGTCGCTTCCGGATCTCTCCGGACAGAAGCGCCATCTGGTGGAGTGGAAAGGCCGTGTCGTCCTTTGCAACTTCTGGGCAACGTGGTGCGCCCCATGTCGGGAAGAGATCCCGATGCTCAATGCCCTGCGCGGCGAATTCTCTCGCTTCGGATTCGAAGTTGTAGGGATCGCCGTCGATAATGCAGCTAAAGTGAAGGAATATGCGAAAAAGTATCGCATCTCCTACCCTATTCTCATCGCGGAAGCCGATGGGCTCGACCTGATGAGAAGACTGGGAAACACTGCGGGCGCCTTGCCCTTCACCGTGGTTCTCGGTCGAAACAGCCGGATTCTGAGCCGCAAGCTGGGCATCCTCCGAAAACCGGAGATCACGCTCGAAATCAAAACGTTAGTCTCAGAAAGCGCGGATTGAAGCCACGCGAAGCCGGAACCGGCTTCCGCGATCGGATGTGCGTCGAAAGTGAGCTAAAATGCGGCCTACGCGCGCAAAAATGCGTAGAACTCGCAAAAACTCGAAAGGGGCCATCCTGGTTCTTCATGGTCCCAACCTCAACCTGCTTGGCACGCGCGAACCGAAAATCTACGGACGTGAGACCTTGGCCGAGATCAATGCTCGCCTGCAGGCGGCCGGTCGCCGGCAAGGCGTCGAAGTCCGCTGCTTCCAGAGCAACGCCGAAGGGGGCCTCGTTGACCGGGTGCAGGCCGCGCGCACGGAAGGCGTGCACTTTATTGTCGCCAACCCCGCAGCCTACACCCACACGAGCGTTGCGCTGCGCGATGCCCTGTCCGCGGTCTCCATCCCGTTCATCGAGGTGCATCTTTCCAACATCCACGCGCGCGAAGCGTTTCGGCGCCACTCGTACTTCTCGGACATTGCCCTTGGCACGATCTGCGGCCTCGGCAGCCGGGGCTACGACCTTGCTCTCGGCATCGCGCTCGAACGGATCGCAGGCCGCTAGGACCGTCAGGCGCCGAAGCCGGCCGCGGGACGGCGCTCGCATTCGCAAAGGGAGAAGCTCTTCATGGACCTACGCAAACTGAAAAAGCTCATCGACCTCGTACAGGAATCCGGGATCGCGGAGCTCGAGATCACCGAAGGCGAGGAAAAGGTCCGCATCGCGAAGGGTGGTCAGGTCAGCGTCGCGCACGTTCCCGCAGGTCCGCTGCCGGCGGCCGTCGCGGCGGCGGCGCCCGGTCCCGATCCGAGCGTCGCGGAGAGCCCCGGGCCGGCGCGGCATACGCTCAACGCGCCCATGGTCGGAACCTTCTACCGCGCGCCAGCGCCGGACGCAAAACCCTTCGTCGAGGTCGGCCAGCAGATCAAAGAAGGCGAAACGGTCTGCATCATCGAGGCGATGAAACTGATGAACGAGATCGAGGCCGACGCCTCGGGGACGGTGGTCGAGATACTGGTCGAGAACGGGCAGCCCGTGGAATACGGACAACCGCTGTTCGTGATCGCCTGATGGTCTTCGGCCTGAACCAACCCCCAACTTGCGTACCGACCCTCCAGACGCTCCCGCGAAGAGTCGCAAGGGCATGTTCGAGAAGATCCTGATCGCCAACCGCGGAGAGATCGCGCTGCGCATTCAGCGCGCCTGCCGGGAAATGGGTATTCGGACGGTGGTCGTGCATTCGGAAGCGGACACCGAGGCGAAGTACGTCAAGCTCGCCGACGAGTCCGTGTGCATCGGCCCGCCGAGCGCGACGCAGAGCTACCTCAATATCCCGGCGATCATCAGTGCCGCGGAGGTCACCGATGCCGAAGCCGTGCATCCGGGCTACGGGTTTCTGGCCGAAAACGCAGACTTCGCGGAAAAGGTCGAGGGATCGGGGTTCGTGTTTATCGGCCCGAAACCCGAAAACATCCGGGTTCTCGGCGACAAAGTGAGCGCCAAGCAGGCAATGGCGAAAGCCGGTGTGCCGACGGTACCGGGTTCGGAAGGCGCGCTTCCCGAAGACAGCCGCGAAGTCATTCGCCTGGCCAGACGCCTTGGCTATCCCGTGATTGTCAAAGCCGCGGGCGGCGGGGGTGGTCGTGGCATGCGCGTTGTCCATACCGAGGCCGCGCTGCTCAATGCAATCAACACGACGCGCTCGGAAGCACAGGCGGCATTCGGCAATCCCATGCTCTACATGGAGAAGTTTCTCGAGAATCCGCGCCACATCGAGATTCAGATCTTGGTCGACACCCATAAGAATGCGGTGTTTCTCGGCGAGCGCGATTGCTCGCTGCAACGGCGCCACCAGAAGGTCATCGAGGAAGCGCCAGCACCGGACCTGCCCGCGAAGCTGCGCGACAAGATTGGCGAACGCTGCGTCGAAGCCTGTCGCAAGATCGGATACCGGGGCGCGGGCACATTCGAATTCCTCTACCAAGACGGCGAGTTCTTTTTCATCGAGATGAACACGCGCATTCAGGTCGAGCATCCGGTCACCGAGATGGTGACTGGCATCGATATCGTTCAGGAGCAAATCCGCATCGCCGCGGGCGAGAAGCTGCGCTTTCGGCAGAAGGACATTCAGGTGCGTGGGCATGCGATCGAATGTCGGATCAATGCGGAAGACCCCTACCGCTTCACCCCGTCGCCCGGGCGGATCACCTCGTATCACCCCCCCGGCGGTCCCGGAATTCGGGTCGATTCCCACGTCTACCACGGCTACACCGTACCGCCGTATTACGACTCCATGATCGGAAAGGTGATCGCCTACGGCGCGACGCGCGAGCAGGCGATCCGGCGCATGCGGGTCGCGCTGTCCGAGATGGTCGTGGAAGGGATTCGCACGAACCTGCCGCTGCACCAGGAGCTGCTAAACGACGCACGGTTCCTGCGCGGAGGCGTGTCGATTCACTACCTCGAGAACAAGCTCATCGAGGAACAGAAGGGCGCGCGCTAGGCGCCCGTCGATGCCCTGGCAATCGATCACGCTCGAGCTCGCGGGCGGCGAAGCAGAGGCGCTGTCCGAGGCGTTGCTGGACGCCGGCGCCGTTTCAGTCACCATCGAGGACGCACTGGCAGATACTGCGCAGGAGGTCGCCCAGTACGCAGAGCCGGACTGGGATGCACCTGCGACCTGGCACCGAAACCGCCTTGAGGTGCTGATTCCCCAGGACGCGGACGCAGACGCGATCCTCCGCGAGGCCGCGCACGCGGCAGGCCTTGCGGCACTGCCCGGACGGCGCACCCGGCACATCGAGGAAGCCGACTGGGTGCAGCGTTGCCAGGCGCAGTTCGCGCCGCTCCTGCTAGGCGAGCGACTGTGGATCGTGCCGAGCTGGCATAGCGCGACCGCGGACGCCGGGGCCGTGGTGGTGCGTCTCGATCCCGGTCTGGCATTCGGCACCGGCTCACACCCGACTACCCGCCTCGTCCTCGAGTGGCTCGCTCGGTCGCTCAGGCACGACGCGGATCGCGCTCCGCGCGTACTGGATTACGGTTGTGGGTCGGGTATATTGGCGATCGCCGCGGGAAAGCTTGGTGCATCCCAGATCGACGCCGTTGACACGGATCCGCAGGCCCTGATCGCCACGCGGGACAATGCGCGGCGCAACGCAGTCGCACTGCGCGCGCTGCTGCCGGTCGAGCTGCCCGACGGCGAATACGACATGGTAGTCGCCAACATACTCGCGAACCCACTGATCCGGCTGGCGCCGCTGTTCGCAAAGCGCCTGCGCCGTGCGGGCCGCCTCGCCCTGTCCGGGTTGCTCGAAAACCAAGCGGCGGAGTTGATTGCGGCTTATGCGCCCGCCTTCGATGCGCGTGTTGCCGCACAGGAGGACGGTTGGGTCCTGGTCGAGGCGATACGCCGATGAGCCTGCTCACGCGTTGCCCGAGCTGCGACACGACGTTTCGCGTCCACGCCCCCCAGTTGTCGGCGCGCGGCGGACGCGTGCGTTGCGGAAAATGCAGCCTGATCTTCGACGCGCTGACGCAGATCGTCGAAGACGACAGCGCCACGCCGGAGGTGGGGCCTTCCCCGCAGCTTGCATTGTTCGATCCGGCACGCCTTGCGGCGGAGGCGCGCGACGCTGCGGCCGCGCGCGCGCGGGAAGCCACGTCGCGCAGCACAGCGAGCGCGAGTTCACCCGCCGTCAAGCGTGTGCGCCGCGTGAGCACGCCGACTCCCGACGAGGCAGCGTTTCTCGCCTCGCGCCGCGAGCGCTCGCGCTTCACTGTACTCTGGAGCCTGCTTGCACTACTCGCCCTGATCATACTTGCTGCGCAGGTGGCCGTGCATTTCCGCACGAAGCTGATTCTGAGTGCGCCGGAGCTTCGCCCGCAGCTCGAAATCGCCTGCGAGATGCTCGGTTGCCAGGTTCACCTTCCACGCGAGCCCGAGCTGATTGGCATCGAGTCGTCGGAGCTGCGCTTCGATCAGAAGCGCGATTCGATCATTCGCCTGACTGCGCTGATGCGCAATCGGGCGCCGTTTCCGCAGGAATTCCCGGCCCTTGAACTCACGCTCACCGACGAGAAAGACCGGCCGGTGGCGCGGCGTGTTCTGCTGCCTGCGGACTACCTGGGTGCGAAAGACGCACAGGAACGCCTGTCGCGCGGGATTGCGCCGGGCGCCGAGGAGGTCGTCAACGTCGAGCTCGAGCTCCTCGGGCTGCGCGCGGCGGGATTCCGGCTCTATCTCTTCTACCCCGAAGTCGAATCATCATGAGCATTCTTGTCACCGGGTCAATTGCGTTCGACACCATCATGGTGTTCCCCGATCGCTTCAAGAACCACTTGCTGCCCGAGCAGCTGCACATACTCAACATCTGCTTCCTCACGCCTGAAATGCGGCGTGAATTCGGCGGCACCGCTGGCAATATCGGCTACAACCTGCGCCTGCTCGGCGAGTCGCCAACCCTGATGGCGACCGTCGGCGAGGACAGCCAACCCTATCTCGAACGACTCGACGAGCTCGGCATCGGCAACGGGCAGCTGCGGCGCATTGCCGGTCAGTTCACCGCGCAGGCCTTCATCACCACGGATCTGGACGACAACCAGATCACGGCGTTCCACCCCGGTGCAATGAACTTCTCGCATGAGAACAAAGTCACGCACGCGCTGAAAGCGCGGCTGGCGATCGTCTCTCCCGACGGCAGGGACGGTATGCTCCAGCATGCGCGTGAATGCGCGGAGCTTGGTATTCCGTTCATGTTTGACCCCGGCCAGGGACTGCCCATGTTTTCGAGCGACGAATTGCGCGCGTTCGTGCGCCAGGCCGACTTCCTCGCCGTGAACGACTACGAAGGCAAGATGCTGGAGGAAAAGACCGGCGAGACGCTCGAGTCGCTTGCGCGACAGGTCAAGGCGCTCGTCGTCACGTTGGGCGCACGCGGATCTCTGGTCATGACCGACGGCGAGCGGCACGAGATTCCCTGCGTCAAAGCCGAGCAGGTCGTTGATCCGACCGGTTGCGGCGACGCCTACCGAGCCGCGCTGTTGCATGGCATTGCCGCGGGCTGGGATTGGCCAACCGCCGCGCGTCTGGGCGCGGTCATGGGAGCGATCAAGATCGCGCAGCGCGGCGGACAAAATCACAAACCCTCGCGCGCAGAGATCGGTGATCGGTTTCGCGATGCATTCGGCTACTCACCCTGGACTGCGTAACAGGCTGCGCACGGCCTCGGTCCTCGCGCTTTGCGGGTTTCTGATCGCGGCCTGCGCCTCGACCGGGCCCGACGATGAAAGCGGTCGCGCGCCGGAGCCGGCGCCGAAAGCCGAAGAGCGCGCCGAGCCCAATGCGCCACCCTCGCCCCCGCGCAATGAGCACACGGTGCGCTACGGGACCGTGGACTCGGTGCGCACCGTCACCGTTCCAGGCAAGGATTCGGGCGGAGGGTCGCTGATTGGTGCCGTGGCCGGCGGAATCGCGGGCGCCGAAGTCGGCAAGGGCCGCGGCGCGGCCGTTGGCGCTGTGATCGGCACCGTTGTCGGCAGCATCGCGGGCAGTGCGATCGAAGACCATATGACGCGCACCGAAGCCTTCGAGATCGTAGTCGAGCTGGACAACACGGGCGAGCTGCGCGCCATTACCCAAGACCCCGCCGCCGGAACGTTTCAGCGTGGCGAGCGCGTCCGCCTCGTCACCGGAGGCGGCATGACGCGCGTCGAGAAGCTCGCGAAAGACTAGAGCCCGAGCGCGGCGCGGATCCGCGCCGCGTGTTCCTCGAGGACCTCGCGCGGCGGATTCTGCACCGGCCAGGTGAAGCGCATGCCGTCGTTCGCGAAGCGTGGCACGAGGTGCACGTGGTAATGAAACACGGTTTGCCCCGCCGCGGCACCGTTCGCCTGATATACCGACAGGCCTTCGGGCGCGAACGCGGCGCGAATCGCCCGCGCGACCCGTGCGACGCCGCGTGCGACAGCCGCAGCCTGAGCGTCGTCGAGCGCATACAGATCCTGGGCATGCCGCTTCGCTGCCACCAGGACATGCCCGGGATTGACCTGGCCAATATCCATGAACGCGACGCAGTCCTCGTCCTCATAGACGGTGCTCGCCGGAATCTGGCCCTCAGCAATCTTGCAGAACACACAGTCGGTCATCGCGTATTTCCTTCAGTCCTCGCCGGGGATCCGATGGCGCGCGCAGGCGAGCTGACTGAGCGCTCGGTCTTCCAGTCGCAGCGCGCTGAGTGATCCACCCCAGACGCAGCCGGTGTCGAGCGCGGCAAGACGCGCGGATAGCCGGAGTCCCAGGGTTGACCAATGTCCGCAGATGATCGCCGGTTCGCTGCGAGCCGGGCGAGCCTCGAACCAGGGCAGGAAGCCGGTCGGCGCTTCGCGTCCTTTGGCGCGCACATCCATCTGGCCAGCGCGCGTGCAAAAACGCATGCGCGTCATGGCGTTGACGAGTACCCGCAGGCGGTCCCAGCCAGCGAGCGCTTCATCCCATTGCTCCGGCGCGCTGCCGTACATATGGGCGAGAAACTCGCCATAGTTCGACGCCGCGAGCGCGCGCTCGACTTCCCGCGCCAGCGATCGCGCTCTCCGGATCGTCCACTGCGGCAGCAAGCCGGCATGCACCATCGCGTAGTCCCCCTCGACATGCATCATGGGGCGAGCGCGCAGCCAGTCGATCAGTTCGCGCCCATCAGGCGCATCGAGCACGCGGTCGAGCGTATCGCCTTTGCGCGCTTTCTCATGGCCTTCGAACACGCAGACCAAGTGCAGGTCGTGGTTACCCAGCACGCACACCGCGCGGTCGCCCAGATCTCGCACGTAGCGCAGAACCTCGAGCGACTTGGGTCCCCGGTTGACCAGGTCGCCCACAAACCAAAGGCGGTCACGCGTCGCGTCGAAGCCGGCCCGCGCGAGCAGCGCGCGCAATTCATCGTAGCAGCCTTGAACGTCGCCGATCGCGAAGGTCGCCATAGCG
>JAJDNJ010000062.1 GCA_022340705.1 Betaproteobacteria bacterium
ATCGGGAAAGGGATTCAACGCGTGCCAGCCTTCCAGGATGCGCGCGACGTCGTCGTCGTCGAACGGCAGCTTGAGGGATCGCAGCGTATAGAGCAGCGCGCGGCGGCTCGAGTCGAGGTAGCCGTAGTGACCGGCGGAGAATTGGTTGTCCTGGTACTGCTCGAGGCGCTGGCGCGTGCGCCAGCGCGCCCAGAGCTGCGCCGCCGTCAGGTCGACGCGCTTCGCGGCGAGGAACTCGGCGAGACGCGGCGCGTGGCTGCCGCCCAGATCGAGGATCGTGCCGAAGGCGTCGAAGGTCAGCGTGTGCACCTGCTCGAGCGCGCTCATCGCTTGCCTCCGCGCGGCATGGAGAACCCGCCGCCGTCTAGGGCCAAAGCGGCAGACCCGCCAGACCGGCGGTGTCCGCCTGCCCGGTCATCAGGTTGGCGTTCTGCACCGCCTGCGCGGCGGCGCCCTTGCCGAGGTTGTCGATCGCGCCGAGCGCGACCACCAGCCCGGTGCGCGGGTTCACCGCGTAGGACAGGAAGGCGAGGTTCGAGCCGCTTGCCCAGCTGGTATGCGGGCTGCGTCCCTTCTCCACCGGCCGCAGGCGGACGAACGGCTCGTCGCGGTAGCAGCTCTGCGCGGCCTCGTAGAGCCGCGCCGCTTGTGCCGCGCCCTTCGGCCGTGCGTAGCAGGTCGCGAGGATTCCGCGCCGCATCGGCACGAGGTGCGGGGTGAACGCGACGCTCGCCTTCTTGCCGCAGAGCTGCGCCAGCGCCTGCTCGATCTCGGGCACGTGCGGATGGGCCTCCAGCCCATAGGCAAACAGGTCCTCGTCGGTCTCGACGTAGCCGAATTCGCTCTGCCCGCCGCGCCCGGCGCCGGTGATGCCGCTCTTCGCGTCGATGACGATGCCTTCGGGCTCGACCAGACCTTCCTTGACGAGCGGCGCGAGCGCGAGCAGCGCGGCCGCCGGATAGCAGCCGGGGTTGGCGAGGCGCGTCGCGCCGCGGATGCGCTCGCGCTGGCCGGGCAGCTCGGTCAGGCCGTAGGTCCAGCCCTCGACAAAGCGGTGGTCGCCGCCGACGTCGACGACGCGGATGTCCTTGGAGACGCGGGCGAGCGGCTCGCGCGACTTGCCGGTCGGCAGCGAGGCGAACAGGAGGTCGATGCCGGAGATCTTCTCCGGCGCAAACGGCTCGATCTTCAGCGCGCCCGCAGGATGGCCCGCGAGCGCTGGAAAGCGCTCGGCGAGGCGCTGCCCGGCGGACGCTTCGCCGCCTACGTAGGCCAGCTCGAACTGCGGATGCGCCGCGCACAGCCGCAGCAGCTCGCTGCCGCCGTATCCGCTCACGCCGACGATTCCGATCTTCATGCCCGCGATTGTAGAGAATTTCGCGCGGGCCGACGGTTCCGGCGTTCGCGCCCGCGACGGCTTACTTGACCAGACGCCTGATCTGTTCGACCGCGCTTGCGACCTGGATGTCGAGGAAGCGCTTGCCGAGCGCGGCGGAAGACTTCCGCGGGTCGCCCTCGACGCCGCTGCGCGCGTCGCCTGGCGCGAGCTTGTCCCTGCGCAGCCAGCGCTCGTCCGGGTCGAGGTACATCAGTTCCGAGGTGTCGTGAATCCCCGCGTGACGGCTCGCCGGCAGCCCGTGGGCGGACAGATACGCGTTCACCCGGCGCAGCGCGACGTAATAGGCATCGCCGATGTAGTAGACATGCTTGCCCTTCGCGCTCCAGACGCGTTCGAGCTGCTGCGCGGCCCGCTCGAGCGCGCGCTGCCCGTCGCCGTGCTCGCCTATCAGCACGACGTTGCGGAAACCCGCGGCAAGCGCACTCTGCGCCACCTCGCGCGCCACCGCGCCGTAGGTGGCCTCGGACAGGCTGACGCTGCCCGGAAACCGCATATGCCCGGTCTTCTTCGCCGGATCGCCGGTGGGTGCGAACGGCAGCACCGGATACACCAGCGCGTTACCCAGCTCTTCGGCAATGCGCCCCGCGACATAGCGCGCAATGACGTTGTGCTTGCCCAGGGCCATGTGCGGGCCGTTCTGTTCCGTGCTTCCCGCGTAGAAGATCGCCGTCGTCTTGCCGTGCGCGATCGCGTCGCGCACCTCGGGCCAGGTGAGGTCTTCGATGTACACCGATCCCGGCTGCGCCCAGGACAGGAGCGGGAGCAGCGCGAGGAACAGCGCAGGGAGCGTCGTTCGCACGATGCGCCGGCATCGCGTCATGCCTGCCCACGGCCGCGCGCGAGGCGCTCGATCTGCCGGTCATGCAGGCGCGAAAGCAGCGTCAGGGCGAGGACGCCACCGACCAGCGCCATGAACATGTCGGATTGCGTGTCCCAGGGATCGCCCTGGGTGCCGAGGAACGCCTCGGCGCCCTGGCCGAGCGCCAGTGCCGCGGCCCATTCGATGAGCTCGTAGGCGGCACTGATCGCGAGCACGATGCACATTGCGATGAACACCAACATCCTTCGCCCGCGCACGAATCCGCCGCGGATCAGAATCTCGCGTGCGACGAGCGCCGGCACGAAACCCTGGAAGAAGTGGCCGATCTTGTCGTAGGGGTTGCGCCCGAGATGGAAAAGGTCCTGGATCTGGAAGCCGAGCGGCACGCGGGCGTAGGTGTACGCGCCGCCGAGCATCAGCACCAGCGCATGCAGGAAGATCAGGACATAGAGCAGGGTCGTCAGCGGAAAGCGCCGGTAGGTCGCCCAAAGAATCGGCAGCGCGATCACCACCGGCAACACCTCCAGCAACCAGGTGCCGCGATCATAGGGTCGATATCCGGACAGCGCGAGCAGCGCGACCAGCACGACCGATCCAATCGCCAGCGTCCTGCCCCGCGGCCCTGCCGGGCTACTCAAGCGCAAACCCCTGCGCCCGGACGAAGGCGCCGAAGTCGGCGCGCTGCGGAGTCGCATATTGGCGCGCCTTGTCCTCCGACCAGCCGTAGCGGTCCGCGGTCCCGAAGCGCTCGGGATCGCGTTGCTTTGCGCGCGGCGTCGGCCGGGCCGCTTCGCGCCGCCGGTCGTAGTCCTCGAGCGCGGCCTCGAAGCCGCTGTCGTCGTAGCGATCGCGGTGCACCGTGACCGACAGCGGCAGGCGCATGCTGAGCGCGCCCGGCGCCGCCGGATAGCCGAGCGTGAGGCCCGCGACCGGGAACACCCATTGCGGCAGCTCGAGCAGCTGCGCCAGCTCGCGCGCGTGATCCCGCACCAGGCTCAAGGGGCAGCAGCCCAGGCCGACCGATTCCGCCGCGGTGATGAAGGCCTGCAGCACGATGCCCGCATCGACCGCGGCGTTCATGAACATGTCGAGCGTGTCGTTCGGGAACGGCTTGCCGCGCAGCGCGGCGATGCGCCGTGTGCGCCGGTTGTCGCCGCAGAAGATCATCAGCTCGGGCGCGCCCGCGATCCAGGGCATCGACGCGAGCCAGCGCTCGATCCTCGCGCGCTTGGCGGGATCGACGACGCGCACCACGCTCGCCTGCTGCAGGTCGGATTTCGACGGTGCCGAGAACGCGGCGGCGAAAAGGACCTGCATCAGTTCTTCGTGCACCGGTCTTTCGGCGTAGTCGCGGCACACGCGGCGTGCGAGCATCGCGGCGAGCGTGCCCTCGGCGGACAGACCGCTTCCCGCCTCGGCGGCGAGGCCGTAGCGCGCCTCGATCAGGGTCGCGAGACTCATCCGCGTCAGGCTTTCGGGTGGCGCCGCGCGACGGTGTAGCGCAGCAGCGCGGCACCGACCGCCTCCGCGTGCGGCGTGCCCGCCGGGACCTCGAAGCTCTCGCCTGCGCCGTAGGTCCGCGTCGCCCCGCCCAGGGTGATGGTGAACTCGCCCTCGGTCACCAGGATGCGGGCGTCGAAGGCGTGGGTATGCTCGGCGTCGCGAAAGCCGGCCGGAATCTCGCGCTCGACGATCTCGTCGTAGCCCGCGGCGCGCGCGGCGGCGGTAAATGTTTGGCTGTCCATGTCCGGTTCCCCTTTCAGTAGGATTTGGGCAGGCCGAGCACGCGCTCGGCGATGAAGCAAAGCACGAGCTGCGGGCTCACCGGCGCGATGCGCCCGATGAGCGACTCGCGTAGGTAGCGCTCGACGTGGTACTCCTTGGCGTAGCCGAAGCCGCCGTGCGTCATCACCGCCTGCTGGCAGGCGTCGAACGAGGCCTCGCCCGCAAGATACTTCGCCGCATTCGCCTCCGCGCCGCAGGGCAGGCCCTGGTCGTAGAGCCAGGCGGCCTTCATCACCATCAGGTTCGCCGCCTCGAGGTTCATCCAGTTGCGCGCGAGCGGATGCTGGATCGCCTGGTTCTGCCCGATCGGCCGGTCGAACACCACGCGCTCCTTGGCGTAGGCCGACGCACGCGCGAGGGCGCAGCGCCCGAGGCCGACGGATTCCGCCGCAATCAGGATGCGCTCCGGGTTCATGCCGTGCAGGATGTACTCGAATCCGCGGCCTTCTTCGCCGAGGCGGTCGGCCTCGGGCACCGGCAGGCCGTCGAAGAACACCTGATTCGAGTCGACCGCCTTGCGGCCCATCTTTTCGATCTCGCGCACCTCGATGTGGCGGCGATCGAAATCGGTGTAGAACAGCGACAGCCCCTCGGTCGGCTTGCGCACTTCCTCGAGCGGCGTGGTGCGTGCCAGCAGCAGCACTTTCTCGGCGATCTGCGCGGTCGAGATCCAGACTTTCTGGCCCGAGACCAAGTAGCGGTCGCCCTTCTTCTCGGCCTTGGTCTTGATGCGCGTGGTGTTGAGGCCCGTGTTCGGCTCGGTCACCGCAAAGCAGGAGCGCTCGCTGCCGGCGATGAGCGGCGGCAGCATGCGCCGTTTCTGCTCCGGCGTGCCGAACACCACCACCGGGTTGAGGCCGAAGATGTTCATGTGCACCGCCGAGGCGCCCGAGAAGCCGGCACCCGACTCGGCGATCGCCTGCATCATCATCGCGGCCTCCTGGATGCCGAGCCCCGCGCCGCCGCAGTCTTCGGGCATCGCGATGCCGAGCCAGCCGTCGCGCGCGAGCGCCTGGTGCAGCTCGACCGGAAAGCCGCCCTCGCGGTCCTTCTTCAGCCAGTACTCGTCGCCGAACTGCGCGCAGAGCTTGGCGATCGCCTCGCGGATGCGCTGCTGCTCGGGCGTGAAGGCGAAATCCATGGCGCCTATTCGTCTTTCCTGCTGTCCTTCTTCGGCACCAAGGCTGCCACGCCGACGATGATCAGCACCAGCGGCCACCAGACGGCGATGATCGCGCGCAGCTGGGCAAAGTGGATCAATCCCAGGTTGTGCGCGAGCAGCACGACCCCGAGCACGATCAGGATCACCGGCCATATCGCGTTGCGATTCATCGTTCCCCCTTCTGCGCGGCCTCGTTAGCCCAAGCGTACCGCCTGTTCACGCACCAGTCCCGCAATCTCGGCATCGTCGAAGCCCAGCTCGACCAGCAGCTCGCGCGTGTGTTCGCCCAACCGCGGCGCACCGCGCCGGATCTTGGTCGCACTGCGCGCGCCGCGGGCGCGCTCGGCGATCACCGGAAAGCGCGCATAGCGCGCCCCGCCCGCCGTGACGACCGCGCCGCGCGCGGCGATCTGCGGCAGCGCGGCGGCCTCGGCCGGCGTCAGGCAGGCATCGACCGGCACGTCGTTCGCGGCGAGCAGGCCGAGCCAGTCATCGGCCGTCTTCATTCGCATCACTTGCGCGAGCCGCGCCGAGAGCGCATCGCCCGCCGCGCGCCGCTTGGCATCGCTCGCGTAAGCCTCGCCGCCGAGGTCAGGCGCGATGTCCGTCACGCAACGCACGAAGTTCTGCCAGAAATGCTCCTCGAGGATACCGAGGGTCAGGCGCTTGCCATCGGCCGTTTCGAAAACGTCGTTCACCGGAAACAGGTGCGCGCGCGGATCGACCCCGGGCTCGAGCCCGTGACGCATCGCGACCCAGAAGAACGCCGATTCGAACAGCGACAGGTCGAGGCGCAACCCGCGCCCGGTGCGCGCGCGCTCCGCGAGCGCCGCGAGCACCGCGATCGCCGCGAAGCTCGCCCCGCCCATGTCGGCGTAGGCGACCGAGGCGCGGCCCGGCGGCATACGCCACTGCCCAGGAAAGGCGAGACCGCCGGCCGCGGCGATGTAATTGACGTCGTGTCCCGGGCGCTCGCGCCACGGCCCGCTCTGCCCATAGCCCGAGATCGAGCAGTAGATGATGCGGCTGTTCAGCCGCGCGAGCGTCGCGTAGTCGATACCGAGCCGCTCTGCGACGCCCGGCCGGAACCCTTCGAGCACGATGTCGGCCTGACGCGCGAGGCGCTCGACCAGCGCGCGCGCCTCGCTCGACTTCAGATCGATCGCGATCGAGCGCTTGTTGCGGTTCTCGGGCCCGAACTGCGGCGCGATGAAGCCGCGCCCGGGGTCGCCGCGCGGCGACTCGACTTTGATCACGTCGGCGCCGAGGTCGGCGAGGATCGCCGAGGCAAACGGTCCAGGCACGAGCATCGAAAAATCGACCACCCGGATGCCCTCGAGCGGCTGCCATGCGCCGCTTGGCGGATCGTCCGACGGACCGAGCGCAGGGCCGCCGCGCTCGCGTTCCGAGCTAGCCATGCCGCACGGTGCGCGCCGGGTTCTCCTCGTAGGGCGGCGCGTAGATCACCATCACCTTCGCTCGATCGCTGGTCACCGTGAAGACATGCGGGGCGTCCGGCGGAAAGAAGCAAGCTTCGCCCGGCGCGAGCTCGAAGCGCTCCCCACCGACCTCGACCCGCGCGTTGCCCTCGAGCAGATAGCAGACCTGCTCGATCCCCGGGTGCGCGTGCGCGAGCGCCCCCTTGCCCTTCTCGACCTCGCCGATCAGCATCTCGACCTGCTTGGCGCCCACGGTCTCCGTGCCGATCATGCGGTAGTTGCGCGTGCCGACATGGTTCGCCGGCGAATACGGTTTCACGTCCTGCTGCCGTACGCGGTAGCGCGACATGCTCACCCCCTCCTGTCGATCCCACCTTGGCGCGGGCAGATCAGCCGCGCCTTTCAAACCTGCCCTAGCGCGGGCGGCTCATCCGCGCCTTTGAATCCTGCCTTGGCGCGGGCGCTTCATCCGCGCCTTTCAATCCTGCCTTGGCGCGGGCGCTTCATCCGCGCCTTTCAATCCAATTATGCTGCGCGATTCCGCCGTCGACTGCGATTGTGGCCCCGGTGACGTAGGCCCCGAAGCGCTCGGAGAGCACGGCAAGCGCCATCTGCGCGACATCGGCCGGCGACCCGAAGCGCGCCAGCGGGATGGTCGCGAGCAAGCCGGGATTTTTCGATGCGTCGAAGCCGCCACCCGGAATCGCTCCCGGTGCGATCGCGTTCACGCGGATGCCGTCGGGACCGAGCGCGCGCGCGAACTCGCGCACCAACATGGTTTGGCCGGCCTTCGCCGCGCTGTAGTGCGGCAGATTGCGCGGCGAGTAGGCATGCAAGGAGGTCACGAACAGCATGCGCCCGTGGATCTTCTGCTCGCGCATGTGGCGTCCGAGCGCCTGCCCGAGCAGGAACCCAGCGTTCAAGTTGACCTCCTGCATCGCGCGCCAGGTTTCCTCGCTCACCTCGAGCACGGTGTCCTCCTCGCGGCGCCGCGGGCTCGCGCTGTGCACGAAGATCGAAACCCGGCCAAGCCGGGCAATCGCCTCGGCGGCAAGCCGCTTGGCTTCGCCCGGGCGCGACAGATCGACGTCCAGGTCGGAATCCTTCAGGTCGGCGCGCAGCACGCGCACCCCCTCGCGCGCGAGCGCCTCGGCAATCGCGCGCCCGATACCGTTCGACGCGCCAGTGACCAGGGCGCTGTCGTTCGCGAACAGCGCCTCGCTCATGCCTGCTTCGGCTCCAGCGTCGCGCCAACCGCTTTCGGCGGCCGCGCGTCGGGCGCGAGCAGCGTGTAGGCGGTCGGGATCACGAATAACGTGAACAGGGTGCCGACCGAAACGCCGCCGACCACGACCCAGCCGATCGCCTGGCGCGCCTCGGATCCCGCGCCGGCCGCGAGCGCAAGCGGCAACGCGCCGAGCACGGTGGCGAGCGAGGTCATCAGGATCGGGCGCAGGCGCAGGGTCGACGATTCGAGTACCGCCTCGAGCTTGCTCATCCCGCGCGCACGCAGCTGGTTGGCGAACTCTACGATCAAGATGCCGTTCTTGGTGATCAGGCCAATGAGCATAACCAGGCCGATCTGGGAATAGACGTTGATCGAGCCGCCGCTCAACCAGAGCGCGACTAGCGCGCCGAGCGCGGCGAGCGGCACGGTGAGCATGATGATGAACGGTGACACAAAGCTCTCGAACTGTGCCGAGAGTACCAGGTAGATGAACGCGAGCGCGAGCCCGAAGGTGAACAGCAGCGTGGTGCCCGACTCACGGAACTCGCGCGACTGGCCGTCGAGCGCGGTGCGCGCGCTCTTCGGCAGCACCTTGGCCGCAGTCTGCTCGAGGTAATCGAGCGCCTCGCCGAGCGAATGCCCAGGCGCGACGTTCGCCGAAAGCTTCAGCGCACGCTGGCGGTCGAAGTGGTTGAGCTCCTTCGGCGCCACCGTCTCGCGCACCGCCACCAGGTTCGAGAGCTGTATCAGGCGCCCGTCCTTGGCACGCACATAGATTGCGGTCAGATCGGCCGGCGTGTTGCGGTCGCGCGCCTCGAGCTGCACGATGACGTCGTACTGCTTGCCCTCGCGCTTGAAGCGCGTGACCTGGCGCCCGCCGAGGAGCGTCTCGAGCGTGCGTCCGATGGTGTCGATGTCGACCCCGACCGCGGCGGCCTTGTCGCGGTCGATATCCACGGCGAGCTGGGGCTTGTTGAGCTTGAGATCCGTGTCCGCATTGACGATCAGTCCGCTGTCGCGCACCGCGCCGAGCAGCGCATCGCCCGCGCTCTGGAGCGCGTCGTAGCTGTCGTCCTGCACCACGAACTGCACCGGCGGGTCGCGGAAGCTCTGGCCGAGCGAGGGTGGATCGACCGGGAATGCGAGCACCCCGGGCACCGTCATGTACAACTTCGGGCGCAGCTGCGCCACGATGTCCTGGGTGCGGCGGCTGCGCTCTTCCCAAGGCTTGAGCTGGCTGAAGGTGACGCCCAGGTTCACCGGGTTCGGGCGCTCAAGGCCCGGTGCCACGACCGCGAAGGTGTTGACGATCTCGGGCACGTCGGCGTAGATGCGCTCGACGGCGCGCACGCGATCGTCGGTGTAGTCCATCGACGCGCCCTCGGGCGCGAGGATCCAGGAGAGGAAGAAGCCGCGGTCTTCGAGCGGCGAAAGCTCCTTCTTGAGCGTGACGTAGGTCAGCACCGCGCCGCCGAGCACCGCGAGAAACACCAGCCCGACCAGCCAGCGCGTGGCGAGCGCGCCGCCAAGCAGACGGCGGTAGCCAGCCGTCATGCCGTGAAAGAAGCGCTCCATCGCCTGGTAGGCACGGCCGTGCGCCTCGTGCGCCTTGAGGATGCGTGAGCACATCATCGGCGTGAGCGTCAACGCGACGAAGCCTGAGACCGCCACCGCGCCCGCTACGGTGAGTGCAAACTCGGTGAACAACCGCCCGGTGCGCCCCTGCTGGAAGGCGAGCGGCGCAAACACCGCGACCAGCGTCAACGACATCGCCACGACTGCGAAGGCGATTTCCTTCGAGCCGTCGATCGAGGCGAGGCGCGGCGTCTTGCCGAGCTCGACGTGCCGATGGCAGTTCTCGAGCACGACAATGGCGTCGTCGACCACCAGGCCAACCGCAAGCACGACCCCGAGCAACGTCAGCACGTTGATCGAGAAGCCGAGCACGTAGAGGAAGAAGAACGCTCCGATCAGCGAGACCGGGATCGTGACAAAGGGAATCAGCGTCGAGCGCACCGAACGTAGGAACAGAAAGATCACGAGCACCACCAGCAGCACCGCTTCGCCGAGCACCTTGTAGACCGCCTCGATCGAGCGCTCGATGAAGATCGACGAATCGAAGGCGACGCGCAGCTCCATTCCCTCGGGCAGGCGCTCGCGCAGATTCTTGAGCTCGGCCTTCACCGCGCGCGCGACCTCGAGCGTGTTGGCGGTCGATTGCTTCACGACCCCCAGCCCCACCGCGGGGTTGCCGTTCACGCGCACGACCTTGCGCTCGTCGAGCGCGCCGAGGCGCGCGATCCCCACGTCGCGCAGGCGCACGGGGTAACCGCCGCTCTCGGTGATGATCATGTTGTTGAACTGCCCCGCGCTGCGCAGGTCGGTCTCGGCGAGCACGGTGAACTCGCGCTGCGACGACTCGATGCGCCCGGCGGGAAGCTCGACGTTCTGGCGGCGCAGCGCGTTCTCCACGTCCTGCACGGTGAGCGCGTAGGCCGCCAGCCGCTCGCGGTCGAGCCACAGGCGCATCGCGTACCGGCGCTCGCCGCCGATGATCACCGAAGCCACGCCGGGCAGCGTCTTCAGGCGATCGGCGACGTAGCGGTCTACGTAGTCCGTCAGCTCGAGCGCGCTGTGGCGCTCGGAAAAGAACGCGAGCCACATAATGGCCTGCGCGTCGGCCTCGATCTTCGAGACCACCGAGTCGTCCGCCGCCTCTGGCAGACGCGCGCGCACGCGCGCCACGCGATCGCGCACATCGTTCGCCGCCGCGTCGACGTCTCGCTCGGTCACGAACTCGATCGTGATTTGGCTCACCTCCTCGCGCGAGACCGACTTGAGCGTGCGCACGCCCTCGATTCCCGAAAGCGAGTCCTCCAGCGGCTGGGTGATCTGTGATTCGATCACCTGCGCGCTCGCGCCCTCGTACACCGTGCGCACCGAGACCACCGGCGTGTCGATCTTTGGATACTCGCGCACCGTCAGCCGGTTGAATGAAATCACCCCGACGAGCACGATCATCAGGCTCATCACCGTGGCGAAAACCGGTCGCTGGATGCAGATTTCGGGGAGGCGCATTGCGGTTCAGCAGTGGCTGAGTCGGTTCAACCCTTCCCCGCGGATGCATCCGCCTTGGGCTTGGGCGGCGCGCCGCCACCGGTCACCGCAACCGCCGCGCCCGGGCGCAGGCGGTGATTGCCCTCGGTGACCACGAGGTCGCCCGCGGCGACCCCGTCCAGGACCTCGACCTCGCCGACCTTGCGCGCGCCGAGGCGCACGCGCACTTCCTGCGCCTTGCCGTCGACGATACGAAACACAAAGCTGTCGCGCCCGCGCGGCACGATCGCTTCTTCGGGAATCCAGACCGCCTGCTCGCGCACGCCAAGCTGCAGATTGACGCGCGCGAACATGCCGGGGCGCAGTTGCAGGTCCGGATTGCCGACGCGCGCGCGCACGAGCACGGTGCGCGTCTGCTCGTCGATCGCGGGCTCGATGGCGTAGATCTGGCCGCTGAACTGGGCGTCGGGATAAGAATCCACTACCACGCGCAGCGGTTGCCCGGTCGCGAGCCGCGCGAGGTAGGTCTCCGGCACGCGAAAGTCCAGCTTGATGACGTCGATCTTGTCGAGGCGCGCAATGTCGGTGCCGGCCGCGACGAACGCGCCCTCGCTTACCTGGCGCAGTCCGGCGATGCCGGAAAACGGCGCGGTGACGACCGTCTTCGCCAGCTTGGCCTCGTCCTCGTGCTGCTTGGCGAGCGAGCGCACATAGTTCGAGCGCTGTTCATCGAGCGCCTGGCTGCTGATGAACTTCTTCTTGTACAGGTCCTCGGCGCGCGCGAGGCGCTGCGCGTCGAGCTTGGCCTGCGCCGCGGCGGAAGCGACCAGCGCGCGGTATTCCGCATCGTCCAGCGCGACGAGCAGATCGCCGCGCTGCACGCGCTGGCCTTCCGCGAAGGCGATGCGCGCCACGCGTCCGGCAATCTCGGGGCGGATCATGACCGATTCGTCAGCGCGCAGACTGCCGACTGCACGCGCCACGTCGATCGCGGGCGCCGTCTTCGCGCGCACCGCGCGTACCGGCGTGGGTGGAAAGGGCTTCGCCGCCGCGGGCTTGTCGGTCTTTGCCTTGCCGGCCGTCGCCTTCGCCTCGTCGGCGGCGTTCGTGGACGTGCAAAGCAGCGCGGCGATCGTCGCCGCGCACAGGCGCCGGACGGCGCCGGCGTTCAGGGGCACTTGAAGCCTGCCCGCTCGACCGCTCGCTTGAATTCCGGCAGGCCCGCCTGGGTGGGATCGAATTGCACGCTCGCCCTGCCCTCGGCCAGAGAAACGTCGACCTTTTGCACCCCGGCGACGCCGGCCAGCATGCGCGTCACGCTCTTTACGCAACCCTCGCAGTGCAAACCTTCGACCTTGAAATCCACGGTTTCCATCATCCGTCTTTCCCGCCGTTGATCGCGGCCACCGCAAAACGTAAATTTTGCCTGAACTTGGCCTTTCCCGGGGGCGATTAGGACGCGCCAGCCGGTCGGATCTACCCGTCCAGCCAGACGAGCGGGCCGCGCGGATCGCGTGTCAGCGCGACCGCGACCACATAGCCTGCCGCCAGCACCGCGCCGGCAAGCGCCGCGGCGCGCACCGGTTTCGTTCGACCGCGGCGCAGGGCGAGCGTTCCGAGGCCGATGTAGGCGAGAAGGCCGAGGACTTTCGCGGTCAGCCAGCCCTGGACGAAGGGGTACTGGCCGAGCAGCCAGCACAACCAAAGCGCGCTGGCGAGCAGCAGGGTGTCGACCACGTGCGGCGCGATGCGCACGAAGCGCGCGGTCAGCCAGCGTGAGCCGCTGAGCATCAGCGCGCCGCGGGTCGCGAAACCTGCGAGGCTGACGACGACGCAGCCGACGTGGATCGACTTGGCGAACAGGTAGGCGGTCGGAGGCATGGGACGGCGATCAAAGCGCCGGCCGGTCGGGCGCCACCGCTATTGTCGCCGCTCGGCCGGCGGCGCGCGATCGGGCGCCGCGCCGAGGTTCTCGCGCGCGGCGGGATCGTCCCAGTACAGGGTGAGCTCGGTATGGCGCCCGGCGCGCACCCGGAATTCGCGCGCCTGCGCGACGCCCGCGTAGCGCGCGTGCAGGCGGTAGCGCCCGGGCGCCAAGCGCGCGTAGAACCAGGGTCCCTGGCTCACCGCGTCGAGCAGTACCTGCCCGTCGGCATTCTCGACCCGGACCGCCACGTCGGCAATAAAGTTGCCCGCACGCTTCACCGCAAACGTCATGAACACGTTGAACTCGGCGTGCATCGCGGCGAGATCGAGGCGTTCGCCCAACCCGATTCCTCCGCTGACGAAACGCACATCGCCCTGCGTCTGAACGACGGGCGGCTGAGCTGCGCCGGGCAGGGCCCAGCTCGCGAGCAGGCAGGCGATCAGCGCGATGCAACTGCGATGGCACACGCGCGCAACATTCCGCGCGCGCGTCGCGACTGTCAAGCCGCAGTGGCCAGCGCGCGACGGCCGAGCAGATGATCGAACAGGTCGCGCACCGGACGAATCTCGGTCCCAAAAGGCAGCGCTTCGGAGCCGCGGAAGAACAGCCCCCTTTCGGTGTCGCCGCGCAGCGCCGCGGCGAGCTGATGGTCGATGCAGAACTGCCCGGCGCGCGGCACACCATCGCGCAAGCCGCAGTGCGCAAGGCAGTCCCACGCGAGCGTGCACTGCCGGCGCGGCTTGGCGCGCCGCTGAAGCACCGCCGCCTTGGCCAGGTAGGCGGCGAGCCAGGGCGTGCGTACCGCGCGCGCCGGCAGTCCCGCGACGCTCATGAACACGGCAATGTCCTCGGGCTTCGCCTCGGCGAGGATGCGCTTGAAGTTCGGGTGGGCGTCGCATTCTTCGGTGACCGCGAACGGCGTTCCGAGCTGCACCGCGGCCGCCCCGGCCGCACGGGCTGCGGCCACGCGCGCCGGAGAGTTGATGCCGCCCGCGGCGATCAGCGGAATATGCTCCGGATCGAGGCCCGCCGCGTGCAACAGCGTGCAGATCTCGGGCAGCACGCGCGCGAAGTCGAATCGCGCGTCATCGACTTCGTCGAGTCGCGCGGCACCGAGGTGGCCGCCGGCATAGCGCGGATGCTCGATCACGATCGCGTCGGGCGCGCGGCCGCGCCGCAGCCAGCGCCGCAGGATCAACCCCAGCGCGCGCGCCTCCGAAACGATCGGCACCAGCGCGATCTGCGGGAAATCCTCGGTCAGCTCGGGTAAATCGAGGGCCAGGCCAGCGCCCACCACGATCGCGTCGGCGCCGCTCGTGCAGGCCTGGCGCACGCCGTCCACATACTGGGAGACGGCGCGCATTACGTTGACCGCGATCAGCCCGTTGCCGCGCGCAAGCTCGCGCGCCGCGTGGACCTCGCGATCGAGCGCGATGAGGTTCGCCTGCTCGATCGCCCTGCGATCGCGGCTGCGCCCGGTCGCGCGCATCAGATCGCTGTGGTGGCGGCGCAGGTCGACGCTCGAGACCGTGCCCACCCCACCCTCGCGCGCCACGCTGCCCGCGAGCCGGTGCGCGGACACACCGACCCCCATCCCGCCCTGCACCAGGGGCGCCGCCTGCCGGCCGCGAATCGAGAACGCGCTATGCACTGGACGCTTGCGAATGGAACGCCGCACGGTAACCGCCCGGCCGCCTGCGGTCTTTGACGCAAAACAAGCTGGCCGCAGCCTGCCGGTCCGGAAGAAGTTGATCCACCTCAATTCCGATCCGCCGCGTGGCGCATACAACCTGCGATGGATCGATGGGCGGCGGCATGGAAAGTCAGATCGAAGCGCGGCGCGGCACGACGGTGCTCGAAGGCGTCATCGCCAACCTGCCGATGTTTCGTCAGGCGCCGCGCCAGAGCCTGGCCGAACTCGCGCGTCACGCGCGCTCGCAGCACGTGCATCGGGGCAGCGCCGTGTGCCGGCGCGGGGATCCGATGGCCGGGTTTTTTGCGGTCGCCTACGGAATGGTGAAACTCGCGCTGCGCACCGACGCGGGTGAGGAAAAGGTGCTGCGCCTGGTCGGGCCAGGCGAGACCTTCGGTGAAGCCGTCATGTTTCTCGAGAAACCCTGCCCGGTGGACGCGATCGCTCTCGCCGACAGTCTGCTCGTGGTGCTCCCCGCGGAGGCGGTGTTCGCGCTGCTCGAAGGCGATCCGCGCTTCGCACGCAGCCTGATCGCCAGCCTCAGCCAGCGCATGCACGCGCTGGTCGCCGACGTCGAGGCATCGAGCCTGCGTGGAGGGCTGCAGCGCATCGCCGCCTATCTGGATGCGCACGTCGAGCTCGGCGACGACGGTGTGCCGCGGGTGCGGCTGCCGACCACAAAGACGGTCATCGCCTCGCATCTCGGAGTCACCAAGGAAACCTTCTCGCGCCTGCTGCGCGAGCTGGCGCAACTCGGGTTGATCGAGGTCGCACGGCGCGAGATCACGCTGCTCGATCGCGCAGGACTCGCCGACATCGCGCGCAACGGGCCAAAGGCCCGCTGATTCGCAGCGACCGCGGTCACTCGCGCGCAGAGCGCGTATCCTGTGACCTGCGGCTTTGACCTGCGTCAACCGTGCGCTGCGGGCCCCGCTTAGGCTGTCCGCAAAGGCGAACAACCCGCCGGTCCAACCCGGCGTACAAGGAGAGGAGTCCATGTTCAAGCACATCCTGGTTCCGACGGACGGCTCGCGCTTGTCGGGCAAGGCGGTGAAAGCCGCGGCGGCGCTCGCCAAAAAGCTGGGTGCCCGGTTGACGGGCGTGTACGTTGTTCCGCCCTATGTGCCGCCGATGTACGGTGAGGCTGCGGTGTACGTGCCCGAGGTCACGCCCAAGCGATACAAGGATCTCGCCGAGAAGGAAGCCAAGAAGGCGCTCGCCGCGGTCGAGATCGCGGCGCAGGTCGCCGGCGTGCCTTGCAAGACGCTGTGGGTGACGAAGGATCAGGCCTGGGACGGCATCATCCGCACTGCGCGCTCACGCAAGTGCGACCTGATCGTCATGGCTTCGCACGGCCGGCGCGGACTTGCCGGCCTGCTGCTCGGCAGCGAGACGACCAAGGTGCTCACCCATTCCAAGGTGCCGGTGCTCGTGTGCCGCTAAGGGTGCGCTCGTGTCGCACTACCACTACCTGACGATCGAGCAACGCGAGCGGCTGGACACCGAGATCCGCACGCGCATCGCGACGCTGCGCGGCGCAGTCGTGCAGGGCCTGCGGCGCTCGGTGCATGCCGACGCCGTCCGGCTCGCCGATCAGCTGGAAGCCGGAGACGACGCGCCGACCGCCGAACTGGAGACTGCACTCCAGCTGGCCGCCCTCGAGCGCGAAGGCGGCGAGCTGCGCGAGATGCTTGCCGCGCGGGCACGCCTGCACACGCCGGACTATGGCGTGTGCGCCGATTGCGGCGCCGACATTCCCTACGCGCGGCTCGAAGTGACGCCGGCGGCGACGCGCTGCGTCGGCTGCCAGTCGCGCCACGAGCGCGCGCAGGGCGGCAGCATGCCCACGCTCTAGGCAGCGGGTCCGCGCGCGGCGCGGATTTCGTACGCGGCCCCGGCTAAACTTGTCGGGGCATGAAGTACAAGGACTATTACAAGACACTCGGCCTCGCGCGCGGCGCAAGCGACGACGACATCAAGAAGGCCTACCGGCGCCTGGCGCGCAAGTATCACCCCGACGTGTCCAAGGAAAAGGACGCTGAGGAGCGCTTCAAGGAAATCGCCGAAGCCTACGAGACGCTCAAGGATCCGCGGAAGCGCGCCGCGTACGACGGGCTCGGCGCGTACCGCAGCGGCGAGCAGTTCCGACCGCCGCCCGACTGGTTCGATCGCTTCCATGTGAACGGCGCCTCCGATCTCGGCGGTATCGACCTGTCCGACCTGTTCACCTCGTTCGGCTTCGGCGGCATGGGTGGCATGGGCGGCGGGCGCGGCTTTCAGGGTTTCGGCGGTAGGGGTTCCACGCAGCGGCGCGGCGCGGCGGCGCGCGGTCAGGACGTCGAGGCCCGCGTGCAGCTCGGCCTCGAGGAAGCCGCGCGTGGCACCGAGGTCGGCCTGCAGGTCGGCGCGCAGCAGGTGCGCGTGCGCATTCCGCGCGGCACGACAGACGGTCAGCGCCTGAGGCTGCGCGGCAAAGGCGGCGCGGGCACCGGTGGTGGAGCTGCGGGCGATCTGTATCTCACCGTAGCGCTGCGTCCGCACGCGCGCTTTCGCGCCGACGGACACGACCTGCACATCGAGGTTCCGCTCGCGCCGTGGGAAGCGGCACTCGGCGCCGCGGTCGAGATCCCGACCATGGACTCGCGCGTCACGCTCAAGATTCCGCCGGGCTCGAGATCGGGCCAGCGTCTGCGCCTCGCGGGATTGGGCCTGCCCAAGCCGGCCGGCGGCGCGGGCGACCTGTACGCCGTGCTGAGCATCGCCCTGCCGCAAACCCTGTCGACACGCGAGCGCGAGCTCTACGAGCAGCTGCGCGAGGCATCGCACTTCGATCCGCGCGCCCACCTCTCGGAGCGGCGCGACTAGAAGCAGAGCACGCCGCTGCGAATCCCGTCGGCGACGGCGCCGGCGTTGACCAGTCCGACGATGCCGAAGCCGAGCACGACCCCACCAGCGGCCAGCCGCACGCCGCGGCGCGCGGCGAAGGCGCGCAGGCGCGCGGCGGCGAGCCCGGCGGCAAGCAGGTTGGGCAGCGTGCCGAGGCCGAAGGCCGCCATCGCGAGCGCGCCTCGCGTCGGGCTGCCGGAAAGCACGGCGGCCGTGAGCGCCGCGTAGACAAGTCCGCAGGGCAGCCAACCCCAGACCAGTCCCGCGGCAAGGCTCTGCGAAAGGGTGCGCGCCGGCAGCAGGCGCGCGGCGAGGGGCTGCAGCCGACGCCAGAGCGGCGCGCCGATCGCCTCGACGCGCCCGAGCCAGGCGCTCGCGCCCGCGAGATACAAACCCACCAGGATAAGCATCAGGTTGGCGAGCACGTAGAGCGCGACCTGCCAGGACAGTGCGCCTGAAAGATAGGCGCCGGCGCCGCCGAGCGCACCCGCGATTGCGCCGGCGATACTGTAGCTCGCGATGCGCCCGGTGTTGAATGCGAGCTGGCGCGCCGCTTCGCGCCAGAACGGGTTGCGCCGCGAGGGAGCCGCGACCGTTGTTTGCGCCCCGGCGCCGCCGAACGCCGCGACGATGCCGCCGCACATTCCGAGACAGTGCACGCCCGAGAGGAAACCGGTGACGAGCATGGCCGCAGGCAGCGCCCAGAATGCCGCGCCCAGCGGATCCAAGCTAGATGACCTTCGAGTAGCGCTCGCGCTCGCGCGTCGCGCGCAGATACTTGTCGAACACCATGCAGACCGCGCGCACCAGCAGCCGGCCGCGCGGCGTGACCACGATCCATTCGGGCTGCAGTTCGACCAGGCCTTCGTTGGCGAGCTTGGCGAGATCCTCCAGCTCGCGCGCGAAGTATTGCTTGAAGTCGATCAGGTAGGCGTCCTCGATCGACTCGATCGAAAGCCGGAAATGACAGGCGAGCGCCTGGATCACCGCGCGACGCAGCAGATCGTCCTGGGTGAGCTCGATGCCACGCCAGACGGGCAGCCGGCCTTCCTCGAGCGCCGCATCGTACTCTTCGAGCGTCCTGTGGTTCTGGTAATAGGTCGGCCCAATACGGCTGATCGACGACACGCCGAAGCCAATCAGGTCGGATTCGGGATGCGTCGAGTAGCCCTGGAAATTGCGCTGCAGCCGGCCCTGGCGCTGCGCCACCGCAAGCTCGTCGTCAGGCTTGGCGAAATGATCCATGCCAATGTAGAGATAGCCCGCGCGCGTCAGCCGCCCGATGGCGAGCGTGAGAATGTCGAGCTTGGTTTCCGGCGCGGGCAGCTCGGCCAGGCGGATGCGGCGCTGCGGGCGGAAAACGCGCGGCAGGTGCGCGTAGTTGTAAAGCGCGATCCGATCGGGCGAAATGTCGAGCACCTTGTCGAGCGTCGACGAGAAGCTCTCGAGCGTCTGTTTCGGCAAACCGTAAATCAGGTCAAGGTTGACCGAACGGAAACCGCTTGCACGCGCCTCATTGATCACCCGGCGCGTCACGTCTTCGCTCTGGATTCGGTGCACCGCTTGTTGTACTGCAGCATCGAAGTCCTGCACGCCGATCGAGACCCGGTTGAAGCCGAGCCCGGCGAGAAAGGCCATGCGCCCCGCCTCGACCCGGCGCGGATCGACTTCGATGGAGCATTCGCAATCCCCCTCGGCTTCGAACTGCGCGCGCAGCAGAGCGCTCAGCTCGGCCATCTCGTCGCGGTCGAGGAAGGTCGGCGTGCCGCCACCCCAATGCAGTTGGCAGATCCGTCGGTCTTCGCCAAGCAGCTCGCCGACGCGCGCGATTTCCGCGCCGAGGCTCTTGATATACTTCGCCGACTTTGTGTGGCCGCGCGTCACGATCTTGTTGCATGCGCAGTAGTAGCACAGCGTGTTGCAGAACGGGATGTGGACGTAGACGGAAAGCGGCTGCGTAATGCCACCGATATTGCGCTTGGCGATCCAATGCCGGCACTCGGCCTCTCCGAAAGCTTCGACGAACCGGTCGGCGGTCGGGTACGAGGTATAGCGTGGCCCGCTGACGTCGTGCCGTCGTATCAGGACCGGATCGATAACCAGATCGGAGGCGGGATAGTTCATCACCATGCACAAGGCCGGACCGTTCTGCCAGCCCCAGCCGCCACGGTACGCGGTGGCGTGATGGGGCGCTTGACCTGAGTCAAAGCCCGGGTGGCCGCGATACCTGATTTGAGAAATTCTGCACCGCGCGCGCGTCCCTCGGTGACGCCGCGCTGGATCACGCCCTCGATCGTCGCTGCCGCGCTCGGCGTGGCGTCCGCGCTGCTCCTGCTCAATCTGGCGACGCTGGTCGCCGGCAACCACCAGCCCTGGCTGGTCGTGATCGACGCCGTCTTCGATATCGCCGTGCTCGCACTCGTTGCGGTGGCCTTCGTGCGAATGGGGTTGCGCGTCGATGCCGAATCCGAGCGCATGCGGATGGCGCTCGACGAAGCGACGACACGGCTCGGCGCGATCGTCGAGACCGCGATGGATCCAATCATCACGGTCGACGATGCCCAACGCATCGTGCTGTTCAACGAGGCAGCCGAGCGCGCCTTCGGCTGTGCGCGGCACGAGGCCATTGGGGCGCTGCTCGAGCGCTTCATTCCCGCCCGCTTTCGCGTGGCGCATCATGCGCATATCGAGCAGTTCGCGCGCACTGGCCTGACGACGCGCCGCATGGGCGACCAAAGCCCGCTCTGGGCGCTGCGCTCCGACGGCAGCGAGTTCCCGATCGAGGCGTCGATTTCGAAGACCGGCTCGGGCGCACGCCACTATTTCACGGTGATTCTGCGCGATGTCACGCGGCGCAAGGCATTCGAGGATGCGCTGCGCCGCCAGCAGGACGAACTGCGCGAGCTCTCGGCGCGCGTGCTCGAAGCGCGCGAGGAGGAAAAGACGCTGATCGCGCGCGAGCTGCACGACGAGCTGGGACAGCTGCTCACCGCGCTCAAGATGGACGTGGCCTGGCTGCGCGATCACCTGCCGAACGCAGCGCCCGAGACCAGCAGCAAGGTCGAACAGATGAATGCAGTGCTCGATCAGACCGTCGGCTCGGTGCGGCGCATCTCCGCCGACCTGCGCCCGCTCATGCTCGACGATCTCGGTCTGGCGGATGCGGCGAGCTGGCTGGTCGAAGACTTCTCGCGCCGCTCGGGCATCGCCTGCTCGCTCGAGCTGCCGCAGGAAGCAGGGCTCGAAACGCTCGAACGCGGAATTGCCACCGCGCTGTACCGCGGGCTGCAAGAATCGCTCACCAACATCGGGCGCCACGCCCAGGCGAAGCGCGCGCGCATCGTGCTGCGCCTCGACGGAGGCGCGGTGCTGCTCGAGGTCGAGGACGATGGCCGCGGCATCGACGCGGAGGACATCGCGAAGCCGCGCTCGCTCGGCCTCAAGGGGATGCGCGAGCGCGCGCTGTATCTCGGCGGCTCGCTCGAGGTCGCGCGCGAGCCGGGCGGCGGCACGCGGCTGCGCCTGCGCCTGCCGCTCGGGACGGCTGCGGAGGGCACCGCATGATTCGCGTGCTGATCGCCGACGATCACAAGCTCGTACGCGACGGCCTGAAAGGCATCCTCGGTGCGGCAAACGGGATCGAGGTCGCGGCCGAGGCCGCGAGCGGAGACGAAGCGCTCGCGCTGGTGCGCGCACAGGCGTTCGATATTGCGCTCCTCGACCTGTCGATGCCGGGTCTGGCGGGCATCGACCTGATCAAGCGCCTGCGCCTCGAGCGCCCCAAGTTGCGCATTCTGGTGCTTTCGATGCACGGCGAGCAGCAGTACGCGGCGCGCGCGCTGAAGGCAGGCGCCTCGGGCTACCTCACCAAGGACACCGCTGCCGAGCAGCTCGTCTCGGCGCTGCGCAAGGTGGCCGCCGGCGGGGTGGCGATCAGCGAGGCCACCGCGGCAAGCCTGCTCGCGAGCGCCCACGGCGTCGACGTGCCGCCGCACAGCCTGCTCTCGGACCGCGAGTTCGAGGTCTTCCGCCTGCTCGCGTCCGGCCGTACGCCGACCGAGATTGCCGAGCAGCTCCACCTCTCGGTGAAGACTGTCAGCACCCACAAGGCCCGCGTGCAGCAAAAGCTCGGTCTGTCGAGCACCGCCGGACTGGTGCGCTACGCACTGGAGCACGACTTGGTGTAAGGCGTCAGACCCCTGTGGATAAGTCCGGTCCATGGTCGCCGCAATTCCGAAGCTCAGACAAAGACTTATCCTCGGAATGGCCGGATCCCGGTATGGCAGCCGTGGACTTATCCACAGGGGTCTGACCCCAACGTCGATCAGACTTTTCTGACATGCCGGATCAGGCAGCGCCGATAGCCACCGGCGGCGCCCAGGGAGAGACTGGCGCCCATGAACCCCGCCGATCTTCCGCTCCAGGCCGCGCCCGCGGTACGCATCTTCGTGGTCGAGGACTCGCCCGCGGTGCGCGAGCGGCTGCAGGCGATGCTCGGCGAGATCGAAGGTGCCCAAACGGTCGGTGTTGCTGCCGAAGCGCAAAGCGCGATCGAGGGGATCCGCGCCGTACGCCCCGACGTGGTCGTGCTCGACCTGCACCTCGCCGAGGGCAGTGGCTTCGACGTGCTGCGCGCGCTGCGCGCGCCGGACGCTCCGACCGCGTCGGTCGAGGTGTTCGTGCTGAGCAATCTTTCCGCGGTGCCGTACCGGCGCAACGCAGAGCGCCTTGGGGTGCAAGGGTTCTTCGACAAGAGCACTGAATTTGGACGTATGCGCGATGCGTTGGCCAAGCGCGCGCAGAGCGTCCGGTCCGACCGGATACATTGATTCACAGGAGAGGAGTCATCATGAGCACAGTGACCACGAACCACGCGGCTTCGAAAGTCGTCCCGTTGCGAACCCTCGACATCGGCGCAATGCGCAAGTTCGAGGTCACCTGCTCGAGCTGCAATCTGCGCGAGCTCTGCCTGCCGAAGGGCCTCGACGACGAGGACCTCACGCGCGTCGAAAAAATCGTCTATGCGCGCCGGCGCGTGCGCCGTGGCGAGGCACTGTTCAACGCGGGCGACGAATTCCATTCGATCTACGCGGTGCGCAGCGGGTTCTTCAAGACCACGATCCTGAACGAGGACGGGCGCGAGCAGGTCACCGGCTTCAACATGCCGGGTGAGCTGCTCGGGATGGACGGCATCGGCGCGGGCAGCTATCACGGCAACGCCGTTGCCCTCGAGGACTGCGAGGTCTGCGTGCTGCCGTTCTCGCTCGTCGAGGAACTCGGGCGCGAGATCCCGACGCTGCAGCGCCACCTGCACTGCGTGCTGTCGCGCGAGATCGTGCGCGACCATGGCGTCATGATGCTGCTTGGCTCGATGCGCGCAGAGGAGCGCCTTGCGGTATTCCTGCTCAACCTGTCCAAGCGCTTCATGCGCCGCGGCTATTCGCCCTCGGACTTTCACCTGCGCATGACGCGCGAGGAGATCGGCAGCTATCTCGGACTCAAGCTCGAGACCGTGAGCCGGCTGTTCTCGAAGTTCCAGGAAGACGGCCTGATTGAGGTTCAGCAGAAGCACGTGCGCATCACCAACATCGACGGCCTCGAGCAGGTGCTCGGCGGCAAGCACTAGTTCCGAGCGGGCCGCGCCGCGTACGCCACGCGACCCCTCATTCTTCGGAAGTTGGGCGAGAGCAAAGGGGGCGCAAGCCCCCTCTTTGTTCAGAGTTCGATCGTCTGCGCGGCGCGCGCGACGCCGACGCTTTCCGCGCTCCAGCCCAGGTCCTCGACGATGCGCTCACTCAGCGCCTGCGCGGCGAGCGGCTCGCCGTGCACCACCCAGGTCGCGCCCGGCGGCGCGTGGAACTTGCCGAGCCAGCCAAGCAAGGCCATCTGGTCGGCGTGCGCCGACAGCCCGCCGATGGTGTGCACGCGCGCGCGCACCGGAATGGTTTCGCCGAAGATGCGCACCGTCTTGGCGCCCTCAACGATGCGGCGACCAAGCGTGCCCGCGGCCTGAAAGCCGACGAACACGACCGCACACTCCCGGCGTGGCAGGTTGTACTTGAGGTGGTACTTGATACGCCCGCCTTCACACATCCCGCTCGCCGACAGGATCACCGCGCCGGAGCGAATCGCATTGATGCGCTTCGAGTCCTCGACGTCCTCGGTGAACCGGATTTCGGTCTTGCCCTGCCCATCCTGCATCCAGGCGCTCAGGCGCGCGGTTTCGCGATCGTAGAGCTCGGGATGGTCGAGCGTGATGCGCGTGGCGGCGAGCGCCATCGGCGAATCGACGTAGATCCTGGGCGGACAGACACGGCCGCTGCGGCAGAACTCGGACATCACGTAGAGGATGTCCTGCGTGCGCCCGACCGCAAAGGCCGGTATTACGATGTTTCCCTTCCCGCGCTCGAGAGTTTCCTCGAGCGCCACCGCAAATTCCTCCAGAGTCGCAGCGCGATCCCGGTGGTTGCGGTTGCCGTAAGTCGACTCGACCAGCAGGAGGTCGGCACGCGCGATCGGCGTCGGGTCGCGCACGATCGGATGCCCGGGCTGACCGAGGTCGCCGGAGAACACGATGTGGCGCTCGCGCCCGTTGGCGCGCACCCCGATCTCGAGAATCGCCGAGCCGAGGATATGACCCGCGTCGCGGAACCGGCAGCGCACCGAAGCGTGCGGCCTGACTTCGGCGTCGTAGTCCACCGGCAGCAGCTGCTTCAGGCTGTCGCGCGCCTGCTGCACGGTGTAGAGCGGCGCCAGCTCGCGTCCGCGCCCGCGCCGGAATCGCCCACGGTTCTCCCACTCGGCCTCCTTCTCCTGCAGGTGGCCGCTGTCGGGCAGCATGACGCCGAGCAGGTCCACGGTGGCGCGCGTGGCGTACACGGCGCCGCGAAAGCCGAGGGCGACCAGACGCGGGATGAGCCCGGAGTGATCGATGTGCGCGTGCGACAGCAGTACGAACGCGATCTCCGTCGGATCGAAGCCGAAGCGGCGATTGCGCTGCGCGGCGCCGGCGCGCCCGCGCCCGCCGCCCTGGAACATGCCGCAGTCGATCAGGAACTTGATTTCGCCGGTTTCGACCAGGTAGCAGGACCCGGTCACCTCGCCCGCGGCCCCGAGAAATGTCAGCCGCACGGACCCCTACTTCGTAAACCGGTAGTGCGAGCGATTCAGGTACTCGGCGATGTCGTCGATGTCCTCGAGCGTGAACGGACGCCCGGTCAGTGCGGCGCGCTGCGCGACCTGGCTGCGCAGCTCGGCCATCGAATGCACAATCGAGCGCTCGCGCGGGCGCTCATGCAGCCGCTCATAGTGGCAGCCGCCGCAGTGCGTCTCGTACAGCTGCTTGCCGCGCGCCGCATCGGCGGCCGGCGTCTGGGACCACGCCCCAAGTGGCAGCGCCGCGCAGACGAGCGCCGAGGCAATCCAGCGCGCCCGCGTCATGATCCTCTTTCGGGGACGCGCTGACGGTTGATCTCGCTCGCGCTGCGCTGCAGAAAGCAGGTCAGCGCACTCGAGGCCGCGGCGAAGCCCCAGCACAGAAAGAATCCGATCGTGTACACGCCGAGCCGGCTGAGCGTGGTCGGCTCGCCGAACAGGTAGAGCTCCTGCGGATCGAACATGGTGAAAAATATGACCTCGCCGATGCCGCCGACGATGAACGACGGCCACAGTATCCAGATCGCGCGCCTCATCTCCCGACCTCCTCTGCTCCCGACTGCCCGCGCTCAGTGCGCCCGCGTATCGAGCACGAAAGGCTGCATCGCACCCGACCAGGTCCCCGCGATGCGCCAGCTCGCCTGCGGATCCTCGATCGACAGGTGCCAGTGTCCCGGCGGCAGCGCAGGCAGCTCGGCTTCGTAGCGTCCGTCGGCCACCGCCTCGAGCCGCAAGCGCATATCATGCCCGGCGCGCGTCGCGTGCGCGAGGCGCACGAACAGCGCCGGCGGGCGCACGCCTGGCGCACCGTCCAGGCGCAGCTCGAGCCGACCCGGGACAGGCGCAACGCTCGCAGTGAGGCCGAGGCGCTGCGCCGCCTCCTCGCGCTCGATGACGCGATTGATGGCGAGTCCCTGCTTGTAATAGTCCTCTGCGACCAGCCCGTCCGCGCTCGAGACCGCGAGCCAGAGCGTGATGATGCCCGCGACCACGGCGGTCGCCGGAACCGACATCAGGATCCAGGGCCAAGGCTCTCGGTACCAGGGACGATCGCTCAATATCGACTCCACAATCATTGCATCATCTCACGATAAATATGGATTTCTCACGCACCGCGACGCCGGGATCGTCTTCCGCCTGCACGTCGATAGTGATCGGGTACTTGCCCGCCGCCACCTGCGCGGGCGAAACGCGCAGCTTCAGCGTCACGAGACGCGCCGAGGCGCCCGGGACCTCGAATGTCCTGTCGCCGACCAGGATGAGGCTCGGCAAACCTTCCGCTTTCAGTGCGAAGCGGCGCGCCTTCTCCTGGGTGTTCATCAGCTGCACGCGGTACAGGTTCTCAACCAGACCGCCCTCAACCTCGCGCGCAATCGCCGCCCGGTCGCGGATGATGTCGACCTTGAGGGGCACGCGCGCATAGAGCGCGAACGCCGCGGCGAAAATGATCGCCCACAGCACCGCGCTGTAGACCAGCACGCGCGGCCGGAATACGCGTCGCCACATCTCGCGCACCCCGAGCTTGTTATCGAGCGCGTGCTGTGTCGAGTAGCGGATCAGGCCATGCGGATAGCCCATCTTGTCCATGACCTGGTCACAACCGTCGATGCAGGCCGCGCAACCGATGCACTCGTACTGCAAGCCCTCGCGGATGTCGATGCCGGTCGGGCAGACCTGCACGCAGATGCCGCAGTCGACGCAGTCGCCGAGCCCGCCCTTGTCGCGTCCGCGCGCGCGCGGACCACGCGGTTCGCCGCGTTCCCCGTCGTAGGTGATGATCAGCGTGTCGCGGTCGAACATCGCGCTCTGGAAGCGCGCATAAGGGCACATGTACTTGCACACCTGCTCGCGCATCCAGCCCGCGTTGCCGTAGGTGGCGAAGCCGTAGAACAGGATCCAGAACGTCGCCCAGGGGCCGATCGTCGCGCTGGGGGCCCCGGCGCTCCATCCCACGAGCTGCAGCACCGAGCGTCCCAGCTCATGGATCGGCGTGAAGTAGCCGACGAAGGTGAATCCGGTCCACAGCGCGAGTGCGATCCAGACCGCGTGCTTGACGGCTTTGAGGCCGAGCTTCTTCGCGCCCCAATCGCCGCGGTCGAGACGAATGCGCTGGTTGCGATCACCCTCGATCTTGCGCTCGATCCAGAGGAAGATCTCGGTGTAGACCGTCTGCGGGCATGCATAGCCGCACCACAGCCGCCCGGCGACCGCGGTAAACAGGAACAGGCTCAAGGCCGAGATCACCAGCAAGATCGTCAGGTAGATAACGTCCTGCGGCCAGAACACGAGCCCGAAGATGTAGAACTTGCGCTGCGCGATGTCGAACAGCACCGCCTGGCGATCGTTCCAGCTCAGCCAGGGCCCGCCGTAGAACACCAGCTGGGTGGCCCAGACCAGCGCCCAGCGCCAGGCGGCGAACCAGCCGTGCACCGCGCGCGGATAGATTTTCGCCGCCGCGACGTAAAGCGGCTGGTTCATGACGGCGATGTCCGCCGTCTCGGGAGCCGGTGGCGCGGGTTGCGCGGCCGCCGGCCCTCCCGTGGAATCGTCCTTGCGCACCGGTTTCAAGACGGGCCCCATGGCGCCCGTCCGCTTCGCTTACTTGTTGTGCGACAGAGAATAGACGTACGCCGCCAGGAGGTGAATCTTCTGCGGCGACAGAATGTTCTTGTGCGCCGGCATCTGGTTGTTGCGCCCCTTGGTGATGGTTTCGATGATCACCGGCTCGCCCGCGCCATAGAGCCAGGTCTTGTCGGTGAGATTGGGCGCGCCAAGCGCCGGGTTGCCCTTGCCCTCCGGGCCATGGCAGGCGACGCAGTTCGTCGCGAACAGCGGCTTGCCGCGCGCCACGCGGATGCTGTCCGCCGGCATGCCCGAGAGCGACATGACGTAATGCGCGACGTCCTTGACGCCCTGCTCGCCGAGCACCGGTCCCCAGGGCGGCATGACGCCCATGCGCCCGTTGGTGATGGTGGTCTGGATGGCTTCCGGCGTCCCCCCCCACAGCCAGTCGTTGTCGGTCAGGTTCGGAAAGCCGCGCGAGCCGCCGCCGTCCGAGGCGTGGCACTGCGCGCAATGATTGAGGAACAGACGCTGCGCGGTTGCCATCGCCGCGGCGTTCTTGGCGAGCTCGGGGATCGGCTGGGCGGCAAATTTTTCGTACATCGGCCCGACCTTGGCTTCCATGCGCTCGTCCTCGGCCTTGAGCTGGCCGACCTGGGTCCAGCCGAGTACGCCCTTCCAGCTGCCCAACCCGGGGTAGAGCACGAGGTAGAGCAGCGCGAACGCCACCGTGAGATAGAACAGCCACGACCACCAGCGCGGCAGCGGGTGATGGTACTCGGTCAGCGTCTCGTCCCAGACGTGGCCGGTGGTCGCGGTGCCGCCCTCTTTGGTTTCGATCCGCCGCACGCTCTGCGCCTTGAGAAAGACCGCGCAGCCGATGATCGATACGAGCGTGATCACCCCGATGTAGTAGCTCCAGAAACTGCTGGTGAACTCGTTCATTTCCGCGCTCCCTCGTCATCCGGCACGCCCGTCTCTTCGAACGGCAACATGGCGTCGCGCTCGAAGCGCTTGCGCCGCGAAGGCGCGTACGCCCACCAGACGATGCCGACGAAGCTGACAAAGGCCAGCACCGTCAGCAAACTTCTCAGGTCGTTGATGTCCATCTCGTCCTCTCGCCCTTTACTGTGCCGCGGCCAGACCTTGGCGCGCCGTGCCGAGCCCCTGCAGGTAGGCGATCAGCGCGTCCAGCTCGGTCTTGTCCTTGAGCGCGGCGGCCGCGCCCGCGATATCGGCATCGCTGTAGGGCACGCCGACCGCTCGCAGCGCGCGCATCTTCGCCGCGACGTCCGCGGCGTCCGCGGCGTTGCGCGCCAGCCACGGGTAGCCCGGCATGTTCGACTCCGGCACCACGTCGCGCGGATCGTTCAGGTGGATCCGGTGCCACTCGTCCGAGTAGCGCCCGCCGACCCGCGCCAGATCGGGTCCGGTGCGCTTCGACCCCCACTGGAACGGATGGTCGTAGACGAACTCGCCCGCGACCGAGTACGGCCCGTAGCGCTCGACCTCGGCGCGGAACGGACGCACCATCTGCGAGTGGCAGTTGTAGCAGCCCTCGCGGATGTAGACGTCGCGTCCGGTGAGCTGCAGCGCGTCGTAGGGCTTGAGCCCCTTGACCGGCTCGGTGACCGTTTTCATGAACGACAGCGGCACGATCTCGACCAGGCCGCCGACCGCGATGAGCAGGATAACGAGGACGATCATCAGCGCCTGGTTGCGCTCGATCATGTCATGCGTGAATTTCATGGCTCGCGTCCTTTCGCGTCAGGCGTGCGCCGCGGCCGCTGGCGCTGGGATGGCCGCGTCGACCGCCCTGTTGCCCGCGATCGTCTTCACCATGTTGTAGAACATGATCAGCATCCCCGAGAGATAGAGCAGCCCGCCCAGCAGGCGGATCGCGTAGAACGGATAGGTCGCCTTGACGCTCTCGACGAAGCTGTAGGTCAGCGTGCCGTCGTCTCCCACCGCGCGCCACATCAGACCCTGCATCACACCCGCAATCCACATCGCCGCGATGTAGAGCACGATGCCGATCGTCGAGACCCAGAAGTGGACGTTGATCAGGCGCGTCGAGTACATCTCGGTGCGCCCGAAAAGACGCGGGATCAGGTAGTACATCGAGCCCATGGTCACCAGGCCGACCCAGCCGAGCGCCCCGCTGTGCACGTGGCCGATCGTCCAGTCGGTGTAGTGCGAAAGCGCGTTGACCGTCTTAATCGACATCATCGGCCCCTCGAAGGTCGACATGCCGTAGAACGAGAGCGAGACGATGAGGAACTTCAGGATCGGGTCGGTGCGCAGTTTGTGCCAGGCGCCCGACAGGGTCATGATGCCGTTGATCATTCCGCCCCATGACGGCGCGAGCAGGATCAGGGAGAAGATCATGCCGAGCGACTGCGCCCAGTCTGGCAGCGCGGTGTAGTGCAGGTGGTGCGGGCCGGCCCACATGTAGGTGAAGATCAGCGCCCAGAAATGCACCACTGACAGGCGGTAGGAGTACACGGGGCGGCCCGCCTGCTTCGGTACGAAGTAGTACATCATCCCGAGGAAGCCTGCGGTGAGGAAGAAGCCCACCGCGTTGTGCCCGTACCACCACTGCACCATCGCATCCTGCGCGCCGGCATAGGCCGAGTACGACTTCCAGAACGTGACCGGCACTTCGGCGCTGTTGACGATGTGCAGGACCGCGATCGTGAGGATGAAAGCGCCGAAAAACCAATTGGCGACGTAGATATGCTCGACCTTGCGCTTGGCCAGCGTGCCGAAAAACACGATCGCGTAGGCCACCCAGACCAGCGCGATCAGGATGTCGATTGGCCACTCGAGCTCGGCATATTCCTTCGCCGTCGTGATGCCGAGCGGCAGAGTGACCGCGGCGAGCACGATGACCGCCTGCCAGCCCCAGAACGTGAACGCGGCAAGTCCGTCGGAGAACAGCCGCGCGTGCGAGGTGCGCTGCACGACGTAGTAGGACGACGCGAACAGGGCGCAGCCGCCGAAGGCGAAGATCACCGCGTTGGTATGCAGTGGGCGCAGCCGGCCGTACGACAGCCATGGAATGCCGTAGGTCAGATCCGGCCAGATGAGCTGCGCCGCGATGATCACGCCGACGAGCATCCCGACGACGCCCCAGACGACGGTCATGATCGCGAACTGGCGCACGACCTTGTAGTTATAGGTGGACTCGGTTGCCATGTGCGTGAACTCTCCCTGTGAGACGCGCCCCAACCGCAATCGCCAGGGGCCATTACGGTCGCCGCAGCCGATGCTAATGCGCGGCGTTTCGGTGCGTTTGACCTAGATCAACCGTTTTTGCGCGGTGCAGTAAAGACTGGAGCGGAACGCACTTCGGTAGGAGGAGAGCGTAATGACCTTGCTTGAACTTGCGCGGGGACCGGTACTGACCGTGGCCCTGCTGGTGTTCTTTCTCGGCACGGCCTGGCGCCTGTGGGCAGTGTTCCGCCGCCCGCGCAAACCCGACTACTCGGCGCCGCGCAGCAGCGATACGGTCGGCGGCGGGCTGCGCGCGATCTGGCAGCGCATGCTTCCGCGCAGCGCGTACGAGCGCATCGGCATGACCGGAACGATCAACGCCTACGCCTACCACATCGGCATCGCGGTGATCGTGTTCGCCTTCGCGCCGCACATCGGATTCATCGAACGCCTCACCGGGCTGTCGTGGGCCGCACTGCCCGACTGGGTGACCTACATTGCGACGGCCTTCGCGATCGTCGGCCTGGTGTTCGCCCTCGCCACGCGCCTGACCGACGACGTTCAGCGCCTGCTGTCGAATTTCGACGACTACTTCACCTGGATCGTGACCATGCTGCCGATCGTCACCGGCATGGCCCTGATCGAGCAGACCTATGTCCCGGCCACGCCGATGGTCGCGCCGGCGACGCCCGATCCCACCCTGCTCGCCGTGCACCTGCTCAGCCTCGAGCTGTTGCTGATCTGGTTCCCGTTCGGCAAGCTCGCGCACGCCGTGCTGGTGTTCGTGTCGCGCTACCGCACCGGGGTCGAATTCACACGTAAGGGGGCCGCGCTATGAACGAGCTCGACGCCAAGCATCCGCTGGATTTCGACGCGCCGCGTTTCTCGATCAAGAAGCCCGTGGTGCGCTCGGATGCGCAGGGCGAGCTGTCCGATGCCGAGCGCGTCGATCGCGCGATGAAGGCATTCGCGCGCGACATGAACTCGACGACTGCGGCCTATCTCGAATCCTGCGTGCACTGCGGCCATTGCGCGCAGGCCTGCCATTTCTACGTCACCAGCCAGGACGCGCGCTACACGCCGATCTGGAAGGTCGAGCCGTTCAAGCAAGCCTGGAAGCGCGAAGCCGGCCCCTTCGCCTGGCTCACGCGAACCTTCGACCTCAAGCCTGCGGTGACCGCGGACGAGCTGCGCGAGTGGCAGGAGCTGCTCTACGACAGCTGCACCATGTGCGGCCGCTGCAGCATGGTCTGCCCGATGGGGATCGACATCGCCGCGCTGGTCGGGCTCGCGCGCCACGCGATGTTCGAGGCCGGGCTGGTGCCGCACGAGCTCTGGGCCGTAGCCGAGCGCGCCGAGCGCGAAGGCAGCCCGCTCGGGGCGACGCCCAAGGTGCTCAAGGAGCGCATCGAGTGGCTCGAGGACGAGCACGAGGTCGAGATTCCGCTCGACAAGCCGAAGGCCGAGGTGCTGATGACGCTGTCCTCGATCGGGATCATGAAGTATCCGAGTTCGCTGACGGCGCTGGCCAAGGTGATGAAGCACGCCGGCTACGACTGGACCCTGCGCAGCGACGGCTACGAGGCGACCAACTTCGGCATGCTCTCGGGCAATCTCGCCTGGCAGAAGGCCCTCAGCCTGCGCCTGATCAACGCGGCGATCGCCTGCGAGGCCAAGCTGCTGGTGCTGCCCGAATGCGGCCACGCCTACGGCGCGCTGCGCTGGCAGGGCGCCAACCTGTACGGGAAGCCGCTGCCCTTCGAGGTGCTGCACATCTCCGAATTTCTCGCGCGCGCGATGCGCGAAGGCCGGCTGCGCACGCGCAGGCCGACGGCTTCGCTCACCTACCACGACCCCTGCCAGGTCTCGCGCCGCGGAGGTGCGACCGGCGCGGCGCGCGAGGTGTTCGCGGGGCTCAAGGCCGACCTGCGCGAGATGCCGAACGGCGGCGACGCCAACTGGTGCTGCGGAGGCGGCGGCGGGGTCGTTACCCTGCACCGCGCCGACGAGCATCGCCGGCGGGCGTTCGCAATCAAGATGAAACAGGTCGTGGAGAGCGGTGCCGAAAAGGCGGTCACCAGCTGCGAAAACTGCCGTCTGAGCTTTGACGACGGCCAGGCGCATTACCACTGGGACCGCAAGATGGGCAGCCTGCTCGATCTGGTCGCCGAGCACCTCGACGAAGCGGGCACCGGGCCCGCCTGAGACGGGCCGCCCGCCCGGCGCAGCGCGCGCGCCGGCCCGGGTACACTGCGGCTGCGCCAAGACGGCGCCGCTATGGCCGAGATCTCGCACGCCGCTGCCCGATCGATTGCCGCCCTGCCGGGACCGGGTGGGATGCCTTATTTCGGCAACATCCTGCAGTTCCGTCCCTCGCGCATGCACCTGCAGCTCGAGGACTGGGCGCAGCGCTTCAGCACGCCCTATCGCCTGCGACTGATCGGACGCGACATGCTGGTGGTGGCCGACGCGCTAACCATCATGGAGCTGTTGCGCGCGCGGCCCTGGACCTTCCGCCGCGCGCGACCGGTGCAGTCGGTGTTTCGCGAGATGGGCATTGCCGGCGTGTTTTCGGCCGAGGGCGAGACCTGGGAGCGCCAGCGCCGTCTGGTGATGCGCGCCTTCGATCCGGCGCGGCTCAAGCGCTATTTTCCGAGCCTGGTCACGGTCACCGCGCGCCTGCGCCGGCGCTGGCAACGCGCCGCGGCGACGGGCGAGGTGCTCGACATCCAGGCCGAGCTGATGCGCTACACGGTCGACGTCACTGCCGGGCTCGCCTTCGGCGCCGACATCAACACGATCGAGGGCGGCGAGGACGTCATCCAGCGCCATCTCGAGCGAATCTTTCCGATGGTCAACCGGCGCACCACGGCGCCGTTCGCGTACTGGCGCCACGTCAAGCTGCCCGCCGACCGCGCGCTCGAGCGCGACCTGGCCGCGGCGCGTGCCGCGGTCGACGCCTTCATTGCGCAGGCGCGTGCGCGCCTCGCCGCGGACCCGGCGCTGCGCGAGAACCCGAGCAACCTGATCGAGGCGCTGCTCGCCGCGCGCGATGCGCCCGGATCGGAGTTCACCGACGCGGACGTTTCGGGCAACGTATTCACTGCGCTGCTTGCGGGCGAGGACACGACCGCGAACACGCTCGCCTGGCTGTGCTACTACCTGTGCGAAGCACCGGCGACGCAGGACGCGCTGCACGCCGAGGCCGCAGGCCTGCTCGGCACGGCCGCGCAGGTGGATTCCTTCGAACAGCTCAACGCGCTCCCCTACGCCGAGGCCGCGACGCGCGAGGCGATGCGCCTGCGGCCCGTTGCGCCGGTGCTCTCCTTCGAGGCACTCAAGCCGGTGCGGGTCGGCGAGTTCGAGCTCGCGCAGGGCGATATCGTCACTGCGCTGATGCGCCTGCCGGGCATGGACCCCCAGCTGCTCGATGCACCGCAGGCATTCCATCCCGAGCGCTGGCTCGGCGCCGAGGACGCGCGCCTCGCGTCAGCAAAGAAGGTACTGATGCCCTTCGGCGGCGGGCCGCGCTTCTGCCCGGGACGCTACCTCGCCCTCGCCGAGATCAAGATGGTCGCCACCATGCTCGCGCGCAACTTCCGCGTCGCGCGCGAGCCGGGCGAGGTCGGCGAGCGCTACCAGCTCTCGATGATGCCCACCGGGCTGCGCGTGCGACTCGAGGCGCGCACATGAACCGAAAGCTGCGCGGCAGCTTCGCGCCGCCGCCCGAGCACGCCGCGCGCCTGCCGAAGGTCTCGGGCAACACGGTCAACGGCCTGGGCGAATCCGCGCCGCGCCGCCCGACACCGATCTTCTGGCACAAGCCCGAGATCGAGGCGCACGGCGCGCTGCAGGAGGCCATCGTCGCGCACTTCAACGCCCAACCCGGTCTGCGCCGGATCTACTGGGACACCGCGGCGCGCGGGCCAAAGCAGCTGCCGCCGGTCGCCGCGCAGGCCGATCAGCGCACGCCGCAGGCCTGGAGCGCGGCGCTCAAGTCGTACGCGCTCGCACACGACGCCGAGCTGGTCGGCATTGCGCGGCTCGACCCGCTCTGGGTCTTCGAAGGCTACCCGGTTCCCGAGCTGCCCTGGCTGGTGCTCGTCGCGCGCGCCATGGAACATGCGCGCATCGACCAGGCGCCGGCCACGCCCGACAACCTCGAAGGCGCGGCGGTCGTCGCCGAGGAGTACAACAACACCACGCGCGCCGCGCGCCTGCTCGCGGCCTGGCTGCGCGAGGGCGGCTACCAGGCGGAAGCGCACGGCGGCCCTTGGGCCGGACCGATCAACCTGCTGCCGGCGGCGATCGCCTGCGGCTTCGGCGAGCTCGGCAAGCACGGCTCGCTGATCAATCGCACGTTGGGCGCGTCGTTCCGCATC